>CASEWT010000045.1:0-2130 GCA_949291655.1 uncultured Bacillota bacterium
CCTCAAGGCGACGGCGACGATCGACGGAAAAGAATACACGCTCGAGTACTTCGAATCCTTCGGCTATATCCGCATCACCGACGAGGACTACGTCGAAGCCGAACTCTATCTTCAAACTCCAACCGCCCCGACCTTGGAGTTCCCGGATGAATTCGTCGGGACTTGGAAGACCGACGACGGCGCGCATACCATCGAGTTCACTTCCGAGGGAACGATCCTCTATAACGGCACGGCGGCCGAGGGCTTCGAGGTCATCGGGACCGACGAATACACCCTGACCGTCGAAGGCGTCTCCTACACGATGGGATACGTCTCCTATGCTACGGAGCCCTTCTTCACGGTGGAGACGCCGGATGGCACTTGGTTGATGCTCTATAAGGCCTAGTCCGGATTGTGCATACGCCCCCGGGAATTGCCCTCGGGGGCTTTTCTTGCCCCTTTCTTGGGCCTAGCATTCCTTTGAGGTATTTCCACATGGTTTCTGATAAAGTCATCGAATTGCTTGCTTCTTCCCCTTCGCCCTTCCACGCCGCTTCGCTCCTTAAGGAGAACCTCCGGAAGGCCGGCTTTCGGGAACTGAGCGAGCGTGAGGTCTCGCCCCTCGAGACGGGGCAGGGCTACTTCTTTTCCCGGAACGGCTCCTCGCTCGTCGCCTTTTACGTCCCGGATAATCCATCGCCCTCGTTCCGCCTCTCCCTCGTCCACTTGGACAGCCCGACCTGGAAGCTCAAGCCCCATCCGGTCATCGTGCGGGAGGAAGGGACCGTCCTCGACGTCGAGCCCTATGGCGGACTCATCGACTATTCCTGGTTCGACCGCCCCTTGACCTTGGCTGGGAGGGTCATGGTCCGGGCCGGGAAGGAAGTCTCCTCCCGCCTTCTTTACGTCGACCGGGACCTTCTTTCCCTCCCTTCGCTGGCCATCCACCTGAACCGGGGCGTGAACGAAGGCGCCCATTTCGACCGGAACGGGGAAACCTTTCCTCTTCTTGCCCTCGGAAAGGTCGACTTTCCCTCCTTCCTTGCCGGAGAACTCGGGGTCCAAAAGGAAGATGTCCTCAGTTTCGACCTCTTTTTGGCCAGCCGGGAAAAGCCGGCCAAATGCGGGCTAAACGGGGAATTTTTGCTTTCCCCGCGCCTCGATGACCTCGCTTCGGCTTACGCTTGCTTCCTCTCTTTCCTTTCCGTGCGGAAAGGAAAGGACATCCACGTCTTCTATGCCGCGGACAACGAGGAAGTCGGCTCCTTGACCCGCCAGGGGGCGGCCTCGACCTTCCTTAAAGATACCCTCGAGCGGATCGCCGCCTCCTTCTCCTTCTCCTTCAAGGCGGCGGTGGCCTCCTCCTTCGCCCTGAGCGTCGATAACGCCCACGCGACCCATCCTAACTTCGCGAAGTTCGCCGATCAGACGAGCCGAGTGCTCCTCGGCAGGGGAATCGCCATCAAAAGCGCGGCCTCCGAGACCTATACGACCAACGCCCTTTCCTCGGCCTTCGTAAAAGCCTTGGCCGAAAAGGAAAAGATTCCCTATCAGGAATTCACGAACCGAAGCGACCTCCGGGGCGGCTCGACCCTCGGGAACCTCTCGACGGCCCAAGTGCCCCTTCTTACCGCCGATATCGGAATTCCCCAGCTGGCCATGCATTCTTCCTCCGAGCTATGCGCAGTGAAAGACATCGATGCGATGGCCGCTTTCCTCAAGGCTTTTTATTCCTGCCGCTTCGAGGTTCGGGAGGATGGATATCTCTTCCTAGACTAGCCTTAACCCTCTCCAGCCGGAGAGGGCACGTCGATTTTCGCAGCCGATTCATCGCGCGGAATCGGCTTTTTCGGAGGGCTCAATTACCAGCGGCCGCGGTGGATTTTCCCTTCCTCGTAACGGCTAGGCCGTTCTTCTTTATGCTCGCCCTTGGTTCCAAAGGAGAGGAGGATGGCCGGCCGATGGCCGTGCGGAATATCGAAAAGCTCCGCAAGACCGGCTTGGAAATCGCTATTTTCGGTAATCCCGGCCCATAAGGAGCCGTAGCCTAAGGCCGTCGCGGCCAAAAGCATGTTCTCGGCGACAGCGGCAACGTCTTGCTCTTGGAATTCCGGGTGCGGGTTCTTCTCCTCGTCGATGACGATGAGGACG
>CASEWT010000045.1:2181-10304 GCA_949291655.1 uncultured Bacillota bacterium
CGCTCAAGGGGTTATCGTAGAAAAGGGCGAGGGTCGGCTTGCTCTTCTCGAGGGGCCGGAGGACTTCCGGGTCCTCGATGAGAACGAGGTCGTAGGGGCGGCGGTTCATGGCCGAGGGGGCGCTCATCCCGGCTTCGAGGATACTCCGCTTGTCTTCCTCCTTCATTTCTCCCTTCTCGAACTTCCGGCAGCTGAAGCGGCCGAAGATGGCTTCCAAGGCTTCCATGGCAACTCTCCTTTTTCTGACCCCATTAGTATACTTTCTCTCTCTTCCTTTGGCGCGCCCATTCCCTATAATTGCCTGTGGAGCGTAAAAGATGAAACCTATCCAGATCAGTGCCGAATCGACCATCGACCTGCCCAAGGATCTCTTGGCGGAGTACGACATCAAGACGATTCCCTTCATTCTCATTCTCGGCGACAAGGAAGCCACCGACGGGGAAGTAAGCGGCGACGACCTTTTCGCCTACGTCGAGGCGACGGGGACTCTCCCCCATACCTCGGCCATCAACGTCGAAACCTACCGGACCCATTTCGCCTCCCTTCTCGAGACCTCCGAGAAGGTCATCCACTTCTCCCTTTCGAGCGGGATTACCTCGGCCACTCAGAACGCCATCCTCGCGAGTCAGGAGTTCGAGGGGAGAGTCACCGTCATCGATACCCATAGCCTCTCGACCGGTATCGCTCTCCAGGCCATCTACGCCTCGCGCCTAGCAAGGAAAGGCACTAGCGTCGAGGAAATCGTGAAGAAAGTGCTCGAGCGCCTCCCTTACGACCAGACCTCCTTCGCCCTTGAAAGCGTCGAGTATCTCTATAAGGGCGGCCGCTGCTCGGCCATCGCCCGCCTCGGGGCCAACCTCCTCCGCCTCCGGCCCCAGATCATCATGCATCCGGACACCGGCACCATGAGCGCCGGCAAGAAATTCAAGGGCAAGATGGAGAAGTGGGTCGCCGACTACGTGAAGGCCACCCTCGAGGAATTCCCGAACATCGACCCGGAAATCGGCTTCGTGACCTATTCCTCGGCCGACCCCTCGACCGTCGAGATGGCCAAGAAGATGATGCTCGAGGCCGGCTTCAAGACTGTTTACGCCACGAAGGCCGGCGGGACGATTTCCTGCCACTGCGGCCCCCATTGCCTCGGGATCCTCTATTTCTGCGACGGTCCCCATCCCGTCGACTGATAGCGTAAAGGAAAGGCCCCTCGAGGGAGGGGCCGGTCTTGCCCTTACGAAAGGATGAACTTGATGTCTTCGATCGTAAGGGAGGAGACACCTTCTTCCCCCGATTTGACGAAGGCCTCGTAGAGGGCCTTTTTCTTTTCCTGGAGGGCGACGACCCTCTCCTCGACCGTGTCGTGGTCGATGAGCTTGTAGACGGTGACCGGGCGCCTTTGCCCGAGGCGGTGGGCCCGGTCGCTGGCTTGCTCCTCGGCCGCGGCATTCCACCAGGGGTCGAGGTGGATGACCGTGTCGGCCCCTTGGAGGTTCAGCCCCGTCCCCCCGGCCTTGAGGGAAACGAGGAGGACTTTCCTTTCAGCTTCCTCGTTGAAGGCCGCGGCGATAGCCACCCTTTCCTTCCCTTCGGTTTCCCCGGTGATCTTCATAGAGGGGATGTTCCGTTCCCCTAGGAGAGCCTCAAGGTGTTCGAGAACCTTGACGAAGGAGGAGAAAACGAGGGCTTTATGACCGTTTTGCGTGGCATTTTCGATCATCATCAGGGCTAGCTGCAGCTTGCTTGAGACGCATTCCATCCCTTCGAGGAAAGTCGAGGGGTCGATGCAGATCTGGCGAAGGCGGGTAAGCATCTTGAGGAGGGCCATCGGGCCTTCTCCTCCTTGGACGAGCTCGCGCGTCTTCATGAGCCAGGACTCGTAAAGGGCCCGCTCGTCCTCCTCCATTTCGACCGGGACTTGGATCGTCGTCTTCGGGGGGAGGGAGGAAAGGACGTCTTCCTTCTTCCGGCGGAGGATGAATGGGCGGACGAGCAGTTCGACCTTGCGCATCTTCGAATCGGGCCCGTTATCGGCGTATGAATGGAGGAAGCTCGATTCGCTTCCTAGATACCCCGGCATGAGGAAATCGAAGATCGACCAGAGGTCGGTTACGTCGTTCTCGATCGGGGTGCCGGTGAGAACCAGGCGTCGGGCCGCCTCGATTCCCTTGGCCGCGTGGGCCTTTTTCGTCGAGCTGTTCTTGATGAACTGCCCTTCGTCGAGGACGGCGAGGGCAAATTCCTTGCCCTTTAGGAGGTCGATGTCGATCCGGAGGGTGTCGTAGGAAATCAAGTAGACGGTCGGGTCTCTACGGGGAGCGATCTTCGCGATGGTTGCCTCGCGGCTTTTCCGGGGCCCGTCGATCGTCTCGACCCGGCAGTTTGGGTACCACCGGGCGATTTCGACGGCCCAGTTGTAGACGAGGCTCTTCGGGGAGACGACGAGGATCGGCCGCTCGTCATGGAGCGTCGAGACGTAGGCGATTGTCTCGAGGGTCTTCCCGAGCCCCATGTCGTCGGCCAAGATCCCCGAAAGCCCGTAGCGGTCGAGGACGCTCAGCCATTGGACGGCCTCGTACTGATAGTCGCGGAGGGCGCTTCGGACCTCGGGAGCCAGCTCGACTTCGTTATCGCGGTAGGAGGCGATGGCTTCGATAGCTTCCCCGAGCTTCGCGTCGAACTGGAACTCGGCGAAGCCTTCGCCCCGGCCCGGAAGGGAAAAGGCCTCGTAAAGGGGGAGGTGGTCGTTTTCAAGAGCCTCGTCGAGCCCGAGGGAGGCGGCCAGCTCAGCCGCCTTTTTGACCTCATCGCTCATGATGACGGCCCGGTTCCCGAGGAGGACGAACTTCCTTTTCTTCTTGCAAGCCTCGAAGACGGAGCGGAGTTCTTCGCTTGTGAAGTCGTTGGCGTGAAGGCTCAGGGAAAGCCAGTTGTTCTCATAGCTCCCGCTGACCTTCAGGGGGAGGCTTTGGACGACCTTGATGCCCATGAGGGCCTCGTCGATATGGAGGTCGGCGAGCTTCCCGAGCTCGGTGAGGTCGGCCCGCAAGAAGGGAACGGGGTCGGTTGCCGCCCCGTTTTCGATTCCCCCGGCCGCCTTCAATGCCTCGAGGTAAGCTTGGCGGAGAGACGCCCCGAGGGGATTTTCCTCGAAGACGGAAGGATCGGTTGGTTCGTGGTTGATGAGATAAAGGGTCTGGAAGCCGAGGCTTTGGTCGTCCATGAGGGAAACGTAGAGGGAAATGGCGAGCTTCCTTTTGCTTCCCGTGACTTTCTCGGCGGCCAAAAGGTCCTTCCCGAGCTTGGGGACGACGCGCTTCGGAAAGAGGTCGGAAACCTCGTTGTAGGCCTTTTTCCCGTGCTTTAGGAAGAAGGCGTAAAGCGCGGCGCTATTCGGGCTTGGAAAGGACACAAGGACCATCTTGCCGTCGGCCCAATAGGCCAGCTTTTCCGTAGAAAGGGCGTGCTTGGTTCCCTTGGCCGGGAGGCTTGGGGCGAGGACGATCTTTCCTTCTTCGTCGAAGCCGACGCAACCATCGACCGGAGAAGGCACTTGGTAAACCCGGCCTTCGATGGCAACGCTCCGCCCGGCAAGGAGGAAGAGGCACTCGAGGAAGGCGGCCTCCCCGACGAGGTAATAGGAAGCGCTATAGCCGTAGATGTTGCTTTCGCTTTGATAGAGCTGCTCGTCGCTACGGGCAAGGCTCATGAGGACTTCCCCGTAGGGAGGCTCGTATTCTTCTTTCTTCGTCGGGATCCGGCGGTCGCGGGAAAGATAGGTCCCGCCGAGGAGGACTTTGCGGAGGAAGGGCCGGGTCGAGGGGGTGGCGAGCTTCTTTCCGTCCTGGTATATCGCAAGGCTTACGGAATAGCGCCCCTCGTTGAAGCGGGAGAAGGTGACGACCGCGGAGGCGAGGCCTTTCTGCCTTTCCTTGGCCTGCTCGGCAATCGAGGCAAGAGAGGGAGGCTCCATTTGCTCGGTGAGTTCGAGGAAAGCGTCCCGGAGCTCGCGATGGGCCTTGTAGGCGACCGGGTCGAGGTTGGAGAGGCGGTGGAGCTCCGGGTATTCTCGCCCGTATAGGCCTTCCATTTCCTTGTCCGAGAGGGTCCTCTCGGAAAGGAAAAGGTAAGTGAGGAAGCCGCGGACGTAGCTTGAGGCATAGGGGTAGTCCTGGTCGTAGGAATCCTGAAGGGGCCCCTCGGGGGAAAGGCGGACGACCAAAACCGGGGGGAGAGAAGGGGTATCGCGCTTCACGAAGGCGTAATAGGAAAGGGTTTCCCGTTCCCGGTCGTAACGGAAATAGAGGTCGTAAAGCCCTTCGCACAAGGCTTCGTAGACATTGTGCCCGGCTTCGTCGAGGAGGCTGATGGAAGTTGCGTTAGTCTGAAACATCGTCGTGGCCTCCGTATCGGTAAATGCCTTGGGCCGCCGCTTGGCCGAGGCTTACATAGACATAGGCTATGGCTCCCTCGATTTGCGGATAGCGAGCCGAAGCCCTGAGAAGGCGGGGGTCTTTCAAATAGTGGGTGAGGAGGGGAGAGTGGGAAAGGGCCAAGGACCGGATGACGGGAACGAGCTTTTCCTTGACGTCAGATTTCTTGTTGAGTTCGGCTTCGATGCGCGTCGTGATCCGTTTGAGTGCCCGCTCATGGACGTCGCCTTGTAGGGCCGGAAGGGCATAGACGAGGTCATCGACGTCGACCGAGGCCAAAGTGCCGCGGGAGGAAATCCCAAATTCGTAAAAGTCGAAGGCGGGGCCATAGCCCTTCTCCCCGGCGACGGCCGATAGCTTCGCGAGGATGGACTTAACGTCTTCCTCCTTCGCGAGCGAGCGGATCCGCAGGTACCCTTTGAAGTCGTCCTGGGCAAGGAGGGCCTGCCTCAGCCAAGCGGACCTTTCCTCGCTTTGGAGGCTCGGAAGGACGTAGCAGAAGGAATCGTAGTCGAAGGTTCCGCTTTCGATGGCCTGGAGAAAGATGGCCTTCGTTTCCTCGACGAGGCCGCGTCTCCGCGTCTCCTTCAAGGTGAGGAGGGTGCTTCCCGGATAGCATTTGGCAGCAAAGGGAAGGATGCCGTCGAGGAGGCGGCGGAGCTCCCCGAGCTCGAGGGCCATCCGTCCATAGACTCCGGCCGCCTGGACTTGAAGGGCCGATAGGAAGGGAAGGGCCGCTTTTTGATAGGCGGAAGCGGCCGTCTGGTTGTCCCTAAGGAAAAGGCGGAAAAGGGGCCTAAATGAGGCTTTTTGAATATTTTGCAGGGCTTTTGCGAGGCATTTTGCCCCAACAGTCGCCTCATCGACGGCCAAAAGGCGCACGAGGTTGTCGTAGAAGCCGATTTCCCCGCCGTAGGAGGAGGAATTGGCAATCGTCAATTCGAGCGTCTTCGCGAGGACGGTTTCGACATCGTCGGGAGAGAGGTTTTTGGTTCCGAGCCGGCGGACGTCGTAGGCCATCGGCTCCCGGTGGAGGGCCTCGAGTTCCCGGAAATAGGCAAGATAGGCTTGGAGGGTTGATGTCCCCGGGCGGGAGACCGACCCGGCCGAGGTGCTAGGCGCGATTTTGGACTGGCTTTCGAGTAGGTAAAGGGAGGCGACGACGTGCTTGCACATTCCCCGGTCGAAAGGACAGGAACAGGAATAGCTGCTCAGTTTCTTTCCCTCGAAGTAAAGATCGACGTTATAGGTGGCCGTGCCGAAGGATTTGAGCTCGGCATGGGCACCGTCGAAGGAAAGGAGCCGGACCTGTCCGTTTTGGAAATAGGTCTTGCCCCGAACTTGCACGAGCGGGGACGCTTTTCGGGCCGCGTCGAGATAGGAAGTCATTTCACTTCATCATAACGCCAAACGTTTCCCCGGAAGAAGGAGAATTGCAAAAATGAGCACTTCTTGATTATTGCTATCCGCTTGTTGTCATAGGAGCCGTAAGGCTTCTAAGGTTTATCGGTTTCAGGCAGTTAGGAATGCCGGTAACGGAGAAATCCGTGACAAAAGGAGAAACGTCCGCGAATAACCCTCCTAAAACCGGGGCGCTAGACGTCGCTTCCGCCATCGTCGGTCCGCTGGTCTTCAAGAGGCCTCGGCTATGTTTCTCGCCGTTCATCTGAAGGAAAGGGCTTATGATCGATTTTGCCTTCGGCGCCTCCAATGAAGATAGATACCGCGTCAGCCTTTTCAGAGAGATGCCGTTACTTCCTTTTGGTTTTTTGCATCCCCCAAAGAAAGGGACAGGACAGGCAAATTTACCCTTGGCAAAGAACCCTAAAGCCGGAGTTCCGTCTAAGTCGCACTTGCAAAGGGAAGCAATGCGATTATCCAAACCTTTTAAGAAAGAAGGGATTTCCATAAGGCAAATCCGGCACATTGCAAAAGGGAGCCTTGATTGATTGCGTAAGGCCTCCATAATCGAGGCATGGACCGAAAACGCTGCGGATGGGTACCTCTCGACGACCCCATTTACATTGCCTACCACGACCAAGAGTGGGGCCGCCCGGTCAGCGAGCGGAAAAAATTGTTCGGAATGCTCATCCTCGAGGGTTTCCAAGCCGGGCTAAGCTGGCGGACGATCCTTCATAAGAGAGCGGCTTTCGTGGCAGCCTTCGAGAATTTTGAGCCGGATATCGTCGCGTCTTTTGGCGAAAAGAAGATCGAAGCGCTTCTTAAAGACCCCGGCATCGTAAGAAACGAGGCCAAGATCCGCGCGGCGGTCGTTAATGCGAAGGCTTTCCTTTCCATCGAAAGGGAGTTCGGGAGTTTCGGCGCCTATCTGGCTGCCTTTGCGCCCGAGCCGATCGTCGAGCGGGGCAAGACGGTCTCGCCCCTTGCGGCAAGGATGTCTCCATAATGGAACTGGAGCGTGGGGCTTTCGCTGCGGTCGAGCGACAACGCCTGCTGCATGGCCTTTTTTGCCTCGTCGTAGCGCCCCAGCCGGTAAAGGATCCATGCGTATGTGTCGAGGTACGTCGAATTTCCCTGTTCGAGGGAGATGGCCCGTTCGGCCATTGCAAGCGCCCGTTCCAGATCGCGCTCGGCAAGCGCGAGGAAATAGGCGTAGTTGTTGAGCACCATCGGATTATCCTGCCGCAATGCGAGCGACCGGTCGTAGGCATCGTAGCACTTTCGCATGTAACGCGCCGCAGGCCCCTTCCGGCTTGCGAACATCTCCTCTTCCGTCGCGTTTTTCCCCGCTTTGGCGGCGGCCTGCTGGGCCTGCATGTGGTAAACATCGCCCATGAAATTCCAGATGGCCCCCTTGAGCGAATCGTTTTGTGCCAGTTTCAATGAATTGCGGAAGAACTTCAATGCTTCGTCATAGTGCTTCATGTAGGCCAGCGAGTGTCCTTTGCGCAGATAAAGATCGGGGTTGTCGGGGAACAACCGGATGGCGCGATTGATGTAGAGCGTCACGGAGTCGGGGCGCTCCCGGTAGTTTTCGATGTCGATGACCGCGTTGAAGAAGTCGAGTTGCGGCGGATCGTCGTCGAGATGCATCTTGTAATAGTCCAGTGCTTCGTCCAGCCGCCCGGATGCGATCAGGTGGTCGGCATAGAGTTTCACCACACGCGCATCGTGCGGGTATTTCAATGCGAGGGTCGTGGCCAATCCGTTGATTTGCAGGTAATAGTTTCCGTAGAACTTGCGATCGGCCGTAATGCGCCCGAAATAGTTGATCTTCTCTTCGAGCGGCATTTCGTCTCCGGCGAAGAGCCGGCCCGAATAGCTCAGTGCGGCGGCGTAGTCGCGGCGTTCATTGTAGAATTCGCTGAATGTCGCCAGCACGGCGACGTCGGTGGAGTCGATCCGATATGCCTCCTCGAATTGCGCAAGCGCCAGTGAATCTTTCTTCTGACGGGCATACAACTCCCCCAGCAACAGATGGTTCTCGGCTTTGTAGGGAGCCGCTTCGATCAATGCCTGCGCTTCGGCAATGGCCCGGTCGTATTTCCGCGTCCCGACCAGCAGCCTGTGTTTGAGTTCCGAAAGCACCTCGATCCTTCCGAACCGCACTTCGGCGGAATCGAGGATGGCGATAGCTGAAAAGGGCTGCCGTTCCTGATCGTAGAGGATCGCCAGCACGCGATAGCAATCGGGATTCTGCGGATCGAGCCCCCGCAGCCGTTCATAGGCGCCTAT
>CASEWT010000046.1 GCA_949291655.1 uncultured Bacillota bacterium
AACGCCGCTATAGATAAGCTTGACGGCGAGCATCACGATGACGATGCCAAGCGTCAGATAGCCGAGGAACTTCGAAAGGCCGGCCAGCTTCTTTTGAAGCGGGGTCATCTCTTCCTCGCCGCTATCGAGCATCTCGGCGATGCGGCCGATTTCGGTGTTCATGCCGGTGGCGATGACGACGCCTTCCCCGCGGCCATAGACGACCGGAGTCGACATGAAGACTTCGTTGACGCGGTCGCCGACCCCAACTTCCTCGCTGAAGGTGATTTCGGCATCCTTCTCGGAAGGAACCGATTCCCCGGTGAGCGAACTCTCGTCGGCTTTCATCGAAAAGGACTTGATGAGGCGGAGATCGGCCGGGACGGTCCTACCTTCCTCGAGGACGACGATGTCGCCCGGGACGAGCTCGGTCGCCTTGACATCGAGGATCCTCCCGCCCCGGCGGACGGTCGCCGTCGGCGAGGACATTTCCTTGAGGGCCTCGAGGGCTTTCTCGGCCTTCATTTCCTGAACGGTCCCGATGACAGCGTTCAAGATGACGACGGCGAAGATGATGATGACCTCAAAGTAGGGCTCGAAAAGCGCGAAGCCGCTAGCTCCTTCCTCGGCCGGGGAGAAGATGGCGAGGAGAAGGGAGATGAGGGCCGCGGCGAACAGGACGATGACCATCGGGTCCTTGAATTCGCCAATGAAGGTCATGAACCAGCCTTTTTTCTTCTTTTCGGCCAAGGCATTGGGCCCGTACTTGGCTTGGCGAGCCTTGACTTCCTCTTCGCTTAGGCCGTTCTCGACCGACGTCGAAAGCGAAGTCAACACTTCGTCGACGCTTTTGTTTTCCAACATAGAAAGCCTCCAACTTGGAAGGTCTCACGCGGGTAATCCCCTCTTGCCCGGCCTGGCGGCGTCCTGACGGGCAAAAGCGAGGCGTTACTCCCCTTCGCGGGAAAGATTATAGAGAAGAAACTGAATCCTATAAAGTCAATATTCGGACTTCAGGCGGCTGACGGTGAAGAAGATGGCCACGGCGATGAAAACGTCGCCGAGTTCGGCAAAGGAGGAGGTGATGATCGTCCAGTCCCACTCGGTAATAAGGCCCATGAGGACCGGCAAGGAAAGCGAGGAAAGAATGCTCAAAAGGCAGAAGGCAATCGTCCAATTCCGGAGGCCGGAATAGGAAGGGTAGGTATTGGCGAGAAACCCCCGGCAGCGGATATAGACGAAAATGCCCGTCACGAGGGTGGCGACCGTGAAAAGGATGGTCAATGACCCGACGGCGGCCGTGAGCGGATTCCCGGCAAAAAGGGAAACGAAGATGTTCATTCCCCCGAGAAAGAGGTTAATTCCGGCATTGATGACCGTCGAGAAGACGAAGAGAAGAATCCCGTAAAAGGCCGTCGAGGTTCCCTGGATGTTTCCGACGAGAATCGTCCCATAGACGAGGGCCGAGAAAATGAGATTCCAAATCCAATTGAAGTCAACCATCGTCCCTCCGCTACCATAGGCCCAGACGATTTCCATGACCATCGACCCGACAAGGGAAGCCCAGGCGAGGGAAGCGAAAAGGATGGCGAGGTATTTCTTGTAGTGATAACGAAGCTTCTGCTTCAGGATGCTCCAATTCATTGCCCTGCGATTATACTACGAACGAGGAATTTGTCTCCTTTATGGTCAAGCCCGTTTTTCTCCCCTGGAGCGACAGGGAAGCCCTAGCCTTCTTCCCCTCTTGCCCGCCGATTGGCCCCGACGAGGTGGCCGTGGCCCTTCTCCTAAAAAGGGACGGCCTTCCTTTCGCGGGCGGCCTCGTCAAGAAAATCGACCCGGAAAACTACGAGATTATCTATATCTACGTCCTCGAAAATCTACGGCAAAAAGGCCTTGGATCTCTCGTAATTAGCTTTCTCGAGGAAAAAGTGCGAACGATGGGCGGCCGCTATGTCATCGTTACCCCGCCCCTCTTCCTTCTCGATCATCTGATGGACGACGGGTATTCCTATTTCCCGGCTTTTTCGGATAGGGGCAAACCGCGCCTCGGCAAGGCGCTCGAAGGGGAACTCCGCCCCTATTTCTCTATCGGTGCGAAGCGGTAAGGAAGCGGAAAAGCGAATAGTTTTCGCCCTTCTCGAAACGGCCCTTCCGGAGGGCGACGGATAGTTGCTCGTCGGCGCTGGAAATCCCATCGAGGCGAGGAAGGAGGACGCCGCGCTTCTCGCCGTGCTCGACAATAAGACCGAAGCGCTCGGGGTTCAAAAGAGCCGGGTCGTTGACCCGCTCGGGACGGGAAAGGACGTCGACCTTGACTTCGATGTAAGGAAGCTCATCAGGCCGGACCTCCCCGTAACGGGGATCGCTCGAAGCCGAGGCAATGGCATTGGAAACGATTTCGTTGGCCAAGTTCCCTTCCCTTGCAAAGCACGTGCCGAGGCAACCCCGCGGGGCCCCGAACTTGTAAAAGGAAACGAAAACGCCGGCCTTTTGGTTCCTTAAGGCAGACGGAACCCAAGAAGGAATCGGGAGGCGGCCCCGCTCATTGACGTAATAATCGAGGGCGGCGTAAGCAAGGCGGGCCACCGAATCGCATTGGCTCCGCTTGGTCGAAATCCGCATCTTCTCCTTGGCCAGGTAAAGATCGAGATAAGCCCGGGAGGGATTGCTTCCCCTCGGAAGGAAGGAGCCGACGGCAAGGCCCACCTCCCCCATGATTTCCCGGGAAAGGATCTTGGCTTCGACGTTTTCGCGGTCGAAGGCCCCGGCTAGGACGGTAGCCGGCCTTTGGCAGCACTCCCCGGAAAGATGGAGCTCCCGGCGGGAAAAATTGAGAAGGGCCCCGAAATTCCCCCGTCCGAGGCAATTGAGAAACGTCCTCTCGTAGCGCTCGGCGGCCTCGGCATGCCCTTCTTCCTCGTGGGCATGGGAAAGGTCCCCCGAGGCAATGATGACGGCTTTGCGACCGAGGCTTGCGACCGCTCGGGCAATGAGCTGGCCAAGCCGGTAATGGTCATAGAGAGAAAGGCCGCTCACCCCGATGCGGACGGCCCGGAACGAGGAATAGCTTCGGTTGAGGAAGAAAAGGGGAACCATCGTCCCGTGGTCGAGGCTGCCCTCCTGTTCCCCGTCCATTCCGGCCGGAAAGCTCGAAAGGGAACAGACCGTCGCAATTTCCTTGGCCAGGGGCTTGTCGTAAAGGATCCGGAATTTGTATTCGCCCCGGCCACGATAGGAAAGGCGGCCGCTACCGACCTCGCCATCGGCAATCTGGACATAGTCCCGGTAGCTTTCCATATGCGGGGTCACGATGATGATGGTATCGGGCTTCAGGCGGGCGATCTGCTCGCCCACTTCCTTGTAGGCGATAAGCGTTTTCTCGCCCGCCCCCGTTTTCTGCCGAAGCAGGAGATTGGCTTGATGGGGCAAAAGATAGCCGGCGATGATGGACATGGGCTTTTTATAGCATAAAGGGGAGGGAAAGCAAAGAAAGCCCCGGCAAAGCCGGGGCCGATTCGGGGAGGACGAATCAATGATGGCGATGGCACCCGCAGCGATTCCGATAGTATTCAAGCGGGTAGGTCCGATAGTTCAGGGTATCGAGTTGATCGACGGTCACGATGCCCGCGGGAGCATTGAGGACATCGGGAATCCGGTTGACGATCATCGCGCAGGTATGCTCGGGCGTAGCCGGCTTGTCGACGTGGAACTCGACGTTCGGCGTCCCTTTGACGTGCCAGTCGCACATGTCTCCGTCATCGGGTCCGTAGACTTTCCCGATGCACTTCGTCCGCAGGGTGATGCCTTGGTAAGTCTCGGTCGTGACCACCGCCGCCATCCCGATGCAGCGGCCGGCCTTGATCGTCTTCCCAAGGGTAGCGCTATAGACATCGCGGTCAACGACGTAGGGTTCGCTTTCCTGCTTCACGCCCTTGACCGTGAGGCCGAGCTTCCTTGCGAGGGCCTCGTTCGAGTTCCAGACATAGGAAGGAACGATTTCGCTCGGATGGGCAAGGGTCTTCTCGAATTCCTCCTTCGTAAGGTTGCAGCCGTGGGCCTTGGCCAGGGCGAGGCCGTAGTCCTCGACATTGTAGGAAACCTCGCCGCTGATTTCCTTGATTTCGGCGCAGCCGGCCGCCGCGAGGGCGACGAGATTGACCCAATAGATGTCTTCCATCCCGCTTCCCACGAAAGTGCAGCCGTTTTCCTTGGCCGTCACGTCGAGGATGTTGGCATGGAGGGGATCGGTGCTCCAGCAGTCGGTAGCTTCCTCGCACGTCGTGATGACGTTGATGCCGCGGGTAAGGCAGCGCATGTAATGCGGGAAGCAATCGCTCACGAGGGAAAAGAGGGTGACGATGGCGATGTCGGGGTCAGTGCTATCGAGGACTTCGTCGGCTTGGTCGCTGATCTTGATCCCGAGGGTCCGCCCGAGGCCGAGGGCTTCCCCAAGGTCCTTTCCGACGAGGGCCGGATTGGTATCGATGGCTCCGACGATCTGGGCTCCTTTGGCAAGGAGGTACGGCACGATGAGCTTGCTCATCTTCCCACAGCCGTACTGCACGACTTTGATTCTGTCCATGAGAATCCTCCTGGCCTTAGTTTAGAAAAGGCCCGGGCGGTTGCAACTTCGTTACCGGTTTGCCGATTGGCGGGATCCTTATCAGGAAGCCTTGGCCATTCCCCTTTCCTTGATGATCGAATCGATCGAGCCGTCGCCGGAACCCTCGTCGAACTGGGAGTTGTAGAGATGGGCGTAGAAGCCTCCCTTGGCAAGAAGCTCGTCATGGTTCCCCTGCTCGACGATGTCGCCATGGGAAATGACAAGAATGAGGTCGGCGTTCTTGATGGTCGAGAGCCGGTGGGCGATGACAAAGGAGGTCCGATCCGAGGTAAGGTGGTCCATCGCGACCTGAATGAGGATTTCCGTCCGCGTATCGACGTTGCTCGTTGCCTCGTCGAGAATGAGCATCGGGTTGTTCTGGATCATGGCCCGGGCGATGGTAAAGAGCTGCTTTTGTCCGGCCGAGATGGCGGTATTGTCGTCGAGGACGGTGTCGAGCCCCTTAGGCAAGGAGGCAATGAAGCTATCGATGCCGCAAGCCCGGGCGGCCTTCATGATTTGCTCGTCGCTTACCCCTTCCTTGTTGAAGACGAGGTTTTCCCGGACCGTGCCTTCGAAAAGCCAGGTGTCCTGAAGGACCATGCCGAAGAGATCATGAACGCTCTCGCGCTTCATCGTGGCCGTGTCGACCCCGTCGATCTTGATGGAGCCGCCCCGGAGTTCGTAAAAGCGCATGAGAAGGTTGACGAGGGTGGTCTTACCAGCCCCGGTCGGCCCGACGATGGCGACTTTCTGGCCCGGCTTCACGCGGCAAGAGAAATCGGAGATGACGATCTTGTCGGGTTCGTCGTCGTAGGCAAAGCGGACGTGCTCGAACTCGACTTCGCCGCGGACGTTCTCGATTGTCGCCGTCTTTCCCTCTTCGCTTGGAAGTTCCCCTTCGGAAAGGAGGGAGAAGACGCGCTCGGAGGCGGCAAGGCAGCTCTGCATCTGGGCGAGCCCTTGGCTTATTGAGGAAAGAGGCGAGGTAAAGAGGCGGGCAAAGAGAATGAAGGAGGAAATGACGCCGAAATTGAGCCAGCCCTCGCTTACGCCGATGGCCCCGACGATGCAAACGGCCACATAAGAGAAGTTGCCGACAAAGGTGTTGATGGCCGGCATGAGGCCGGAAAGGACCTGGGCAAGGAAGTTGGCTTTCATTTCCCGCTGGTTGTAAGAAACGAATTCTTCCTTGACCTGTTCGTCGGCCCCCGAGACCTTGACGACGTCGTGGCCGCCGTACATTTCCTCGATGTAGCCGTTCAAGTCGCCGAGGGCCTCTTGCTTGGCAAGGAAGTACTTCTGGCTCCGGCTCATGATGAGGAAAGTCAGCGCGATGCCGATAAGGGAGGCGGCCACAGCCGTGAGGGCCATCCGCCACTCGGTCGCGAACATCATCGCCACGCATCCGACGAATTGGAAGGCGCCGGTAACGATGGGGCTAAGGGAATTGTTGACGGAGTCGACGATCAAATTGACGTCGTTGGTGAAGCGCGAGAGAACGTCGCCATAGGCGTTGTCCGAGTAATAGCTGAGAGGCACCAGATTGATCTTCCGTTCGAGGTCGTCGCGGAGGCGCCGGCTCATCCGGAGGGTCATCCGGTTGAAAATCAAAGTAGTGAACAAGGAAAAGAGGGCCGAGAGGACAATCAATACCAGGGCGGTGATGCCCATGGCCGCCATTTCCCCCATGTCGATGGCTCCCTCGCTCACGATGGCATCCGAGATGAGGGTGCTCATCGAGCCAACGAGACTAGGGATGAAGATGGCCAATAGGGCGGAGGCAATCCCGAAAAGAAGGGCGATTACAAGCGGGAGGAGATACGGCTTGAGATAAAAATAGAGGTCGCGCCCGGCCTTCTTGAGGTCCTTGGGGCGATCCATCGATTTGCTGCGCGGGCTCATTTCACTTGCCTCCTTTTGACATTTCGCTCTTGATCTCTTCTTCGGAGAACTGGCTCAAGGCGATTTCGCGGTAAACAGGGCAGTCCCTCAAAAGGTCCTGGTGCTTCCCCTCCCCGACGATTTCGCCCTTTTCGAGGACGATGATCCGATCGGCGTCTTTGATGGAAGCCAGACGCTGGCCGACGATGAGCACCGTCGTCCCCTTGAGCGACTTCGCGAGTTCGGCCCGGAGGGCTTTGTCGGTCGCGAAATCGAGGGCGGAAAAGGAATCGTCGAAGATGAGAATCTCCGGGTTCTTGGCAATCGCCCGGGCAATCGAAAGGCGTTGTTTCTGCCCGCCCGAGAGGTTGCTGCCCCCTTGGGCTACCTGGAAGGAAGTCCCATCGGGGAGCGAGGAGACGAAATCGTCGGCTTGGGCGATGGCCAAGGCCTTGCCGACCTCAGAGTCCGAAATCTTCCCTTCCTCGTCGCCGAATTTGATGTTGTCGGCAATGGAATCGGAGAAAAGAACGGCTTTTTGCGGAACATATCCAATCCTTTCATAAAGGGTATCGAGGTCGAAATCCTTGATGTTGATGCCGTCGAAAAGGATCTCCCCTTCCGTTGGGTCATAGAGCCGGGCGGCTAAGCCGACAAGGGTCGACTTGCCGCATCCCGTGGCCCCGATGAAGGCCACCGTTTCGCCGGGCGAGGCCTTAAAGGAAATGTGCTTGAGAACATCTCCGCCATCTTCGTAATGGAAGGATACGTCACGGAATTCGATTTGGCCTTTCACCGCCGTCTCCTTGACGATGCCTGACTTGATCTTGATCGGCGTCTTCAGCACTTCGGAGATACGGGAGACCGAAACCCGGGCTTGGGGCCACATCATGAAGACCATCGCAAGGAAAATAAAGCCTTGGATGACGTAGAGGGCATAGGAGCCGAAGACGACAACGTCGGCATATAGAGTCTGCTGCTGCCCAAGCTCCGGAAGGCCGGAAATCAGATAGGCACCAAGCCAATAAATCCCGAGGTTCAAGCCGTTGAGGACGAGGAGCATCAAGGGGTTGATGATGGCAAGGAAATTCCGGTTGCCGAGCTGAAGGTCGGTGAGTTTCTTGTTCACCTCGCTGAACTTGGCCTGCTCGTAGCCCTCGGCGTTGAAGGCCCGCACCACTTTCATGCCCGAGAGGTTTTCCCGAGCGACGCGGTTGATGGAATCAAGAAGCTTCTGGACGATTTTGAAGCGAGGGACGAGGAAATAGATGAGCCCGAGAATGACGCCGGCGATGAGGACGACGGCCGCGGCAGTCAAAAGGGAAAGCTGCCAGCTCGAGTCGATGATTTTGCAAATCGCCCAGATAGCCATGACCGGAGCTTTGATGAGCTGGGTCATCCCAAAGGCGATGATTAACTCGACCTGGGTAACGTCATTGGTCGTTCGGGT
>CASEWT010000047.1 GCA_949291655.1 uncultured Bacillota bacterium
AGAAGCTCGCAAGGCCGAAGGCTCCGACCGAGATGCCCCAAAGGACGTATCCCCCGGCGATGAAGATCTTCCGCTTGCCGAGCCGGTCGCTTAAGACCCCCATGAAGAACGTCGTGAGGGTAGCCGCGACGGCCGATACCGTCGTCATGATGGTGATGTAGTTGGAGTTCTGGGTTTGGGAATAGACCCAGAGATTGATTTGGTTGTTTTCAATGACCCAGGCCAATTGGCCAGCCAAGCCGACCAGGAGGACAGTAAGCCAATTCTTCCAGCCGAAGCGGACACCTTTTCTTTCCATTTGCGACTCCTTTCCTTAGATTTAGCCGAACATCGCCCGTTCGCTTTTGAACATCCGGACGGTGAGATAGATGAAGAAAGCCGAGACGAGGAGGGACTCGAGGATCGAGACGGCCCAGTAGGCCAAGGAAACGGGGGCAACGAAGAGGCTCGAGATGCAGCCGATTACGTTCAGGAAAGGGACGAAGGCAAAGCCGATCGGCGTAATGTCGAAGATCATCGGCACGATGGAAAGGATGATGAGGATGGCGACAAGGGGACCGAGGTAAGACATCGCCTCCTTCGAAGACTTGGCGAAGGCCGAGACGAAGCTGGAGAGGGAAACCATCATCAGAAGGACGGCGATGATGGCGAAGAAGAGCCCGGTTATCTCGGCAGCCCCAAGTTGGACGCTGAGCCCGCCGAGCATCGTCGGGATGCTAGCGATTGTCCCAAGGGCGGAGACGATGCCGGAAAGGACGGACAAGACGGCGAGGGCAAGGACTTTCCCGGTCGCGAATTCGTAAGGTTTGATCGGCGTTACGAGAATCGAGGCCAAGGTTCCGCGCTCCTTTTCGCCGGCAATCGATTCCGGGCAAATGGAAAGGCAGCTCGAATAGAGGAGCGAAACAATGACCATCGGGAAGATGAAGCCCATAAGCGAGGTCATGGCGAAGGATTCGCCGCCGACGTTGGGGTTCTCCCCGGAACCGTTGACTGTGTAGCCGTCATAGACGTTGACGAGCGAGGAAAAGACCCCATAGGCTGTCTCGCTCTCCGAGCGGGAGGCGTTGTAGAAGAAATCGATATTCGGTTTGCTCGGCGAGCCGTTTCCGAGGTCGGTCTCGAAGCCTTCGGAAAAACGGATGACGAGGTCGAGTTCCCCTTCTTCAAGAAGCGACCACTGCTCTTCGATTTCTTCGGCATGATAGGGGATGTAGACCGTTTCGCCTTCGTGTTCGGAAGTCTCGAGATAAGCATCGAAGGCCGTGAGGATGGTCGGGTTCGAGGAGCCGCTATTGTCGCTATAGGCAATGCGGTAGGAGTAGGTCGGCTCGACGCTCGGGGCGATGGCTCCGTCGAAGATTTGGCCAAGCACCGTATAGAGGATGAAGATGAGGATGCCCGGTAGGAAAAGGGCAGCAAGCATCCTGGGATCGGTGAAGTAGCGGCGGAATTCTTTTTTGGCAATGGCGGCAATGCGTTTCATTTTTCCCCTCCGTAGATGGCGAAGAAGGCTTCCTCGACGCTCCCGTGGGCCTTGGCGATTTCTTCTTTGGTCCCTTCAAGGGCCATCTTTCCCTCGATAAGGAAGCCAACCCGGTCGGCGAGCTTCTCGACAAGGGAGAAGATGTGGGTCGAGATGATGATGGCCCGACCCGATGAACGCTCCTCGGTGAGGAAGTCCTCGACCGACCTCGAGGCGACGATATCGAGGCCGTTGGTCGGCTCGTCATAGACGATGAGTTTGGGATCGCCGGCAATAGACATCGCCAGGGAGCACTTCTGCTTCATGCCGGTGGAAAGTTCACCAATCCGCGTTTCGGCGAATTTGTCGATGCCGAAGCGCGAGAAGAGGCTCGCGCGCCGCCTCTTCATCTCTTCGCCCTCAATCCCGTAAAGACTTGAGAGAAAAGCGAAGGTGTAACTTGGCGTGAAAAAAGGGTCGAGCTTGAGCTCAGAGGTGAGGAAACCGATGCATCCTCTTAGCGAATGCGTGTTTTTCGTAAGGGTTTTGCCATCGATTTCGATAGTTCCGCTCATTGGGGATATAAGCCCGGCAATCATGCGGAGGCAAGTGGTCTTCCCGGCTCCGTTAGGCCCGAGGAGGGCGTAGATTTCGCCGGGGGCGACTTCGAAGGAAACGTCGTCGACGGCGGTAAGGAAACGGTTCGCGGTATTCCGTTCCTTGGCTTGTTTTTTGCTTAAGGGAAAGCGCTTGACGAGATGGGATGCTTTAAGACATGGTTCCATGGCGATAGCATAGCACGATAGAGCGCCATCTTGAGGGCAGAAACACTCGAAAATAGGCCGTTTTTAGACGTAGCGTCGAATTTCGTTGAAATTCCGCAATACGGCCTTGACCCGGGCCCTGGTGTCTTCGTCGGGCTCGCTTAGGTCGACGACCATATAGGTATCGAGGCCGGCTCCAAGGGCTGCTTCAATCCCGTTGGGGGCGTCTTCGATGGCTAGGCCTTCCTGCGGGGCGATGCCCGCCACGGCCATGGCCTTCAGATAGCAATCGGGTTGCGGCTTCCCATGGGGGACGTCCTTGGCCGAGATTACATCCTCGAAGTAGGGGAGGAGGGCATAATCGGAAAGGGTTTTCCGGGCCCGCTCGGCCGGGGTGGCCGTCACGATGTAGGGTTTGATGCCGATATCGCGGAGGTAGACGAGACCCTGGACGACACCGGGCTTTACTTCGTAGCGGTTTTCGGAAAGCCACTCCTCCATGCCTTCGTTTCGGAGCCTTCGGACGAGGTCGACGTCGATGCCGGGACCGTAGACGGAGCGGAGGTAAGCCTCTGAAAGTTCCCGGTCGGCGCTTCGGAGTTTCAGAGTATCAGCGAAAAACGGGTCGAAGCCAGCGCCGGCAATCGCTTCCTTCCAGAAGCGTTGGTAGATGCGCTCGCTATCGAGGACCGTTCCGTCGAGATCGATGAAGGCTGCTTTCTTCATGGGGTTCGTTCTTGGATTTCCCGGCTTGGGACCCGCCTCCTTCATCGGTGTCTCCCGAAAAGGACGTCGAGGGCCCCGAGGACGTCGAGGTAGTCATAAACGATGATGTCTTTAGCTGCCGGGGAAGAAAAGTAATCTTCGACCAAACGGTCGAAAGGAACCATCATCCCCTTCTTGGCCTTTTCGATGACGATAGAGGAATCGGCATGGAGGATGGTCCGCATTTCCCAGCGGCGGTGCTCTTCCTCAGCCAGATCCCGGAGGGCCTTTTCGAAAGAGGAAGACGGTCCATCCTTTTTGTAGGTCTCTTTAAGAGAGGCATATCGGTCCTCTGGACTCTTTTCCCGGAAGGAACTAAGCCAGGCTTCGGCTTCCGCCCGAAGTCCCCTTGCCGTCAAATCTCCCTCGACGAAATAGGAGAAAAGGGCCGAGTAGGCCTTTTGCCAAGCCTTGCCGCAAGTGTGAAAAGGACGCGGTGAAAGGTCAAACCTTTCCGGGAAGGCAATCCCCTTGCCGTCGAAGGACTGGTCGAGCCAAGCACCCGAGATGCCAAGTCGCCTTCCGAATTCCTTCGCGATGTCTTCGGCTTTGGCCCCTTCAAGCGTGCATGGGGCGAGATAGTCGCCTTCAAGCCCCAGCTCGGCGGGATCGAGCGTTTCGTCCGCATAAACGACGATCGGTGTTTTTGAGGAAAGAGTTTCTCCTTTCCTCAGGAAGCGCCAGCTGATCTCTTTCCCTTCATCGCGGAGCAAGTTCCCGATTTTCTCTAGGGCCGGGGAAAGGAAGGCTTTGGGCCCATCCTCTGCCTCAAGGACTTCGATTGTCGAAGGCCCAGCGGAAAAGAAAGAAGAACAAGCGAGGTCAATGAGCAAGGAGAGAGAAGGCGAGATGTCCTTCCCCGGGACGAGCAGAAGGTGGATTCCATTGGCGAAAACGCCTGCGGCTTGCCGCGACAGCAGGGCGAAGAAGAAAGGGGCAAGGCCGT
The DNA here is from genome assembly GCA_949291655.1 of uncultured Bacillota bacterium. Classification (GTDB taxonomy): domain Bacteria; phylum Bacillota_I; class Bacilli_A; order RFN20; family CAG-826; genus UBA4951. Next base: position 3,941 of record CASEWT010000047.1, read on the forward strand.
GCTTAGCCGTCGTATCCATGCCTATCGATTATATCCGAGGAAGGTAGGATTCGCCTCTATTTCCGCCCGCGGTCGATGAGCAAGGGAACGCTTTCTCCCCCGCTTGCAACATAAGCGTGGGTCTTGGGGCGGCTCCGGTTGTAGGCGGCGGCAAAGGGGACGGCCAGCCGACCGGAAGAGGTAATGGCCTCCGGCCGTCGGGGTTCGAGGAAAATGTCGACGGGGTCGGCTCCAAGGGAGGCGAGGCGGCCATCGATTTCGATGAGCGTCGAGAGGTCGTTATGGAAGATCATCTTGCCAAGGCCGAAAGGCGTCCCCCTAGTGCCGGCGGAAAGCCCGAGGACCGTCGCCGCGAGGAAGAAGGCCGGCCGGTCGAGCTCGGCCTTGAGACGTTCATAGAAGAGACCATGGGCATCTTTCTCGGTTTTCTTCTCTTTGATGGCGTTTTGCGCGAGATTTCGGAAAGATTCGACCGAATTCCGCCCCATGTTCTCAATTTCGTCGGATAGGGCCAAGGATAGAAGAAGGCGGTAGAGCCCGAAGCGCTGGCTTTCGTCGCTACTTGGCTCATAAGGGCGATCGGACCGCGTTCCGGCAAGGAAGGAGGCGATGTCCTCTTCCCAGGGGAGAGGCCCCTTGTCCGCGGAGGGGGAAAGGAGCCGCTTTCCCTCCTCTTCCATGACGGCGGCAAGGGCATCGACGGCCATCTCGTAGAGGCCGAGGGAGGTCGCTAGGCAGTTGTGGGCCCGGCTCGGGTTGTCCTTGAGGGCCTTTCCGCCATGGGCCCGTGTCTCGAACTCTTCTTTCCGGATGGGGAAGTAGCCGTCCCGGGCCTTTTGGATGGTCCAGCGGTTGTGTTCGTAGGAGGCCATGGCCTCCCCGAGCGGACAAAGGGTCGGCAAGAGGCTGGCATACACTTCGCGGAAAGCCTCGAGGACCTCCTCTTGGGCTTCCTTGACGCTTCCTTCGCCCTTCCGCCAACGGGCATAGTTTCCGCCATCGAGATACCGGAAGATCTTCCGAAGGGGTTCCAGCGCCTCATTTCGAAGCGGCGAGCCATCCTTCATTTCGATCCAGTCTTCGGGGCGGAAGGAGGGAGCGAGGAGAAGGCGGTTGATGTCGGAAGAGGGGTTGTTGAGGCCACTTAAAAGGGTCTTTCCCGAGGCCAGCGGGGAGATGCGGGGCCGAGCGTATTCTTTCGACGTCCCGAAGCAAAGGCGGTAACCGAGGAAATAGAGTTTGTGGGAAAGGGAAAGGACCGGCTCGATGTTGTCGCGCTGGCAAATGTAACCCGCCCGGTCGAACTCCTCGTTCATGGCGAGGCGCTCCTCCTTGATGAGGCGGGAGGCTTGCCTTTCATCGGTCGAGAACCATTCCCCGCCGGCAAAGCCTTCCATGAGGAATGAGGAATTGACTTCGTCCGGGGAGGCGATCGGGTGGGAATAGGACCAGTTGGTGAGAGCTCCGAGCTCGCCGAGGCGGTCGTAGAAAGCGTCGTGGAGATAGCCGCCGCGGCCGAAGGTCACCAGGGGAACGCTTTCCTTCGACCAGAGATAGGCGCTTAGTTCCTTATAGGCCCGGGCGGCCAGGCGCGAGGGACTCTCCTTGGCCCGGGATGCCTTGAGGCGGAGGAACTCCCGCTCCGCCTCGGTAAGGTCCTTTCTTGATAAGGCGGCGGCCCAGCGAGCCTCTTTTTTCCAAAGCTTCCGGAGTTTCCGGACATAGGGAGAAAGGGGAAGACCGCCGAGAGAAGAAACGAGACTTAGGCGGGGATGGAGGTAGGAGATAGCATCGGAAGCATCGTCGCTATCGAGGTTGAAGACAAAGAGGCGGCGTTCCTCGATGACCTCGCCGATGGCCGGGTCGCCCCTCTTCAGAAGGTCCTCGAAGAAGGAGAAGGGTTCGTGGAAGCTCGGGTCGGCTTCGATCTTCCGATAGGCCTTCCTGACCTCGGCCACCCTGGCCGCGGCCCCCTCGTCTCCGCCTTGGAGGAAGAGATCACCATACCCGTAGCGCCCAAGGGAGGGGAAGAGGCGGGCGTTGATTTGGTTGAGCTCCTCGTCCGGGTCGAGGATTACGGCCTCACTTTCGAGCTTCGCCTTCATCGTAATGAGAGAGGCAAAGAGGCGCTCGTCGGGCCGGTAGGTGTCGTTTTCCTTGACGTAGGGATAGATGACAAGAGGCTTCTTTTTACCCCATTCTTCGACCTTCCGCTTCCGGCTGGCCATGGCCCGAAGGAAGGCTTTCCGGAGGGAGAGGGCGGCTGAGACGTTGGCCTCGCTATTCCCGAGGGAGACAACGACGATGGCCTGGCTAGGGAGCTGGCCGGCTTCCCGGGACTCGGGCGAGGAAATGGCATCGATGATTTCCGCGGCCATGGCCGTATAGGTGGCTTCGCTATCGAGCTTGACCTTTTTCGCTTCGAAAGGAAGCTTCTTCTCGGGACCGTCGACAAAAGGCCGTTCAAAATGGCTTCCGTCCCGGCCCGGGCCGTAGTTCTTGGCATCGAAAGAGGGGTATCGGGAAAGGTATTCGTCGAGTTTCTCCTCGGCGTTCTCATCGTAGATGTGGTAATGGACCTTCTGCCTTGGCATCCCGGAAGGAAAGGGTTTCTCGGCTCCTTTTTCCGCCTCGGGAAGAGCGAATTGGTAGGCCGGGAACATCTTGTCGACGAGGGCTTGGCCGATGTTCCCAAACCCGAGGAGGTAGACATGGAGGTCGCTTACCCCCTCTCCCCGCATCCGCTTGGCGGCTAGTTCGCCGTCGCTACCGACAGGAAGATTGAAGTCGAGAAGGCGGCTAAGGGGGTTCTTGTAGACGAATTTCGTCGCGGCCCAGTTGTATTCGTTGACGAGCTTGATGGCGCCATGGCTGTCTTTCATGAAGTCGACCTTGGCATTGAACTTCTCATCTTGGAAGGAAACGTAGAAGCGGATGAGGTGCTTGTCGATCATCGACCGGGGATCCTTGGTCTTGATCCCCAACCGATGCAAAAGGCGGCGGATGGGGCTCCGCTTGGCCCTCCGGTCGAGGTAGTCGCAATAGCGGAGGGCGAGCTTGGCAAACTTCAGGTTGTCGACATCCTCCCGGAATAGGGAGTAGACGTTGATCCGCCCCCGGAGGAAGAGGCAGCGGAAGTGGAGCTTGAAGCTCGAGAGATCGTCGAGGTAATCTTCGTAGACCGCGTATTCGTTGAGCTTCAGGATCGAGGAAAGCTCCTCTCCTTCTCCCGTCGCCTGGGCCGAGCGAGGAACGACGACATGGAGGACCATCTCCCGGTCCTTCTTAAGAGAGGAGAGGAAATACTCAATTTCCCGGTAGGGCATGTCCGTATAGATGACCGTCTTGTAGGGCGGACGTTTCTCCGGGCGGAGGTGAAAGCGCCGCGGCCAAGCCCGGAGCCAGGAAAGGAAATTGCCGATGGAGGCCCTAAAGCGCCGGTAGAGGCTGCTGATGAGGGATAGGGAGAGGGAAGCGAGCTGGACTGGCGAGCCGACGTAAAGGAGAAGGATCTTCGCCGTGAGGACAAGATTTTCGAGCCCGGCGTCCGATCCGGCGGGAATCGCTCCGTCGAAAAGATCAGGGCTATTTTGAAGGGCGAAAGCCGAGGCCCCGCGGTAGAAGCCCTGGAAGACGCTTTCCCAAGCCGAGGACCCATCGCTTACGAGATAGTTGAGCATTCCATACCCGAGGCAGGAGAGGAAAAAGATGGCCGTGAGATAGGCCCAGGGAGAAACGCGGTTCCGGGTGCTGCGGCTGAGGGTGAGGACAAGCGTCAGAAGGA
>CASEWT010000048.1 GCA_949291655.1 uncultured Bacillota bacterium
CCCGGCCAACTCGGCTCCATTTGGACATAGATGTCGCCGGCGGCTTCCTCCCCTTTGTAAACGACGAACGTATCGTCGTTCCCGAGGGCGAAATAGCCATTGGAAGAAGGGGCGAGCTCCGGGGTCTCGACGAGAACGATCCCCGCGTCGCCGGAGCTAAGCAACCGGATGTTGCCTTGGGCATAGGCCTTGGCGTTGAAGGCGAAGACCTCCAACACGAAAAAGATGGATAGGGCTCCGGTCAGGATGACCTTCCCCCGCCGGGCGGGGTTTTCGATGTCGGGGAAAAGGGTTAGAGGGTCAGCGAAATAGGCAATGAAGGTCAAAAAAAGGAATGTCCCCATCGACGGTGGGAAACCAAGGCGGGGGAAAGCCAGGTACATGATAAGGGCAAGAAGGAGGCCGACGGCCATCGCGGCGGAAAGGGAGCCGACAAGGCGGCGGATGAGGCCGAAAAGGTCAATGGGGCGCTTCCGGAGCTTCCGATAGCCGAGCGTCAGCCCAAAGGCCAGGAGGCCGAAGGCCTGCGGAACGAAAAACCACGCCAGGAAGACCATGGCCAAATTAAAGGCTCAAAAGGGCTTTCATTCAAGAAAAGATAAATGCAAAATCCCAAATGTGCTAGTCTTATGAACATGCCCGAGATTGCCTTGCTCATACCTTGCTACAACGAGGCGCCGACCATCGCCAAAGTCATTGACGAAGCGCGCGAATTCATCCCGGAAGCGACGATTTACGTTTTCGACAACAACTCCACCGACGGGACCGGCGACATCGCCCGCGCTAAGGGCGTCCAGGTCGTCGATGAACCGCGCCAAGGCAAGGGCAACGTCGTCGAGGCGATGCTTCGGAAAGTCGAGGCCGATTGCTACATCATGGTCGATGGCGACGACACCTACGACCTTTCCTCGGCTCGCGAGATGGCCCGCCAAGTCCTTGCCGACAAGGTCGACATGGTCGTCGGGGACCGCCTGGCCGGGGCCTACTATGCCGAGAACAAGCGCCCCTTCCACGGCTTCGGAAACGCTGTCGTGACTTTCCTCGTCCGCCTTCTCTTCGGGAAGGGAATCAAGGACGTCATGACCGGCTATCGGGCTTTCTCCCGCCGCTTTGCCAAGGCCTTCAAGCCGCGGACCCATGGTTTCGAAATCGAAACCGAGCTTAGTATTTTCGCCCTCTACCGCCGCATGAAGATCGCCACGATGACGATCGGCTACCGCGACCGTCCGGAAGGCTGCTTCTCCAAACTCAACACCTATCGGGACGGCATCAAGATCCTCGCTCTCATTGCCCGATGCTTCTTCCGCCTAAGGCCCTTGGCCGCCATGTCGACCCTCGCGGCCCTCTTTTTCCTCGTTTCCGCCATTCTTCTCCCCGTCGGCTTCTTGGCCGTCCCGACGACCCCGATCATCATGACCGGCGTCGTCTTTCTGGTCCTCTCGATCTTCCTTTTGGCTACTGGCATCTTGCTCGACGCCTTCAAGAAGGAATAGCGGACCATGGAAACTGCCTCTCAAGGAAAACGGGTTGCTTGGAAGAGGCTTTTCGAAGGATTTCGCCCGCAAAAAGCACTTACTTTGGGCAAAAGCCTTCTTCCCTACCTTCTCATTTTGCTTATCTCGATAGCCCCCTTTTGGGTCTGGATGAGCCATGAGGGGATGACCAGCGGCGACGATGTCGACGTCCACCTGTCCCTTGTCTACGATCTCCTCGAAGGCTTCAAGCGGGGCTTCGTCGACGGGCCCAACCACGTCTATCTCGGCAACTACGCGATCAACGCGAACCTCTTCTACGGGATGCTGCCCCACTATCTTGCGGCTGGGATTAGCTATCTCTTTGGCGCCTCCGTCACCGGGTCGATGAAGTTCGTCGCCTATCTTTCCGTCGCCATTAGTGCCATCTTCTCCTACAAATTGGTCAAGCGGATCGACGGGCGGATTTCCTTTGGCCTGGCCGCGGCCATCGCCACCATCTATTTCCCTTATCGCTACCACTGCCTCTTTTACAGGGCCGCCTTTGCCGAAGGGGTGGCCATCGGCTTCATACCGGTTTTCATCTACGGCCTCTATGCCGCCATCGACGACAAGGAAGTCACCTCCGGCCCCTTCCTCGCCATGGTCCTTGGCCTCGTCGGGCTCGTCGATTCCCATCCCTACACCGCCTTGATTAGCTTTGCGGCGGCTGTCCTCCTTCTTGTCGGGATGCTCCCGAAGCTTGTCAAGAAAGCCAAGTCGGGTCAGTTCTGGGCCTTCGGCGGCATCTCGGTCGTGGCGGCCATCTTCCTTGTCTTCCCCTTCGTCTTCCCGATGCTCCAAGCCGTCGGAAGCGGAGACTACCGCCTCAGCGACGAGAACCTCATGTGGGAGGACATCGAGAGCGTCGTCTCGGCGATCGAGGGAAGCTCTTGGCGCGTCGGCTTCATCGATTTCGAATGGCGGACCAACTACGCCTCGATGCCTTACGACGAGGAGTGGCGCTGGTTCCTATCCCTAGGCTACTTCCCCGGGGCTTGCCTCCTCTCCATTGTTGCCGATGCCTTGCTCCGCCGCTTCCTCCCTTTAAAGGAATCCTTCAAGACCCCGATTCGCCTCTCAAGCATAGCCCTCATCCTTTTCCTCCCGCCCATGATTTTGGGCGAAAGAGCCGAGGTTTACATGGGATTTGCGGCCTTTTTCCTTTCCTATGCCCTCTCCTTCTTCCTTTTTGGGAAAGAGGAGGACGAACGTCGCCTTGCCCTTCGGGAAACGCCCCTTAAAGCCGTCGGATCCTTCTTCGGGAACACGGAAATCTACGCCGTGATGGCAGCTCTTGCCCTCGGCTTTGTCTCCCTCTTCTCCTCCTCCTATTGGGAGAATTCCTCCTTGCTTCTTCGCCTTTGCCAGTTCCCTTTCCGCTACTGGAGCATCGTCGCTTTCTTCCTTCTGCTTGCCGCCGCCTACCTCTTCAAGCCCTTTGCTTCCTTCCGGGTTTCCTCCTCGATCGCCCTCGCCATGGCCTCGATGCTTGCCGTCGTCAACCAGCCGTTCATCGACAAGCGGATCTATTGCTACGAGGAAGGAAACGGCTGGACGGCCGAACCGACCGAGGAATGGGTCGCCAGCCGCCTCCGCTACGGCTATCAAAACGAATACGCCCCCGCCGCGCCCTTCGAGATCTTCTACGGGGAGCAAGAGGCCAGCTACCCGAATTCCCTGGCCAGGGAAGTGGCTTCCAACCTCCTCTACCAACGCGACATCCCCTACGGGATCGATGAATACATCCAGCCCGTTTTCCTCGAGGGTTCGGGAACGGCCTCGATCGTCGAGCTGAACACCCCCGAGGTGGCTTTCGATGTCGCCTGTAGCGAGGATGCCTTCCTTCAAATCCCCCAGTTCTATTACGATGGGTATGTGGCGACGGCCACCTTCGCCGACGGGACGTCCGTCTCCTGTGAGGTCGTCGATGTGGACGGCTTGGTTGCCGCCCGGCTCCCGGAAGGGGAATTCGAACTGTTCTTTTCCTACCCGGGCCCCCTTCTCCGCCGGATCGGCTACCCCCTCATGGCCATCGGGGCGTTTGCCCTGACCTCCTTGGGCGTTTTCTCGGCCCTCAGCCGGCGGAAAAAGCGAGGCGCGGGAAAAGAAACGAGCAAAACAAAACCCCTTCCATAGAAACCATTGAGTCAGGCTGAATTGCCTGAAACCTTCCCAAAGACCAAAGGATAGTATCCTTCTCCCAACAAGCCCTTGCCGAAGCGTTTATTTAATCGCGAGGACAAAAAAGGGCGGCTAAGGGCAAAGCCTTCTCCGCCATCGAAAGCAAAGGTTGAGACTATCGAATCGCTTCGCAGGAATAGACGTAAAGAGTCGCAGGGTAAACGGCGTACTTGACGCTCCGCCAGAAGTCGAAATGGATGGCAAATAGAGTACCCGGTGCTTCGCCTTCGAAAGGATCGAGATTCTCGGAATCGATGGTAGGCTTTCTCGGATCGACGAACTCGGCATCGCCCGAATCCTGACAAACGGCCTCATTTGCAAGGCTCGAATCCCCGGTCAGGCTCGAGTCGTTTCCAAGACCATCTGAAGGAACGTGGACGCTTGGTTCCTCGGCCGATACGACATAGACTCGTTCCCAGAAAACCTGATCGAAGGCAATCTCTTCGATCTCCTTGACGTCGTCGGGTTCGGTAAACGAGGAACGGTCGAGGCTGGAATAGTCACTATAAAGGACGGGCATCCCGTTGATGTCGGTTCCGGCAAAATAGAGATGGGCGTAGTCCTCTTTGGCAAAAAGCTTGTCGCCGGCGCTGGTCGGAACGGCGTTGCATGAGGCGAGGAGAGAGCCGAGAACGATCGACGAGGCCAATAGACGTTTCATTGATGGGCCTCCTTCCTTCCACCAAAATGTTAACGCCCCCCGCCATTTCGCAACATCGCGGCAACGGCGTTAGCTTTCCGCGAACTATTCGGCTTCCAAAGAAGGAGCTGGCTATTTTATTCAAGCCTCGAATTCCCGGAAACGATTTCCGTCTTGCAGGCTCGTCGGAGGCTGACTATAATACGCGTTGCCGCTGCGGGAATGGCGGAAATGGTAGACGCGTACGTTTGAGGGGCGTATGGGGCAACCCATGCCAGTTCGATTCTGGTTTCCCGCACCAATGCGCAGATGACCTCGGCTTGCCCGGGGTTTTCTTTTTCCTCCTCCTATCCCCAAGGGTAGGGATGTGCGATAATCCGCCCCGTGGCAGTCGTAACCGTTCAAAACATATCCTTTGCCTATGCGGACAAAGAACTCTATGACGGCGTCTCTTTCCAACTGAACGAAGGGGAACACGCCGTCCTCGTCGGCCACAACGGCTCGGGGAAGAGCACCCTCCTCAAGCTCTTGACCGGCAAGCTCCTGCCCGACCGTGGCCGCATCGATTGGACGGGCGGCGTTTCTTTTTCCTACCTCGACCAAGAACTCCAGGAAGGGGCCGAGCAAACGGTCATCGACTATCTTTACGGCGTCTTCCGCCCCCTTTTCGACAAGGAAGAGGAAATGGAGCGCCTCTATGAAGAAGGGGCCGCCGGAAACGAAAAGGCCCTCAACCGGGCTTCCCGCCTCCAAGAGGAACTTCTTGATGGGGGTTTCTACGCCCTTCAGGAGAAGGTCGGAGACCTCGTCGACGGCCTTGCCATCCCCAAGGACAAATTGAATAGTCCTTTGTCGAAGCTTTCCTCCGGCCAGCGGGAGAAGGCTTTCTTGGCCAAGATGCTTCTCGAGGAAAAGGACGTCCTTCTCCTCGACGAGCCGACCAACTATCTTGACGAGAACCAGGTCAAATGGCTCGTCGACCGCTTGAACGGCTACCCGCGGGCTTTCCTTTGCGTCTCCCACGACGAAGCCTTCCTCCGACAAATCGCCCAAGTCGTCTTCGTTCTCGAGAATCGCCGGATCGACCGTTACCGCGGCTCTTACGAGCACTTCGAGGAGCAACGCCTCCTCGACATGGAACAGTACGAGAAAAACTACGAGGCCCAGCAACGCTACATCAAGAAGGAAGAGGAATTCATCAAGTCCCACATCGTCCGGGCTACCTCGGCGATGGCCGCCAAAAGCCACCGGGCGCGCCTTGCCCACCTCGTTCGGATGGCTCCGCCGAAAAGCGATGTCGTCCAATGCCATTTCCGCTTTCCCTTCTCCCGCGACGTCGGGGAACGCCCCTTGATCGTCGACGCCCTCGAAATCGGCTACGAGACCCCGCTCCTCGAGCCGGTTTCCTTCGTTCTCAAGAAAGGCGAGAAGATTGCCATCATCGGCCAAAACGGGGTCGGCAAGACGACCTTCCTAAAGACGATCCTCGGCCTCCTTCCCCCGCTAGGCGGTTCCTACAAATGGCTCGAGGGGACGACGCCTTCCTATTTCGACAGCGACATCGACCACGATCTCGACCTCACCCCGTTCGAGCTTCTCCACGAATCCTTCCCGAACCTCGACAACACGGCCATCCGTTCGGCCCTGGGCGAAGCCGGGGTCCAAAAGGAAAAAGCCCTTCGCCCCCTAAGCGAGCTCTCGGGCGGGGAAAGGACAAAGTCCCGCTTGGCCCTCATGGGGCTAAGGAAGAGTAATTTCCTCATCTTCGACGAGCCGAGCAACCACCTCGACCAAAAGGCCAAGGAAGCCCTTTACCAAGCCATCGCGGCCTTTCCCGGGGCCGTCATCCTCGTAAGCCACGAAAAGGACTTCTACGACGGACTCGTCGATTACGAACTCTACTTCTAGACGATCCGTTCTTTCTTGGTGAAGCCGAAAAGGAAGCTGAGCCAGCGATAGAGAAAGAACTTTCGCCAATACATGTAGCCGGCAACGTCGGCGTTATAAACGTTCACGATGCGCCGGTAGGAAGCGTCAACGTCCTTGAGCGTCGCAAGGAGGGTCGAGAGTTCCTCGCTCCTTTTGATGTAGGGCTCGTTTTCGGCAATGAGAGTAAGGCGCTTCTCAAGCCCGGCAAGGATCTCGGATATCGGGACGACGTCTTTGTCCTTCACGACCTCGGTTTTCAGCCAGCGGACCCTTGAGCAATGCTTGCGGTCGCTCTCATCGAGAGGGAGCTTGGCCTCGTCATAGAGTTGGAAGACGGAGAGGAGGAGGTCTTTCTTCTCGGCGAAAAGAATCGAGAGGGCCACGATCTTCTTGCTGAGGCGGTTCTTGAAGTAAAAGAGGGCCCCGATAACGTAAACGGCCCCGAGGGCATACACCGTGAAGATGGAAACGACAGCACTGTCTTCCCGGCATATTCCTCCGGAGAGAGGACCCGTTCGTTCCTGAAAGTCCAGGATGGCTGCGACTACAAATGCGCCTACTGCACGGTGCCGTACGCCAGGGGAGCAAGCAGGAACATCCCCATAGCGGAAATCATTTCACAGGCAAATGAAATCGCCGCGACCGGCATCAGGGAAATCGTACTGACAGGCGTCAATACCGGAGATTTCGGGAAGACCACTGGAGAATCTTTCCTCGACCTGCTGAAACGTCTGAACGAAGTGGATGGGATAGAAAGATACAGGATCTCATCCATCGAGCCCAACCTGCTGACTGAAGAGATCGTGGACTGGATAGCATCGGGCACGAAATTCCTTCCCCATTTCCATATTCCGCTCCAGTCCGGGTCGGATACCGTTCTGAAAGCCATGGGAAGAAGATACGACACGTCTGCCTTTTCACGCAAGATAAGTCATATAAGGGAACGAATGGAAAAGGACGGAAAGCCCCGGGTATTCTTCGGCATAGATGTGATTGCAGGATTTCCGGGCGAGACCGATGCGGATTTTGCCGAGAGTCTCGCCTTCGTCGAATCGATGCAGTTCGCCAACCTTCATGTCTTTACCTACTCGCCCCGCGGCGGCACCCCGGCGGCCTCGCTCCCCGGACGAATTTCCGCCGCATAAATTCCCGTCAGAGCATTCCGTACCGCCGCAGCCCCTTTTCTCAGCCTCCGAATCGGCAACTTCCGCCATGTATCCGGATGAAGAATTCACTGTTGCTGATTTTGCAGACAAAGCGTCAAACATAATGGAAACGCTTTTTGAACAGGAAAAAACACCTGTTGTTGCCGGCGGGACAGGATTGTATTTCAGGGTATTATTACAAGATTTT
>CASEWT010000049.1 GCA_949291655.1 uncultured Bacillota bacterium
CCCCGCACGAAATAGGGGGCACATAAAAGCGCGTTGACTTTCTCCATGTCCCCCTCGCTAAGCAGCCGCTTGATGCGGGAGACGGCGATCTTCTCCCCGTCCTTTGCCGCCAGCGGCAGCACGGTGACGGGACAGGGCGCTCTTTCCTTGAGGAGCGCGGGCGTGCCCGAAGCATCCTTCCCGAAGCGGAAATCTTCGCCGCAGAACACCGCCTTTGCGGGGATGCGGGAAAAGAGATCTTCGAGGAAATCTTCGGCGGACGTCTCGCGGAACGCCCCTTCAAGGATATGCTCGTCCACAAAGGCAAAGCCGAGCGCGCGGAAGATGTCCTCCCGCTCGGGAAGGGGGAAGAGCTCGCCCCCCTTGCCGCCCGAGAGCGCCGTGAGCCCCACGGGAAGGCCCGTCTCTCTTGCGGCTTCCAAGAGGCGCTCATGCCCCCTGTGGAAGCCGTCGAATCCGCCCAGAAGCAGCGCGCAGGGTCTCCCCTTCGCCCCTTCGTCAAAGTATTTCAGCATAGTTTTTTTTCGGGGCGGAGCTCCCCACCCTCCACGCGGCCGAGCCCGTAAAAGCCCTCCGCGGAATAGATCTTATACAGCCCGTCCTCGCGCGCGAAGCTGCCGATGATCGCCTCCTGAATGGCGCTGGAATCCTGATATTCGTCGATGAATATGTGCTCAAAGCGCTGGCGGTAAAAGCCGGCGGCTTCCTCGTCCTTGAGGAGCTTGAAGGAAGCGATCTCCCAACGCGAAAGACGGGTGAAACTAACCAGGCACTTCCTGAAGAGGCCACCCCGGACGTATTCCCGGACGAAGGAGAGCTCTTCTTGCCCGCCCTTCCGTAGGTGCCGCACGTAGTCGGGGGAAGAGACGATCCGCGAGACTTCCTCGAGATCCCGAAGATAGCCCTCCGGCCGCTTCCTGGCCCAAGCGTCGAGCCGTTTATTCGAGACATAAAGGAAGACATCCTTCCCCATATCTTCCCCAAGAGCCTTCTCGACCTTCCGGGCGATGCGCCCGATTTTGATTCCATCCATCCTGAATCCTCCACTTCTTATAGGAAGGAAGAGGGTGATTGGGCCCTTTTCCGGATACGGAAAAAGCCGCGGCAAGGGGCCGCGGCATATCTTCCTTCAAACAAACAAAGGGGGTTTTGCAGGGGAAATCAGTCCAAGGGAACGAGATTCTTGACGGCGTCGACAATCGTCTTTTCCTTGCTCTCGCGGCCGTATTTATCGACATCGGCGGCGTCCCGCACCTCGTGGGTAAGGCAACACGGCCCGCCGATGCAGCCGCCGACGCAAGCCATCCCCTCGATAAAGTTGGCATCGGTCCGGCCGTTTTTCATCATCGTGAGGGCCCGCTTGCACTCCTCGAGACCCGAGCAGGAAATGCCTTTGACCACAAAGGGGTCGTTCCGTTCCTTGAGGGCTTCCTGGACGGCCTCGGATAGACCGCCGCAGCGGGCGAAGATCCGCCCGAAGTAGGAAGCGTTGTCGAGGGGGCTATCCTCGAGCTCGGCGAGGTTGATCCCCCGCATGTCGATGAGAGCCTGGAGTTCCTCGAAGGTGATGACGCAATCGACATAGGGGGCGCTATCCTCGCGGAACATCTCCATCTTCTTGGCGATGCAGGGCCCGACGAAGCAGGTCTTCGCCTTCGGGTCATTATCCCTGATGTAGCGGGCGAGCATCGCCATCGGGGAAAGATTATGGGAAACGTACTCCTTGAGGGTCGGGAAGGATGTCTCGACGTAGCGGACGAAGGCCGGGCAGCAAGAAGAGGTAAGCTTTCCCTTCTCGCTCAGTTCCTTGCTCTCGTAATACGAGACCATGTCGGCCCCGAGGGCGGCCTCGACGACGGAATGGAAGCCGAGCTTCTTCATCCCGGTGATGACCTGGGTAAGGCGCACCCCGTGGAATTGGCTCGAGACCGATGGAGCGACGATCATGTAGGCGTTGATCTCGCCCTTCTCGTTCCCCTTCATGAGGTCGATGCACTGGAGGATGTAGCTCTTGTCCATGATGGCCCCGAAGGGACAAGAATAGGAGCAAGCCCCGCAGCGGGTGCACTTCTCCTCGTCGATATGGGCGGTCGAGCCTTCCGAGCGGTGGGAGATGGCCCCGATTTTGCAAGCCGCTTCGCACGGCCGCTTGAGATTGGAGATGGCCCCGAAGGGACAAGCCTTGGCGCAAAGACCGCAGTTGACGCACTTGTCCTTGTTGATCTTGGCCCGGAGGTTCTCGAAAGTGATGCAGTTGAGGCGGCAAGCCTGGGCGCAGCGATGGGCAAGGCAGCCCCGGCAGGCATCGGTGACCGTGATGCCGCCGAACGGGCATTGGTCGCAAGCGCTCGGGATGACCTCGACGATGTTCGGGTTGTTCTTATCGCCCCCCATCGCGAGTTTGACCCGCTCCTTGACGATTTCCCGCTCGTGGTAGACGCAGCAGCGGAACGTCGGCTTGGCCCCGTGCGGGGTGATGAGATAGGGGATTTGGTCGATGTCTTCCTCGAGGGTTCCCCGGTCGTAGCTGGTCGCGACCTCCTTGAGGATCCGGTATTTGAGTTCCTGGACTTGGGTATCGAACTTGGGCATGGATCTTGTCCTCCTTAGAAATAGGCCACTTTCACGAGCTTGCCCATCTCCCGAAGGGCCTTGGTAAGCTCATCGACGATCTGCATCTTCATGGTGATGTCGATATGGTAGCGCGGGTCTTGGTGGGCGGGGTTGACGGCACAGCCGACGAAGAAGGAGATGTCGCTCGCCTCCTCGAAGAGGGTCTTGGCCAGTAGCGAAGCCCCGTCTTGGCGAAACGTCCACTCGAAGTATAGCCCATTGGGCCCGAGGTAGTCTTTGGCCATTTGCAGGACCCGGTTGAGGGTGATGACCCCTTCGGTAACCAAATCGACGCCTTCCACGTGGGAAATCGGCGGGACGTCCTTGTCGAGGTAGTCGAGGTCGGTGAGGATCGGCTTATCGAGGTAACGGGCGACGACTTTCGTCGAGGTGCCGCCGCAGACGATGTGCTTCCCGCCCCGGGCGAAGAAAAGGCGCATGACCTTCTCGTCGTCTTCGGGGTTGGTCGGCGGGCCGACCATGACGCTTACCGATACGCGCGGGCGTTTCTTGATGACGAGGGCCGTCGTATCGTCCCCCGGGCGGTGATTGTAGAGGGTCGAGCAATGGTCGACAAGGAGGGTTGCGAGGTTCTTGGCGGAAATCGAGCGGTCGTAGAGGGCTTCGAGGTAGTGGACGATCTCTTCCCTCCCCCAGCCGAAGTTCATCGTCTCCCCGACCCCGGCGTAAAGGACGCCGTCGGACATGAAGACGAGGGCATCGTCTTCCTCCATCCGGATCTGATAGTAGGAAATCTTCTTTCCTTCCACCGTCACTTCCTGGACGGGGACGCTTAGTTCCTTCCCATGGCGGAGATAGACCGGGAAGGGATTATCGTAGTTATAGACGTAAAGGACGTCGTCCTTTGCCAGTTTGCAGATCGAGAACGTCGAATAGGCGACATTCCCCCGCGACTTAGCGACCGGAAGGGTCTTGACGACGGCCTCGACGCTTTCCTCGATGCTTACCCCGCCTTCGATCATCCTTGAAAGCATCGTCGCGGTGAGGGTCGAGAGGATGTTGGCTTGAACCCCGCTTCCGAGGCCGTCGGCTAAGACGAAGGTCCGGGACGAGCTTTCGATGTTCCCGGTCGCCTCCACGTGGTCGCCGCAAAGCTCCTCCCCTTTCTTGTTGAGGGAAAGGTAGCCGAGCTCGACGAGGGAGTTCGCCCCGAGGCCCATTTTTATTTACCTTCGCCCTTGAGGGCGTCCTTGAGTTCGTTCAAAGCGACTTTCGTCGCGGCCGTCGATTCGCCAAGCAAAGAGGCGATTTCTTGGACCGCCCGCATGTTTTTCTCGATGACCGAGGTGGTAATCGAGGCGGCTTTCTCCGCAATCTCGGCTTCTTTTTTCCGCTTTTGCTCGCTTTCGGTCACATCGCGATAGACGCCGATGAGGATCTGGTATTGGCTATCGAAGCTCACCGACATCTCCATGTAGCGGCCGTATTCGGCAAGGTAGACCTTCCTTCTTGAAATGTCGCGTCCGGAAAGGGCCTCGGCAAAGGGCTCGGCATCGAGGAAGCTGGAGACGTCTTTCCCGATCAGTTCCTTCCCGTCCCGCGCCCCGAGAAGCGAGGCCATCCGCGGGTTGGTGAGGACGATGGATAAGGAGGGCGAGAGGACGACGATGGCGTTCTCGCTTTGCTCGACGATGGTATTCGAGAAGCTTTCGGCCTTGTTCATGAGGTAGGGAAGGCACATCTCGAGGTTGGCCTTTCCCCGGATGACGGCAATGGCCTTCGCCCGACAGGTCGGATACCCGCAAGAAGAACAGTTCAGCTCGTCCTTGGGGCTGTTCTTCCCGATCTTCCGGAGGACGGATGATATTTGTTCCTCGCTCGGTTCGGCTTGCTTCACCTCGAGGGTGGCAAAGCGCTTCCCGAGTTCCGGAAGGGGGATTTTCTCGACCTTGAAATCGTCTTTCCCGGCTGATTCCTCGATGGCCAGGTAGTCGCTGATGAGGGCCCGTTCCGTCTTGGCGACGAGGGGGCCGGCGATGCAGCTGCCCGGGCAGGCGCTCATCTCGATGAACACCTTCTTCCGGACCCGCCCGCCGATGATGTCCTCGAGGGCGGCGATACAGCGTTCCATCCCGGAAATGGCTAGGTAGCTATAGCCATCCTCTTCCGTCTTGTCCATCGTCTTGAGGATGCCGCCTTCGATCGGGAAAAGGCGGGCCCTTGAGGATTCCGTCTTCTTGACACCGCCGTCTTCTTCAAGGGCTATCCCCTGCTCCTTGAACCAACGCTCGGCCTCTTTGAAGGTCAAGACGCAGTCGACGTAGCCGGGATAGCGGTCGATCTCGTCCTTCTTGGAAATACAAGGGCCGACGAAGACGACCTTGGCGCCCGGATGGCGCTTCTTGAGGTCGAGCCCGTGGGCGAGCATCGGGGAAAGGACGGGAGCCAGATACTTCTTGGCGGCGGGGAAATGCTTTTCGACGAGGAGGTTGACGCTATGGCAGCACGTCGAGATGACGATGTCTTCCTTGCCCTCCTTGACGAGGCGTTCGTACTCCTTCTTGACGATGGTCGCCCCCACCGCCGTTTCCTCGACCCCTTTGAAGCCGAGAGCCAAAAAGCCCTTTTCGAGGGCTTCGAAAGAAAGGCCGGGGAAAGCGGCCTGAAAAGAGGGGGCCAAGGAAACGTAGGCCTCCCCTTCCATCGCTAGGCGCTTAGCGGCCAGAAGGTCGTCGCGGACGATCTTGCACTCTTGGGGGCAAGCGATGTAGCAGCGCCCGCAGTAGACGCACTCGCTTTGGACGATCTGGGCGTGGCCGTCGCTGAAAGAAATGCTTTTGGTCGGGCAGGCCCGGATGCACTTGTAGCAACTCCGGCAGTCGTTCAGCCGGCTTACGAGAGCGGGGGCAGCCATGCTTACTTGCCGATGAGAGGGGCGATTTCCTCTTCGAAGACGGAGGGGACCTTCTCCGGGGTGACCCCGGTAATGATCTTGTCGTTCACCTTGATGGAGACGCCGTCGAAGGCGCACTTGCCGAGGCAGAAGGCGGCCTTGAGGTCGACTTGGTCGGCGACGCCTTTCTCCTTGATGAGCTTCCGCATCGCCTCGATGACGTCATAGGAGCCCTTGAGGTGGCAAGAGCTCCCGACGCAAATGGATAGGACAACCATCTTCAGTTCCCCTTATAGGCCTTGCGCATGATGTCCATCATCTCACTGACGAGCGGCTCGCGCGGGTTGCAAGGCGTGCACTGGTCTTCGTAGGCCAAATAGGCGATTTCCTCGAGGTGGGACTCCCAGGCCTTCTCGTCGGGGACGAGGGACTGGAAGTTCATGTCGATCCCGATTTCCTTGCCGAGGTTCATGACGGCATCGGCAAGGACGGCCGTCGCCTCTTCCGGGGTCTTGGCCGGAAGGCCGAGGACGTTGCAGATGTCGAGGTACTTGCGGTCGCACTGGTACTCCTCGTACTTCGGCCAAACGGCGAGCTTGGTCGGCATCGTGCCGTTGTAGCGGATGACGTGCGGGAGGAGGATGGCGCAGGTCCGCCCGTGGACGGTGTGGTATTCGGCCCCGATCTTGTGGGCCAGCGAGTGGGTGATGCCAAGGAAGGCGTTGGCGAAGGCCATGCCGGCGATCGTCGCCGCGTTATGCATCTTCTCGCGGGCCACGAGGTCGTTCTTCCCGTCCTTGACGGCGCGCGGGAGATAGGTGAAGACGAGCTTGATGGCGTTGAGGGCGAGGCCGTCGGTGTAGTCGCTGGCCATCACCGAGGTATAGCTCTCGATGGCGTGGGTAAGGACATCCATCCCGGTGTCGGCCGTCGAGCGGGCCGGGAGGTTCGTCGTGAACTCCGGGTCGACGATGGCGATCGTCGGGGTGAGAGAGTAGTCGGTCAGCGGGTATTTCTTCAAATTGGCCTTGTCGCTGATGACGGCAAAGGGAGTGACTTCCGAGCCGGTGCCCGAGGTCGTCGGGATGCAGATGAGCTTCGACTTGCGGCCGAGTTCGGGATACTTGAAGGCGCGCTTACGGATGTCCATGAACTTCTGCTTGAGGTCATCGAAGTTGACTTCGGGGTGCTCATAGAAGATCCACATCCCCTTCGCGGCATCCATCGCCGAGCCGCCGCCGAGGGCAATGATGGTGTCGGGCTTGAACTCGTTCATGATCGAGACGCCCTTGCGGACGGTCGTGATGTCGGGATCGGGCTCGACTTCGGAGAAGAGCTGGTAGGTAACCGGGTTCCGCCGGAGGTTCAGCTCATCGATGATCTTGTTGAGGAAGCCGAGCTCGACCATCGAGCGGTCGGTGACGATGAAGACCTTGCCGACGTCCTTGCAGGAACGGAGATACTGGATCGAATTGCGTTCGAAATAGATCTTCTGCGGGACTTTGAACCATTGCATGGTGTTTCTCCTTTTGCCGAGCTGCTTGATGTTGAGGAGGTTGACGGCCGAAACGTTGCCGGCGACCGAGTTATGGCCATAGGAACCGCAGCCGAGGGTAAGCGAAGGTAAGAAGGAGTTGTAGACGTTCCCGATGCCGCC
>CASEWT010000050.1 GCA_949291655.1 uncultured Bacillota bacterium
CAGAACGAGGACCTCACCCCCGAGGAAATCCTCGACCTCCTCCTCAACGAATACGAGGAGCAGGGCGTCGTCCAGGTGTTCAACGACCTCAAGGGGAAGGACAACCCGAGCAAGTACATCCTCGAGATCGTCGAGGAGCTCAACCGCCTCCGCGGCGAGGACCTCGACGAACTGGCGATGGCCTACGTCGGGGACGGCTCCCCGGAGCGCCTCCTCGAGGTGAAGCGGACCCTCCGCGGGGAAATCGAGGATTGTCTCGCCAAGTTCGGCTCGGTGAGCGACCTCGTGGCCGCCATCGACGAGAAGAACGCCAAGTTCTACGCCTCCTCGGTCCGGCGCCTCCGCTTCCTTTTGAACACCAGCAAGGACATCTCCGGCCGCATCGAGGCCCTTCTCAAGGAACTCCGCGACAAGGATCCGAAGGCCGATTACGACGAAATCATTCCCATCTATTCCCAGGGCTACCTCGATAGCGACTCCCTTTATAGCGAGCCCCCGGACCGGGAAAAGGAAATCAAGGAGAGGAGCGAAGCTCCTTCCGTCGACCTCGCCTCGGCGTCCGAGGCGGCCCTCGCCCTCTTCGGGATCGACGAATTCTCCAAGAAGAAGATCGACGAGTACGTTCTCTCCCTCCTCCAGGGGAAGGAAGAGCTCAAGTCGACCGAGATACCGCTAGAAAGCGACGACGACGTCTTCCGCTTCCTGCTCCTGCAGATGTACTCCTCCTACGAGGACGTGAGCTACGAAGTGGGCTACGCCCCCGGCTCGAGCATGAGCCAGGGCTATTACATCCGCAATTTCACCGTTAAGAAAAAGGAGGCATGGCTATGAGCGACCGCCTGAAAGACCTCGCGACCTTCAACGAGGAATACGAGAAACTGAGCGACAGCCGGCGGAACGAATTCGCTAGGCTCGTCAACAAACTCCTCCGCGACACCTACGTCGTGAGGAAGAAAGGGGAGGACGCGAGCGACTATTTCGCCCTTCTTAGCAACCGGCCCCTCTTCGAGAGCTTCTTCTCCTTCATGGACTTCGCTTTCGAGGTCGACCGCGACAAGGAAATCGTCTACGTTAAGTCGACGGCCGGGCGTAACCGCGTCCGCCTCGGCAAATTCGACACGGCCCTCGTCCTCGTTTTGCGGAAGCTTTTCATCAAGAAGGCCCGCGAAGCCTCGAGCAACGACAAGATCATCGTCACTTTGAAAGACGTGATCGCCGAGATGAAGACGGCCCTCGGGGTCCCGGGCCGGATTTCCCATTACCGGGAGGCCCTTAGGAAACTCAAGCGCCACAAGATGGTCGACTGCCCGAGCGAGGTCGGAGAGGAATCTTCCCTCGAGATCTATCCATCGATCGCCCTCCTCGTCCCGCAAGAGGACTTCGAGGGAATCGAGCAGCGGTTAAGCACCCTCGCGAAGAGCAGCGGCAAGGAGGACGACACCGATGAAGAAACTGACTGACATCCGCCTCATCAACTGGCACGGATAAGACCGACCGGACGGTCGAGACCTACATGCGGGGGAGGACCGGCGAATCGAGCCACCCCTTCCTCCGGCCCGACAAGAACATCATTACCCACATCTGCCTCCAGTTCCTCGACGAGAAGACCTTAGAAAGCTTCCTCATCGGGGTCGTCCTCGAGCTCCAGGACGGGATCCGCGACATCCTCAAAACCTTCTATTACGTCCCCAACCACGTTCTTGAGGACAGCCTCTTCAAGGACGACGACGGGAGCGTCCTCAACTTCCGCCTGATGGAGCAGAAGCAGCCGGAAGGGCTCTTCCGCCTTCTTGGTGACTCCCAGCGGAAGGTCCGGCAGACCCTTTATAACGACATCCTTGAGATCGACGGCAAGAAGTACCTCGACCTCCTCCCGAAGGCCGTGAGCTTCAAGCCGATCGACGACGTCCACGAGTTCGTCTACCGCTTCCTCATGCCGGAGAAGGACGTCGACATCTCCTCGATGCGGACGGTCATCCACTCCCTCAATGAGCTTTCGTCCACCGTCAAGGAAGAAGAAAGCAAGAAAGAGGCCCTCCGGGTCATCGCCGAGAAGGCCGAGGCCTATAACAAGGGGAGGAAGGAAACTTCCCTTTACCAGGCCCTCGCCTTGAACCTCGCCTCGAGCTCGATCGAGGAGGAAAGAAGCCGCCTCAACAAGGAAATCGGCGACCTCGAGGCGCGCGGGGAGGAACTCTCCGCCCGCCGTTCGGCGAGCGATGAAAGGAAAGAAGCCCTCAACAAGGAAATCTACGCCCTCGAAAACGACGAGGGCTACATCGAGCTGAAGAGCATCGACGAGGATCTCGCCCGGGCCGAGAAGAAGGTCGCCGAGTGCGAGGCGACGGCCCGCTCCTTCGAGACCCGCCTCGCCCGCGAGGCCTCCTTGGCCCATAGCCTCTCCCTTGGAAGCGACTTCCTCGCCTACCTCGAGAAGAAGGACTACCGGGGGCTTCGGATGTACCTCCCGGGCTACCAGGCCGCCCTCAAGAAGAAGAGGGACGAGCTGAGCGCCGCCTACGCCGAGGTCCGCTCCTCCCTCCAGTCCGACAAGAAGGAAGCCCTTGCCCTCGAAAAGGAAAAGGAAGAGCTCGAGGCCGGGCGGACCGTCTACCCCGAGGCCTTCGAACGCCTCCGGGAGATCGTCGTCAAACGCGTGAAAGACCAGACCGGCGACGAGATCGAGGCCCGGCCCTTCGCCGAGCTCATCGACCTGAAGGAAGGGGAAGAGGCCTGGCGGGGGACCATCGAAGCCCTCCTCGGCAACCGCCGGTTCGACCTCTTCGTCGACGCCGAGCACTATCCCTATGCCCTCAAGGCTCTTGAGGAAGCGGCGGGGAAAGAAAACGTCTACGGGATCGGCATCGTCGACCTCGCCCGCCTTCCCGAGGATAGCGAAGTCCTCGATAATAGCCTCGCCCATAAGCTCACGAGCCTCACCTACGACGCCGGGAAGTACCTCAATCTCCTCCTCGGGCGGGTCGTTGCCACCGAGAGCGCCGGCTCCTTCGTAAGCCTCGAGGAAGGGGCGACCCCGGCCGGGATCGCCTATTTCGAGCGGAGCGCGAGAGCCTACGACATCGCTAGGGAAAGCCCCTTCATCGGGGCCAATTCCAGGCGCCTCCGCCTCGAGGAAGTCGAAGGGCTCCTCTCCGGCCTCCGTAACGACATCGCCCTAAGCGAGGACGAAGCCCGGGAAACGTATGCCCTCCTCGAGAAGTGCGAGCATTCTTCCCTTTCCTCGATTATCGAGGAGCCGAACCGCTGGCTCGCCCTCGAGGAAGCCAGCAAGGCCCTCGCGGACCTCCAGGCCAAGAAGAAGGCCTTGGAAGGGCAAAACGTGGACCTCACGGCCCGTTCGAGCCGCCTTTCCGAGCTCCGCTCCGAACGGGAGAAGGAGACCGCAGAGCTCGCCGTCCTTTCCTCCTCGATCACCGAGAACGCCGCCGCCCTCGGGGCCGCCAAAAGCCGCCTCGGGTCCCTCCAAGGCGACGTCAAGGCCAAGGAAGCGGAACTCGAGAACCTCCTCAAGAAGGAAAAGCTCGCCATCGCCTACGAGGACTTCAAGAAGGACAAGAACCTCGCCGCCAAGGAGGCCACGGCCCAGGTCGAGCGCCTGAGCAAGGAAACTTCCCGCCTAGAGAAGGACCTAAGGACCCTCATGGGCAGCTACATCCGCCGTTTCTCCTTCGACGAGACGAGCGAGCTCGACGCCCTTCCCCATTTCGTGAGCGAGTACGACAAAGTCGCCAACCACGACCTCGTCGAGAACCTCGACAAGCTCGACCGCGCCAAGCGGAAGGCTTCCGAGAGCTTCCAGAACGACTACATCGCCAAGATCCGCGAGTCGATCGAGGAAGAGAAGCGCCACATCAAGAAGCTGAACGAGATCCTCGCCGGCCGTCCCTTCGGCTCGGAAGGGGACGTCTACGAATTCGTCGTGAGCCCCTCCAAGGACTCGACCTTCAAGGACTACTACGAGATCTTCGCGAGCAAGGAGGACTACGACCAAGCCTCCCTCTTCACCGAGCAGCTCTCGAGCAAGAACGAGGCCCTCATGGCCTCCCTCTACGAGCGCTTCACGAGCGAGGACGCCGACACGAAGGTCCTCCAGTCGTTCACCGACTACCGGAACTTCATGGACTACGACATCAAGATCCGCGACAAGAACGGCCGGACCTACCGTTTCTCCGAGATCAGCAAGTCGAAGTCCGGCGGCGAGACGCAGACCCCCTTCTACGTCATCATCGCCGCTTCCTTCGACCAGCTCTGCCGCCCCGGCTTTGGGAGGACCTCTCCTGGCTGCCTCGTCATGTTCGACGAAGCCTTCGAGAAGATGGACCAGTCCCATGTCGAGAGCATGATGCGCTACTTCCAGGAGCTCTCCATCCAGCCGATCCTCGCCGTCCCGGGCAACCAAGCCAAGGCCATTGCCCCCTACGTCGACACGAAGGTCGCCCTCATCAAGCAGTCGGGCCGCGTCATCGCCTCTCCGATCATCAAGGCTAGGCCCCTCGAATAACCCCCTCTATTTCACGAAGCCCGTCCCGCCCGCGGGACGGGCTTTTTCTCTTTTCGAAGGGGTTTTGCGGCCTTTTTCCATCCATTTACCCTTCCGACGGGGCAAGCTGGTTCCCTGAAGGTAAGCTCCTTCCCTAAGGGCCTTTGGTAAAAGGGCTGCCCTTCTCCCTCCTTACATTGGAAAAAGGTATAATGCCGGCGATGATCCGGAAATGGAAATCGAGAAGGCTCCGCTTCTTTAATTCGATTGGGGGGGGTGTCTACTATTAGCTTCCGTCTTCTCCTCCCTTAGCGTCGGCTTCGGCAGTTTTCTCGTCGTTTCGGGCGGATCCTCCTCGGTCGATGTGTCGGCCGAGGTCGGAAACGTCTATTCCTTGTTCGAAAAGGGCTCTCTGGAGCCTTTTGCTTTTACCGACGGTGGCTTCAAAGGGCCTCACGACTCCCTATTGGAGACCGGTACCATCGTCTATAACGGTCTTTACCACCAGGCGAAGGCGCATTCCCTTGTCGGGGAGGGGGGCGTCAGGGCCGCTTTCACCTTGAGCGAGGAACCATCCCTTTTCCTCGACGGCGGCTTTCTCACCGAGGTCGCCATTTCCCTCGACGGCGGGGCCGAAACGAGCCTTTCCTTCTCCCTCGCGCCCGGGGCGGCCACGACCGAGAGCTTCCTTTTCCCCTCCGTCTCTTCCAAAGAGATTCCCTTTGCCCTCGCCTTCCGCTTCCGCGTCCCCTACGAGGAGGCCGCCGGACTAGCCGCGAACTGGGGCGTAGGCCCCTCCTTCGGGGCGAGGATAACCCTTAGCCTATGAAAAGAAGGTCCCGCCGGCATTTCCTCGCTTCCATCTTCCTGGCTTTGGGCGTATCGCTTTCCTTTGCCATTGGGACTTCCGCCTACGTCTTCTCGGCCTACGAGACGGAGAAGGTCGACGTTCCTTTCGAGGAAGCGACCTGCGTTGCCGTCAATTTGAACCGGGGAGCCCGCTACGCAAGCCTCGAGGGAGCCTTCGAAGACCTCGCCCCGGGTGAAGAAGCCGACATCGAGATGCCCCCGGGCACCGTTTACGTGCTGAGGGAATCGATTACGATTCCCGCCGGCGTCCGCCTCCTCCTTCCTTATGCCTACGACGGCGAGGGTGGAAACGGGCTTTTCGGGTCCGACGTCAAGGCAGAGTTCCAGGACCGGGGGAGCGCTATCGACGCGAGCGGCTCCTACGTGAAGGCCAACCGGAAGACCCTGCTCTCCCTTCGCGAGGGGGCCGACATCCTCGTAAGCGAAGGCGCCGAACTCATCGTCGGGGGCCTTTTCGGGCGCCAGGGCGTGAGCGGGTCCTATTGCGAGCTGAACCTCGGCGAGCGCTCGGCCGTCGAGGTCGAGGGCCGCTTCGAGTGTTACGGCTACGTCAAAAGGGAATACCGGCCCGAGGAAGCGGGAGCGATGAAGGGGAGAAGAGCGGTCCTTTCCGAGGAAAATACCGGCGTCTTCGTCCGCGACGGCGGCTTCCTCCGGACCCCTTTCACGACCAACGACGTCCGGAGCGGCGGGAACCTCTCGGCGGTTATCGACGCCAACCAAAGCCCGGTCACCTCCTACATTCTCGAAGCCATCCAGGCTCATCTCGAAGTCGATTTCGGGGGCCGTTACAACTGCTACGTCCGCGTGAGTTCGAGCCTTTCGGGGGCCATCCAGCAGGAATGCGGGGTGGTCGGGCCCTATTCCGGGGAGGAAGCTGGGCTGAGCCCTGAGGAAAAGTGCATGTTCTACCTAAGCGAAGGAAAGGTCGCGTTCGACTACGAGAACAAGGCCGCCGACCCGACCTGCGGCTATCTTACGACCAATAGCCTCCGCCATAGCTCCGCCGCGAGCGTGAAAGCCGAATCCCAGGATGCTCTCCACGTCACCCTCGCCGGGAGCCTATTGATGGGCTCCCTCTCGGTCGAGCAGCTCGGCGTCAGCTTCGATACGGCGACGACCTTCCTCCCGATTCCCTACAAGCTTGACCTGACTATCGCTTCTGGCGCTACCTTCGACAGCAACGGGAAGGACTTGAAGTTCCTTTCCGGCTCGCGCCTTCTCGTCGAGAGCGGTGGAACCTTGTTCATCAACGACTCGACGATGGTCTTCTACAAGGCGACGACCCTCGACGCCATCAGCAGCGATCAGCAGAACCTCTATCCGGATTCTTCGCACGGGATGGCCGATTCGAGTCTGATCAACAACGGGCGGATCCTCATCGGGGCCACCTCATACCTCGGGGCCAACATCGTCCAGGGCGGAAGCGGAAGCGCGGCCTCGATTGACGGGTCGGCCCTGCCTAGCCAAGAGCATTACAAGGGAACGAGCACCGACGGGACGGCCAATGCGACGACCGTCATCCAGACGACGGCCCTCTTCCTCGACCCGACGACGAACGAACTCGCCTCGGCTGTTCCCGAGGCCGGTTATCTCGTCTCCGGGGTCAGCGACGAGCTCTACGGCGACTATTGGGCCGGCCTATGCCGCTTTACCCGGAAACTGACCGTTACCGTCGATGGAAGCCTCTTCCATCACCCGGTCATCTCCTTTACCGTGAGGATTGCCGACGATGCCGCCGGGAGCAACGCGACGACCCTCGTCGATAGCGGCAATAGCGGAATGAGCATCGACATCGAATCGGGTCGCTACCTGAGCCTTTCCTTCGATCGCTCTTCGGGCCGCTGCGACGATCCGAACGTCAATTTGGAAGGCGGCTATTTCCTCGTCGAGAAGAACATCGAGGTCGAGGCCATCCCTTCCGAGGGGATGGAAGTCGCCATTTCGACGTCCGGCAATTCCGGGGCCGGCCGGGTGGAATACACCCTCTACGAAGGGGAAAGCGAAAGCGGCCCTTGGAAGGAAATCGCCTCGACTTCCACCGGGCAGCTGACCTCTTATGTCGTAAAGGACCGCTATTTCAAGTTCTCCACCCATTCAAGCTTCGGGGAGCACTACGAAGAGAAGCCCGTCTACATGTTCGACTATGTCTACGACGAAGCGACTGGCACTTGGTCGGTAGCCAACAAGGAGCAGGTCGGGACCCACGAAGCCAGCGGCATTTTCGGGGATGACGACGACATCGTCTACCAAGCGACGAGGTGCTACTCGTTCGAATTCACCTGGAATTCCTGCTTTGCCGCCGGGACCCTCGTCACAATGGCCGACGGGAGTCAGAGGAAGATCGAGGACATTTCTGTCGACGATTTCATCTTGGCCTTCGACCACGAGACGGGACGCCTCGTCAAGCGCCCGGTCCTCATGGTCGCGAACCACGGAAAGGCCTTGACGAAGGCCGTGACCCTCGAGTTCGCTGACGGGCGGAGCCTTGAAATCTCAAGCTTCCACGCCCTCATGGATTACGATGCCCGGGCCTACGTGAACATCGATTTCGCGAACGCTTCTTCCTTCGTCGGCCATCGTTTCTATGTCCTCGATAGGGCCACGGGGAAGGGAAAGCCCGTTGTCCTTGAGAAAGCGGTTGTCGAAGAAAAGGCCGTCGACTTCTATTCGATTGCCTCCTACGGGACCCTCAACGCCTTTGCCAACGGCATCCTCACGGTAACCCCGCCCTTTGCCAACCCCGGCCTCGGCAACGTCTTCCCCCTCGACGAAGGCTTTGTCTACGAAAGGAGGGCCTTCCTTTCCGACATCGCGACGTACGGGCTTGCCACCTCTCAGGAACTTGGGCTCCCCATTAACGAATCCTTCTTCCAAGGGATCGGCGGACCCTATTTCGCCATCGGAGTCGGGAAGGGCCTTATCGAGCCGGCGGAAATACGGCGGTGGGCCGATTACTTCCTCAATTGCCTCGAAAGCGGGGAAGCCGCGGTTCCCTCCTTCAT
>CASEWT010000051.1 GCA_949291655.1 uncultured Bacillota bacterium
GACCCCGTTAGCGGCCGCGAGGAGGGCGAGGCGGTAGTCGAAGTGGATGTCGGCTACGATGGGAACTGGGCTCTCCCGGGTCAGGCGGGCCAAAGCCCGGCCGTCTTCCTCGTCGAGGACGCTTACCCGCATGATGTCGAGCCCATAGGGGAGGGCCTCCTTGATCTGCCCGAGCACATCGTCGACCTTTTCCGTCTTGACGGCGGCCATCGACTGGACGGAGATCCTGGATTTTCCCCCGATGGGGAGAGGCCCGACCTTGACGAGCCGCTTTTCCTTCCGCTTGATTTCCATGCCTTCCATTTTACCTCAGCCGGCCGCCGCGGTCAGGAGGAGGGTCTTGGAGAGAGCGTTTTGGCAAATGCGGCAAAAAACCTTTTCCTTCCTCCCCTCCCCGTGCTACAATCGCCCTCGCGTAAAAAGGTTTGGTGAGTAAAAATGGCAAACAAGGCGAATCGGATCAACGTTACCCTCAAGTGCACCGAGTGCGGCGAGCACAACTACATCACCTCGCGGAACAAGAAGAACACTCCCGAGAAGCTCGAAATCCGCAAGTACTGCAAGGTGTGCCGCAAGGAAACCGTTCACAAGGAAACGAAGTAAGAAAGGCCCTCGGGCCTTTTTTTGAACGATGAAAGTCCTAGCCTTCAACCCCGGCGGCGAATCGAGCAATTCCTACCTTCTCCTCGAGGGGAAGAAGGGGCTTTTGATCGACGCCGGGACCGAGCGCCCGGCGAAGGTTTCGACCTTCCTTCGCGAAGAAGGCATCGAGCTGACGGCCGTTCTTCTAACCCATGGCCATTTCGACCATGTGATGGGCCTTTCCGCGATCGAGCCGTCCTCTCCCGTCTACGTGAGCCCCGAAGACCGCCCGGCCCTCGATAGCCCCCGCCTCAACGGCTCCCGGAGCTTCGGGCTTTCCTTTCGCCTCGATCCTTCTCTCCTCGACCTTCATGACTACCCCGAAAACGGGGAGCTCGAGCTTCCGCCCTTTGGGCGGATCGAGGTCATTGCGACCCCTTTCCATACGAAGGGCAGCGTTTGCCTCTATTTCCCGAAGGCTGCCCTTTTGTTCACCGGGGATACTCTTTTCCTTGGAAGCATCGGGCGCTACGACCTCCCGGGGGCCGAGCCGGCGAAGATGCTCGAAAGCCTGAGGAAGCTGAACGCTCTCCCCGATCGCCTTCTTTTCTATCCCGGCCACGGGCCAAGGGGAGACCTCGGGGCCGAGAAGCGGAACAATCCCTACCTCCTCATGGCCGCCCGGGAAGGATAGCCCGGGGCTTTGGGGGTGGATAGACGCTTCTATGAAGCGTAGAATACCTAGCGGACAAAAGGAGCAACAACAATGAACGTAACAGAACTGAGGCCAGGCAATTACTTCGAGGACGAAGGAACGCTCTATCAGTGCATCGACATCCTTCTCAACAAGACGGCCATGCGGAAGATGGTCGCCAAGGTCAAGGTCCGCAACGTAAGGACCGGGGCCATCACCGAACTGGCCCGCAATAGCGGCTACAACGTCGAGCAGGTGTCCGTCACCAAGCGGACGATGCAATACCTCTACGACGACGGCGTGAGCCTCGTCTTCATGGACCCGAACACCTACGAGCAGGTCGAACTCCCGAAGACCGGGATGGACGACGTCATCAAGTACTTGGCCCCCAACGGCGAGGTGAGCGTCTCCTTCTACGACGAGGAAATCCTCGGCGTCGACCTCCCGAGCAAGGTCGCCCTCACCGTCACCGAGACGGAGCCGGGGACCCGCGGGGACACGGTGACCAATGGCGGAAGCAAAGACGCCGTCCTTGAGACCGGCCTTACCATCCGGGTGCCTCTCTTCATCAACGTCGGGGAGAAAGTCCTCGTCGACACGACGACCGGGAAGTACGACAAGAGGGCCTAAGGCCGATGGTCAACCTAGAAATTTGGGCCTTCGTTCTCATTCTCATCGGCGTTCTTCTCGTCGGGGCCGTTGCCGGCTTCTTCGGGGCCCGTTCCCTCATGAAGCGGGAGCTGAAGAAGAATCCCCCGATCAACGAGAACATGATCAGGGCGATGTTCATGTCGATGGGCCGGAAGCCTTCCGAGGCGCAGATCCGCCAAGTCATGAACAACATGAAGAAGAACCAATAGCTTCTTCCCTCGTTCCCTCCCGCCCGCCTACCGCGGGCGGTTTTTTCGTTCTTTTCCACGAAAAAAAGCGAGGGGCTAGAAGGCCCCTCGCCCGTTTGGATGCTTACTTGGCCGGCGGGATCTCGATCTCGAGGTCGCTATCGGGGAAGGAGACGCAGGGGTGGAAGTAGCCGAACTTGGCATCGGCGAGCCGCCGCTGGTCGCCGCCATAGATGGTGAAATTGCCCTTGATGAGGCGGGCGTGGCAATAGCCGCAGCCGCCGGCCCGGCAAGCCGAGGGGGCCTTGATGGCCGCCCGTTCAAGAGCGGTGAGGATGGTTTCGCTGTCCTTTGCCTCGGTTTCGTAGACGGCGTCCTTGATATGGACCACGAGGCGGTAGGCTTTCCCTTCCCCGGCCCGCTGGCCGACGGGATTGGGCTCGGCAATGATGTCCTTCCCCTCAAGGCCAAGGGCGGAAAGCTCTTCCCTCGCGAAGGCGATCATCTGGTTCGGCCCGGAGAAGAAGGCCGTGAAGGTTTTCGGGGCCCGCGCGGCAAGGAGTCGGCGGTCGATGTAGCCGGATGGATAGCCTTCGGTCTTTTCCTCGAGGACGTAGGTGACCTCGATGTTCGGCTCCTTCCCGAGACTATCGAGTTCCTCCTTGCAAGCGATGTCCTTGAGCGTTTTCGTCCCGTAGAAGATATGGAGACGGTAGCCTGAGGACGAGCCTTCCTTGAGGGAGCGGGCCATCGAGAGGAAGGGGGCAATCCCGCTTCCGCCAGCCAGGGCGACGACGTCCTTTTGGTCGCGGAGCGACTCGTAAGAGAAGTCCCCAAAGGGGCCGTGGATGTCGAAGGTATCGCCGGGCTTGGCCTCTTCGATCATGTAGGTCGAGAAGAAGCCGGCCTTTTTGATCATGAGTTCGATTTTCTTCTCGCGGAGGGCCGTAAAGGGGCTCGAGGCGATGGCGTAAGGCCGCGAGGCGTAGCTTTTGCCGATGGGGCAGCCGAGGGTCACATAGCTCCCGCTTTCGAAGAAGAGGGGACGGTCGATGGCAAAGACGAAAGAATGGAAGCCGGGCGCGACCTCCTTCCTTTCGAGGAGAGTTCCCTCGAGGCGGGAAGGATGGAGGACTTTCATCGTCTCGGTTACCGCGTCGGTGGCCGGAAGCGGGGCCGGGGAGCCTTCTTCGAGCATCTTCCTCCGCTTGGGAACGATCTTGGTGAAGCGGATGAGGTCGAGGAAGGAGAAAATCTGCCGTTTGAATTTGTAAGCCATGCTCATTCACCTCGCTTGATGTCGCCGGATGTCTGCCGGCCCGAGATATCCCCGGAGAAATAGGCGCTCGAATAGCCGCTCAGCCGCATGGCCGAGCCTCCGCAGAAGCGGAGCCCCTTGGTCATCCGGTCCTCCTTCATCATGAGGAGGCGGGCGGTGAGGCCGTCGTCGTATTTCGACTCGTAGCCGTAGATGCCGCCTTCCGGGTGGCCCCCGTAGCGGGCGTAGGTCATCGGGGTCGCGATGGAGATTTGCTCGATGCTATCTTGGATCTTGGCGCCGGTGAACTTCTCGAAGCGCTCGATGAGGCGGCGGGCGACCTCTTCTTTGGTCCTGAAGTAGTCTTCGGGCTTCACTTTGCCCCAGACATCCTCCATGAAGAGGGTGGTGAAGTACATGATCGTCGTCCCTTTCGGCGAGCAATCGGGATAGGCGCGGTTGAGGCAGACGGTGGCTTGGGCGGCGTTATCGAGGCGCTTCATCAAGTCGTACTGCCGGTCAGTGTCGCTCGTGTCGTAGAGGAAGTAGTTATGGTTGGCGATCCCAAGTTCGTCGGGGCTCTTGTTCAGCCCGAGGAAGATGCTGAAGCCACGGCCGGCCAGCTTCCGGGCATTGGTCGCCCGGACGATCTTTTCCGGGACGTTATCCATCATCCGACCGTAGACGATTGTCGGCTCGACGTTGGCCACGACATGGCGCGTCTCGATGGTCCGCCCGTCGTCGAGGAGGACGCCGGAGACGGCACCTTCCCGGTCGGTGAGGATCTTCTCGGCGGCCGTGTTGAACCAGATGTCGCCTCCGAGCTCGTAGATCTTCTCGCACATGGCGAGGGAAATCTCGTGGGAACGGCCTTTCGGCATCATGACCCCGCGGTCGATGTAGCGAAGGACCATCGAGGCATAGTGGATGAAGGACATGTCGCTCATCTTGGCGCCGAGATAGCACCAGTAGGCACTGAGGATGTCCTGGGCCTTCTTCGGCATCTTGAGCGTTTGGAGGACTTCCTTGACCGAGTAGGAACCGCAGCGGACGTAGTTGCCGAAATTCTTCACCATGTAAGAGGATTCGACGACCCCGTTTTGGGCGTTCGTGTAGGCTTGGGCTTTCCGGATTTCCTCGGCGAGGGCGAAGAAACGCTCCATCGAGGGGCGCGAGCCCGGAACGCATTCTTCCATTTTGTCGATAAAAGCCTTGATGCCGAAAGGCATCGTGGCGTCGAGGCTTTCGTTCGGGCAAATGACCCGATAGGCCTCCGGGATGGAAACCCATTCGATCTTGTCGGTGACGCCAAGACTGTCGAAGAGGTCGCGGACGTCGCCCCCGTCCTTTCCGAAATCGTTCAGTTCGTGGAGGGAGGCTTCGAACTCGAAGCGGCCGCGCCGGAAGCTGGTAGCGAAGCCACCGGGGAGGTTATGGCGTTCCACGAGCAGGACCTTGGCCCCGCTTTGGAGAAGCCTTATCGCAGCGACAAGGCCGCCATTGCCGGCACCGATGACGACGGCATCGTATTTGTTCATTGGCTCTATGAGACTCCTTTGTTTTCAGATTGTATCACGCGCGCATGCGGTGAGTGACACGAGCTTTTCAAAACACTGATTAGTTGACGACACGTTTCTACGAGCAAGTTACGAACAAGCAAGGGAGGCAAGACGGTCTCGCCCGACCGTTATGAGCTGCCTCAAATCGATGTTCATAGAGCGGCGGTGCAACGGAATGGCAAGATATAGGTAGTAGTTATTTAGTAGAATATCGAGTAGCGGTAAATCCTTGTCTCAGCAAACTACTATAGGCGTCGATATCGACCCTTCCTTTACAAATAACAAAAATTTCGTCAGTCAAAAAGTATTTATCCATCGAATAAAATTGGTGATGAAAATCCAAAATTGGCTTAATCCCATCAAATTTTCGACAATGGCCGAAAACTACTAATAAACTACTTAACCCAGTGCGCGGGTTTCTCGGTTCCCGCCCTGAGCCTTTTGATGTTCGGGATGTGCCGGACGACTAAAACAAGGTAGCAAAGGACAATGGCGACGGCACACTGCCAGCCGAAGGAGAGCCACCCCGAAGTCCCGAAGTCCCACATGAGATAGGAAGTGTTCCATTGACAGCATTCCGCAACGATGCTCAAGACGACATCGAAAAGAGTTATCAACCCGCCGGCGACGAGGCTAGCGAAGCTCACGACCTTCTTTTTGAGGGCAAGGGCCGAGAAGAAGGCAAGGAAGCAAAAGACAAACGTAACGTAGCTCGTACCGCCGGCCGCGCCCATGAAGCAGCTGACCGCCTTGCCCCCGCCGAAGCGAAGGAAGATGCTGAAGCAATGGCCGATGGTCGCCCCGAAGAGAGAAAGCCAGACGGCCAATCGCCCGCCGTCGAAGAGGTTCCATTCCGTAGCCCATGGAGTGAACTGGATGAGGGCATAGCACACATAGAAAGCGAGAAGGGTCTTCAAGATATCGAGAACGATGACGATCACTCCGCCTAGCGGCCCGAAGACGCGCCCGGCGTTGGTCCCTCCGGAATTGTGCGAGTAATAGTCCCGCGGGTCTTTGTGATAGAAGATGCGGCCGATGATGACGCCGGTGGGTATCGAACCGAGGAGATAGCCTATCGACATCGTGATAAGACAAGCGAGAACGTTCATTGCCCTGCCTCCGAAAATCGCCATATTATGCGGGTGACACCTATGTTTTTCAAGCGGGCGCGCGTATAATGCGTGCAGGGAATCTTTTTTAAAAACGACCATGGATGACATCGAAAAAGCGGAAGCCGGATACACGGCCAAGGACATTGAGCTGTTAAGCGAGCTCGAGGGCGTGCGGAAGCGCCCCGGCATGTATATCGGGAACACCAATCCTTCCGGCCTTCACCATCTCGTTTGGGAAATCGTCGACAATGCCGTCGACGAGGCGGTGAACGGCTACGGGAAGAAGATCGACGTGACCATGTACAAGGACGGCTCGATCGAAGTCGAAGACGAGGGCCGCGGCCTTCCCGTCGACATGCATGCTTCCGGCGTGCCGGCCGCCCAGCTCATTTTCACGACCCTCCATTCGGGCGGCAAATTCAATTCCCGGGTCTATTCGACGAGCGCTGGCCTCCATGGCGTCGGCGCCACGGTCACCAACGCCCTTTCCGAGTGGCTCCAGGTCACCGTTTACCGGCAGGGGAAGATCTACAAGGTTTCCTTCAAGGACGGCGGGATGCTCGACACCCCCTTCCACGTCGACGGGGAGTGCCCGATGTCTTGGCACGGAACGAGCGTCCGCTTCAAGCCCGACCCGAAGATTTTCCCGAATACCAAGTTCAGTTACGACACCATCGCCCAGCGCCTCGAGGAGAAAAGCTACCTCCTCACCGGCGTCAAGTTCACCCTCAAGGACCAAAATAGCGGCCAAAGCCTTGATTTCCATTGCCAAAACGGCCTTCGAGTGTATTGCGAGAAGCTCGTCAACGGCTAAGCCAATCTCGGCGACATCGTCGATTTCTCCGACAAGGTGA
>CASEWT010000052.1 GCA_949291655.1 uncultured Bacillota bacterium
ATAGACAAGAATGCAGCAACGCGTCGCCGGGGTCCTTTGCCCCATCAGCATGCTCCCCTCCCGCTTCGGGATCGGGGACTTCGGGAAGAGTTCCCGCGCTTTTATCGACCTCGCTTCCGAGATGGGGATGAAGCTTTGGCAGATCCTCCCCCTCAACCCTCTCGGCTACGGGCATTCGCCCTACCAGCCCTTCTCGAGCTTCGCCATCGACGATCTCTACATGGATCTCGATGCCCTTTACGAGGAAGGACTCCTCAAGGCCAAGGTCCCGGACGAGCCGGTCACCGACCTTAGCCGGGTCGATTACGAGAAGGCCAAGGCCTACAAGGCTCCCTACCTGATGGAAGCCTACAAGGCCTTCATGAAGAAGGAAGGGGCCCTCAAAATCCTCAACGCCTTTGTGAAAGACCACCCTTGGTGCCGGGTCTACGCCCTCTTCATGTACCTCAAGAAGGGCGAGGGGATGCGCTCCTGGGCCGAATGGCCGGAAGAAAAGAAGAACCGCCTCTCCTCCTTGGCTTATCAAAATAGCGCCGAGCGGACGGGCCGCCTTTTCGAGGTTTGGATCCAGTACGAGCTTTACCGGGAATGGGGGCTTTTAAGGGAATACGCCCATGCCCATGGCCTAAAGATCGTCGGTGACGTTCCTTTCTACGTTGGCTACGACTCGGCCGACGTCTATGAGAACCGCGACAAGTTCCTCCTTGATCCGACGACCCTCGAGCCGACCTTCATCGCCGGGGTACCGCCCGATTACTTCTCGGCGACCGGCCAGCGGTGGGGGAACCCGATCTACGACTGGGAGAAACTTAAGAAGGAAGGCTATAAGCTCGTCGTTGACCGCCTCCGCCGGAACGGGGAACTCTACGACATCGTCCGCCTCGACCATTTCCGAGCCTTCGATACGTATTGGAAGATCCCCTCTTCCTGCCCGACGGCCGTCGAGGGCGAATGGATCCTCGGGCCGGCGGACTCCTTCTTCGACATCTTCCTTAAGGCCTGCCCGGACGTCGAGATCATCGCCGAGGACCTCGGCGACCTCCGCCCTGAGGTCCTCCTCCTCCGCGACCGCTACGCCTTCCCGGGGATGAACGTCGTCGAATTTACCTTCGACGACGTCCTCAAGGGGAAGAAAGTGGACGCTAACAACATGGTCGCCTACCTCGGGACCCACGATAACGACCCGATGAAAGCGTATCTGGAAAGCCTCCATCCCGACCATTTGCGCTACTGGCTCGACGAGATCCATGCCCGCGGCTTCAATGAACCGACACCCGTCGATT
This sequence comes from uncultured Bacillota bacterium, assembly GCA_949291655.1. Classification (GTDB taxonomy): domain Bacteria; phylum Bacillota_I; class Bacilli_A; order RFN20; family CAG-826; genus UBA4951. Next base: position 1,284 of record CASEWT010000052.1, read on the forward strand.
GCTTCGTCTCCTACGCCTTCTCCCTCGAGGCCAAATACGCCATCATCTCCGCCCAGGACTACCTCGGGCTCGGAAAGGAAAGCCGCATCAACGTCCCGGGTGTCGTCGACGGCGTCAACTGGACCTTCCGCCTTCCTTCCCTCGACGCCTTGAAGGCCAAGGCCCCTTACATCCGTTCCTTGGTCGCCCGCCATGGCCGCCTCTAGGAAGAAGGTCGGCCTCGTTTCCCTCGGCTGCGCCAAGAACCTCGTCGATAGCGAGACCCTTTTGGCCGCCTTCCCGAAGGAAAATTTCGAAATCACCCTCCGCCCCGACGAGGCCGACGTCATCGTCGTCAACACCTGCGGCTTCATCGATGCCGCCAAGAAAGAGGCGGTGGAGACGATCCTCGAGATGGCCTCTTACCGCGGGAAGCTCGTGGTGACCGGCTGTCTCCTTTATAAAGACCTCGAGGAAATCAAGGCCAGCCTCCCGGAAGTCGACCTTTTCGTCCCCCTTTCCGACTATCCCCGCTTCGGGGAGCTCGTCGGGAAGCTCCTTACCGAGCCGGTGAAGGAAATCGATCCCCTCCATCGCGAGCTTTCGACGGCCCTTCCTTTCGCTTACATGAAGATCTCGGAAGGCTGCAGCAACTATTGCTCTTTTTGCGCCATTCCCTACATCCGGGGCCCTTACCGCTCGCGGAGCCTCGAAGAGCTCGTCGAGGAAGGGAGGATCCTTTACCGGAAGGGCGTCCGGGAACTCGCCCTCGTCAGCCAAGACCCGATGCATTACGGGGTCGATTTGCCGTCCCGCCCGAAGATGGTCGACCTCCTTATGGCCCTTACCGACATCGGCTTCCCCTCGATCCGCCTCCTTTACCTTTACCCCGACGAGATCGACGAGGAATTCCTCCTCTACGTCCGCGATAACCCGGTCATCGAGAAATACTTCGATATCCCCATCCAGTCGGGAAGCGACGAGGTGCTAAGGAAGATGAACCGGAAGGATACCCGGGCGAGCATGGCCCGTCTGTTCAAGCGGATCCGCGAGCTGATGCCCACGGCCGCCCTAAGGACGACCCTCATCGCCGGTTTCTCGGGCGAAAGCATCGAAAACCACCGCGAAACCCTCTCCTTTATCTCGGAAATCGGCTTCGATCACCTCGGTGTCTTCCCTTATTCGAGGGAAGAGGGGACGATGGGCTACTCCATCCGCCCCATCGTTCCGCGGCCCGAGCGCGAACGCCGGGCCAAGGAAATCATGGAGGCCCAGCGGAAGCTCTCGGTCGCCCTTCTTAAGAAGCGGGTCGGGGAGATAATGGACGCCTATGTCCTTGCCGGGGAGAAGGGGAAGTACTCCCTCCGCTCCTACTGGAACGCCCCCGACGACATCGACGGGAAGATCTTTCTAGACGCCGACGTCGAGCTAAAGCGCGGGGACCGGGTGCGGGTCGAAATCGACTCCTCCTTCGTCTACGACCTCCACGCGAAGCTCTTGGCCGTCCTTTGAGGGCGGAAAACCTTCATTATGGGATAGGCGGGCCGAAAACCCGCCGTTTTCATATCCGGGAAACCTCTATTTCGACTCTGAGGTCACTTCTTTTTGACCATCCGGAAGTTCGTAAGGAGGATGCCGCATCGCTCGACTTCCTGCTCTCTTAGGACCTGGTATCCCCTCTTTTCGAAAAAGGGCCGGGCCGTGATCGAAGCGTCGGTCGCGATTTCTCCATTCGCCTCCGCCTCGAGGCGCTCGCACAAAGCGGTGGCGACCCCCCTTCCTTGGAAGTCCCTATGGACGTAAAGGCGGTCGAGGTAGCCCCTTTCAGGGTCGAGGTCGGCAAAGCCGACGATACGCTCCCCCTCGAGGGCGACGAGGGCAAGGCGTCCATCGAAGGAACGGTCCCATTTCCCGAGGTCCCTCTCTTTCGGGGCCCAGGCCTCGAGCTGGGCGAGGGAATAGTCTTTCGCGTTTACCGCGTGGACGGTCTCGTAGAAGAGCGTAGCCGTTTCCAGGGCGTCGCTGCTAGCGTAGTTTCTGATGAGCATGCTTTCATAGGGCCCTTTAGGGCCTTATGGGTAACGCTTATCACATTTCCGCTCCGGAGTGAAGCAATCCTTGTCTCACGGGGAAGGCCGTGAGGCGAAATCGGCCTTTAAGAAGGGCGGCCCCTTCCTTGACTGTAAGCGCTTACGTAGTAACATTCGGACAAGAGGCTCGAATTATGAAAAAGACAAACACGATCCTGGCCACCGTCGGCGGCGGCATTGCCTATCTTGCCGCTAGGAAGCGGAAGGAAGGAAAGGCCTAAATGGCGAGTTTGAAACATTGGGCCTTCCTCCTTGCCGGGACCGCTCTTGCCCTCGCTTCCTGCGGGGGCGGAAATCCGGCGGTTAGCCAAGGGGACGAGGCCTCCTCCTCGAATGCCTCTTCTAGCCTCCTTCCCGAGTCCCTTTCATCTTCGGAGGAGGCTTCCTCGAGCGCGGGCGAATCCCTCGATTCCTTAGAGGAAGGCGAGAAGGAAATCGTCGGGACCTTCCTCGACGATTGGGCCCTGAGCGACGATCCGGCCTTCTTCCTTTGGGCTTGGGTCGATGGCGGGGAGCCGGGAAGATACTATGTGGCGGAAGTGGTGGACGGCTTCCTCGAATCGCGGGTCCCATCTGCCATCGATTCCCTCATCGTTCTCCGTTACGATCCGAGCGGAAATCTCCCCACCCCCGGGCAGGACACCTGGGTCGACGGGGCTTGGAACGTAACCGATACCATCGCTTTGAGCGGGACGGCTTACGAAATCAGTTTCATTCCTGGGTATTGAGTAAGCTAGCGGCGCCTCCAGCGGACGCCTTTTCCCTGTCTTTGCTCCGGCCCTCGTTTTTGCGAAAAGTAGTTTTCCCGTGTAAGCGTTACAAATGGAAAAACGAGGAAACATCAATTGATTTTGGTATTGTAACCGCTTTCAATCTTCTATGTGAAATGGCTTCAAAGCACTCTGATAATGGCAGTAGGAACATTAGGAGGACCTTGTAATGAAAAAGTCTTTGTTTCCTGTTCTCGGCGCCGCGGCCCTGTTGATCTTGGCCGGATGCGGCGAAACCGAGACCTCCTCATCGGCGCCTTCTTCCGAGGAGAGCTCGGAAGAAACATCCCTTCCTGCTTCTTCTTCTGAGCCCGAACAAGAGGGCGAGCCGACCGTCTACCCGACCTTCGACGACCTCGAGACGGAGCCTGATACGACCGGCTACTCCATTTCGTTCAAAGCCCCCGAAGGGTGGAATGATCCCTGCCTCTGGGCCTGGACGAACGAAGGCGGGGCCAATGCCTTCCCCGGGATAGCCTGGCCGGGCCGGGCGATGGAAGATGCGGGCGATGGCTGGTACCAACTTGCCGTCCCGACTCGGGTCGACATGGTGATCATCGCTGCCAATCAAGGAACCGACACGGCGATTCAAAGCGAAGGCCTCCTCATCGAGGGGAAGGACGTCTGGTTCGACGGAGTTAGCGAAGGAACGGCCCAAAACGAAGACGGCACCTCGCGCGTCACCTATAACCTCACGGCCCTCGACGCGGCGCCCGAAGGGGCCCCCGCGGCCCGGGAATACGTGAGCGAAGCCTATTTCGGGGTCCATGTCCCCAACGCTTGGCGGACGGCCGAGGTCTACGGGGTCGACGGAGAAGGGAAAGCCACCCTAATCCCGACCGAGCTTGATAGCGACGGCTACCGCTTCATGGGCTTCGCCGCAAGCAACTACGTCTCCTACTACGTGACCGACGGGGGAAGCCGCCGCTCGGTGAACTTCACCCTCCGGGGCAACAACGGCAATTCAGCTTGGTTTGCCGACGTCGGCGACTACCTCTACGACGGGAAGAACGAAGCCGGCGTCGTCGCTTACGACACGAAGCCCCTTCCCCCGAGCGATACCTATCGCCTCGAGGTGAGCGTTCCCGAAGATTGGACCGAGCCCTACCTCTGGGCTTGGAACAAGGAAAGCGGGGTCGGGATGTTCTCGACCTGGCCCGGCGAGGCCCTCGAGCCGATCAGCGACGGTCTCTTCGCCTACGACGTCTCGACGACGTGCGACCAGATCATCATCTCGATCGACGACCCGAATAGCGAGGACGAAGCGGCGCGCCTCCAGACGGCCGACTTGACCGAAAACATCGACACCACCAAAGAGACGGTGTACGCGACGGTAACCGGGGAAACCGACGAAACCGGGAAGTACATCCTCACCATCTCCTACTGATCGCATCTAATTTGATCTTTGGGGGCCTTCGGGCCCCCTTCTTCCCTTGGAGGTATCCCATGAAAAAGCACCTTGCCCTTCCCGTGGCCGGCCTCTTGGCCGTCGCCGGGCTCTCTTCCTGCTCGGGAGGAGACGACTCGACCCTCGTCATCTGGCACGACAAGACGGATGCGGTGGTCGAGGTCCTCGAAAAGGCCATCGCCGAAAAACTCCCGGAGGAAAAGGTCGAGTTCGTACGCCGCGACGCGATGACCGACCAGCTGAAGCTCGTCGGCAACGACCCCGCGAGCTGCCCGGACATGTACATTTTCGCCCACGACAAGATCGGCCTTTTCGCGACCCTCGGGATCCTCGAGGACCTCGACGGCCTCATCGACCCCTCCTCCTACGAGGAAAGCGTTCCCTTGACCCTCGAGGCGATGGAATACGAAGGGACCAACTACGGGCTGCCCCTTTATTACGAAACGACCCTTTTCCTCTATAACCGGGACCTCGTCGGGGACAAGGACCCCTCCCTTCCCGCCCTTCCGACGACGACTGAGGAACTTTATTCCTATATGAGGGAATATACCGACGGCCGCCGCTACGGCTTCGTCGAGCAGCATTCGACGCCCTATTACGCTTCGGCCTGGATCAACGGCTACGGCGGGGAGATCCTCCATGAGGACGGAACACCGGGCTTGACCGACCCCTTGGTCGTCGCCTCCCTTGAATATCACCGGAAATTCATCGACTACATGCCGCGGACGAGCGCCGACTACGCGACGGTCAATACCCTTTTCCTCGAAGAGAGCGCCGACATGGTCATCGGCGGACCGTGGATGATTCCCTCGGCCCTCGAGGAAGGCATCGACATCGGGGTTGCCCCGATGCCGACCCTTCCTAACGGGGAGCCCCTTTCTCCCTATAGCGGCGTCCAAGGCATCCAGGCCCTGAAGGTCAAATGTGAAGACAGCGCCCGCCGGGAAAGGATCAAGGCGGTGATGGAATGCTTCCTCGACCCCGCCATCCAAGGGGAACTCGCCCTCGTTAGCGGCTGCGCCCCGGCCCTCGAGGCGGCTTATGACGTCGAAGGCGTAAGCGACAACGCCATCGTGAAGGCCATCCAGGAGCAGGCCGAAACGGCTATCCCGATGCCTTCCCGCCCCGAGATGGACATCATGTGGAGCGAGCTCGGCTATCTTCTCACCGACGTCAACATGAACGGCGCCGATATCGAGGAGACGGCCGCTAAATACCAAGCCGAGGCTGAGACGCTCATCGAGCAGATGAAATGAAAGCGGAT
>CASEWT010000053.1 GCA_949291655.1 uncultured Bacillota bacterium
GTGGTTGAAGACGGCCGCCCGGAGATGGAAGGCGACCAGCGAGGACGCATAAGAGGATACGATTGTCGAAAAGGCGGTCGCGATCGTGCCACAGACCGCGCAGGCAAGCATCAAGCCGCCATAGTAAAGGACGTCGTTGGTAATGCTTGCCGAGGCCGCCTCGCCGGTCAGGACTTGGATGATCCGGCGCATGAAATCGGGAATTTGAAGTTCCAGGAAAACGCTCAGGACAACGGCCCCGAGGGACAAGGCGACAAGGATCCAATCCTTGGCTTTCAATTTTTTGATGGCATATAGCATATTCTCAGCTCCCGCTTAATCATCTCCATTAACGCGCGAAGGTCAACATTTATTGACAATCCAATTCAATGGGGGCACTTTAAATCCGTGAACCGCGAAGAAACCTTGAAAGAACTCATCGGCTATGTCGATGGCCTCAGTCTCATCGGAAGGGCCATCTTCGCGAAAAGCCCGAACCTCCCTTCCTCGCCCGAGCTTTCCAGGCTCGAACTGATCTACGTTGCCGCCCTCCAGCGCCTCGAACGCCCATTTACGCTAAAGGAAACGGCCTCCCGCCTCGCTTGCTCGAAACAGCAAGCCAGCTGCCTCGTCGACCGGCTCGTAGCAGCCGGTTACCTGAGGAAAAGAACGGTCGGCCGTACGATTGAGATCACCCTTTCGGAGGAAGGCCGAAGGCGTTACGAAGTCATCGAGAAAACGCGGATGGAGCGGATCGAACAAAGCCTAGGGCACCTCGACGACGAGCAGCTCTTAGAAGCCGCTTCCTCCCTCCGCCGGCTCCGCGGTCTTTTCGCCCCTCCGGGAAGCGACTAGAGCTTCCGGCATTCCCCCTTGGAAAGAGAATAGAGATAGCCTTCCGCCGGCTTATCGAAAAGCTTCGAGGCAAAGTCCATGTATCCCCGGACCTGTTTTTCATAATCGGGCTTGTCTATGTCGCTCGATTTGTAGTCGACAATACGGACGCGGTCCTCAAAGACCATGAGGAGGTCAATCGAACCTTCCCGTCCCTCTCCGTCGACAAACCCGTACTCCCGATAGATATCCGCTTCCTCGATTCCGGCAGCTGCTTCCGAGGAAAGGAAAGCCTTGACGGCCTTTTCCTCGCGCTTTCCTAGGCTCCCGTAATCGGGGCAACGAAGGTCGACGCCCTCCATCGCTTCGTGAAGGTTACTCCCGTAGCGAAGGGAGGAAGATGAGGCATCGATATGGAGCTCCGAAGAATAGGAATTCGATACATCCCGATCAAAAGAGAAGGAGTCTGCAGTAGAAATCTTCGGATTTTGCCATTTCTCGGATAAGGGCTCAACCTCGGAAGAAAGGCTGTGACTTGCCTCCTTGAAGGGGATGATCGTCTTTTTCAGATACCCCCTCCTGAACAAGGGCTGCAGCATCTCCTGGAAACTTTTGCAAGAGGCGCGTTCCTTCGTTGGGGTTCCAAGGAAGGCGACCAGCTCGCCGCGATAGGAAAAATCACCTCGGCGGAGTCGTGACTCGTCGACATCCGGAATCCCGAGGTATCGGAGGGCCGCGGCTTTGGATTTAATATCTACCGGCCGATCGAAAATGCAATCGAGGGCCTTAAACGGGTCAAGGGGAACGAAACCGCTTTTGAAATTGGAAATGACCTTTTGCCAATCGATATCCTTGTCTTCGAGCGAGAGGGGAAGCTTTCCTTTTAGAGGCTTGGCCAGCGGAAGCCCAAGTGCTTCATAGACAAGCGAAAGCCCCTTCTCTTGGATATCAGAATCCGTTTCCCCCGCACCTACCCTGAGGGGCATTTCGGCAAGATCGATCCGCTCTTGCTGATAATCGCCGCGGAAGAAAAGGCCGAACAGGGAAGCGAATCCGACTCCATGGCTATCCGCATAGGCGCCGAAAGCCTTGGCGAAATCTTCGTCCGGAGTCATGATGGGAAAATGTTTGGTAACGACATCCTTGATCGATTTGCGAAGCCCCCCATCCTGATTCACAGCATCATCGATTTCCAAATCGAAAAGCGAATCGAGGTCGGAGCAAAGAAGGTGGGCCATTTCCCTGATGAACGAAAGGTCGCTTCCCTCCACGGGCTTGTTCTTGTCATTGTCGAGCATGTCGCTCAAAACGCTTTGGAAGCGGAAAGGGGAGGTCGACCATCCCTTGCAGGGATTGAGGAGATAGGCCTTCTCCTTCGTCCTGGTAAGGGCGACATAAAGAAGGCGAACCGACTCCGAACGAAGGGAGACGAGCTTTTGGTCGGAGGAGAGGAAGGAGAAGACGTTTTCCCGGCCATCCCCTTTTCCGAAGTGGAAGCCTGTTTCCGGGGTGGCTTGTTCCTTGGAGGCTTTAAGATCATCGGAATTGAACATCCGGTAAAGCCCCGCAAAGTAAGTGATCGGAAATTCCAAGCCTTTCGATTTGTGGATATTGATAAGAAGCACGCTATCGATTCCAGGGTCGCTTCCCTCGATGCTGATCTTAGCGTTCGTGTCCCGCAGGGAGGAAATCATCTCGGGAATTTCCTCGAGTTTCTTTCCGGCCTCGATCGAGGCGACGAAAACGTCTTCGATGGCGTCGAGATAGGCTTCGTTACGGTCGATCATCCCGATCGAGATAAGTTTCTCATCGATTTTGAATTTTTCGAAAAGCAACCGCAAAACCGCTGTATCCGGCAAGCCTTTCGCTTCTTCAACAACCTCTTTCAAGAGACTGACAATCGGGTCATCGGAATAGGAAGAAGAGTGCATTTTCGCATAGACATCCTGATCGCTTTCCCGGAAGAGGAAGCTCCGCAACAAAGAAGCGAGGCAACGTCGGAAGCCATAGCTGGCAATATCGCCGCTTGCCACCATCGCGTAGAGGCGAACCAGATTTTCGACGACTCTTACGAGGTCGTTGTCGACAATGTTTTCGTCGAAGTGGAGGCGAAGAGGAATCTGCTCTTCATTGAAGACTCGAAGAATCTTCGCGAAATCAGTTGCCCGGTCAGGGATAATCGCGAAATCGCTATACCGAACGGGGCGAAGCACGGTGTTGTCTTCCCTGTCTTTGTCGGTGACAAGATAAGGATCGCTGGGGTCCATCTTCTTCTTGATGTCCCGAGCAATGATGAGGGCTTCCCGGCATATCGTTTTGCCCTTAGTATCGCGGGCATCGTAGCAAAGGACCTCGGTCAACGATCCGCCTTCCGCTTGAATGCACGCCTTTTCATAGGCCCTGTTGCCGGATTTGATGACATGGCCTTTCCGATAGACGACGCCTCCAAGGGAATCGTCCATGATCGATCCGAAAACGGCGTTGACGGCATAGAGGACCTCTTTCCGGGAACGGAAATTGGCATTCATGTCGATCGCCATCCCGCCGCGTCCTTCCTTGTAATCTTCGTACCGGCGATTGAAAAGGTCGGGCCGGGCGGCGCGGAAAAGATAGATCGACTGCTTGACGTCGCCGACCAAATAGAGGTGGTTTTCCCCAATGAGGTCGATGAACTCGTTTTGGATTAGAGAAGTGTCCTGGAATTCGTCGACCATTACCATCTTGAAGCGCTTGGCCACTTCGGAAGCCTTGCCTTTGTTCTTGACGAGGCCGAGAGAAAGACGAGCAATGTCGTCGAAATCGTAAAGCCCGCGTTCTTTTCTCCATTCGGACGTCTCGCGGTCGAGCTCATCAAGAAAATCGAGGAAGAAAAGGGTCGTCCTTTTGTCGATGGCTATTTCCTCGAGGAGGGCGGCCTCGCTCTCTGGCAAGGCCTCGACCAGCGACTTCAAGGCATCCTTGGCCTTTCCGTAGTCATTGACCCGCAAAGAGAAATCCCCGTCCGGTTCATCCCCTTTGCCCAAGGTGGGTTTTCGGGGCAGCTCCGAAACGAACGAAAGGATGCCGTCGTAGGTCGAGAGATCGAAATTGGCGAGGGCTTCGAACTTGGCAAGCAAGGACTTCTTGCGCTTTTCTGACCTAGCGGCGAGAACCTCGCCGATGGCATCGTTGACCGCTTCGGCAAAGGGAAGGATTTTGGAAATTGCTTCCCGCACGATTCCCTTTTCGTAGCCCGGTGCGTTCAAAGCCAAACGAAGGCGAGCGCTGCTTTCAAGGTAACTCCCGGTCTTCAGCAAGGCATCATAAAGCAAAAGCGCATAATCGATGAGGGTTTTAGGGACGATATTGGGATTATCCCGGTAAACGAGCTGGGTAAAAAGATTGGGGTTTTCGGAGGCGGCTTTTTCGAAGATGGCTTCAAGGGTCGCCCGCTTTTGGCTGGTCGCCAGGTACTCGCTCATGATCTGAATGTCCGGCGAGACGCCAAGTTCATAGTGATATTGCCTGACGAGGCTCAGGAAAAAGGAATCGAAGGTACAGATGTAGGCCGAATCGACCTTCGCCGCTTCGGAGGGGTCGCATTGTTGCAGCGCCTTCCGAATGCGCTTTTTCATTTCGGCGGCCGCGGCATTCGTGAAAGTAACAATCAGGAAATCATCGATTGAGTACTTCTTTTCTTTGATGAAATAGACGACACGCTCGGTAAGGACGCTCGTTTTCCCGCTTCCGGCCCCGGCGCTTACGATGACATTGTTCCCATCGGCCTCGATGGCCCGCCACTGTCCTTCCGTCCAAATCCTGCTCATCCTTCGATCCCTCCTTCCGTTTCCTCGTTTCCCTCGCTTTCCTCTTCGACGATCTGCTCATCCTTCAGGAAGCAGACATCCCGAAGCCCGCATAGCGAGCAAGGGGTCCGTCCCTTGATTCGCCTCGGGGCAATCGGGAAGGCGAGAGCCTTCACCTCATTGGCCACCTCTTTGAATGCCTCGAGAGCCGTTTCCGAGAGCTTTTGAAAATCCAAAGCGCCGATTCGTTTCGAGGATTGGCCATAATCTCCGCCCTTTTTCCGTTTCAATCCCTCGACGTAGCTTGACGATGAGCCCGGCAACAGTTTCGGATCGAGCAAAGCCATCGTTTCTTGCTCATCGAGAAAAATGCCGTCGAGTTTGAAAGGATGGTCGCTTCCCCTCCCGAAACCTTTCACCGACACGATGAAGGCCCCGACCGGTTGATATTTAGGAAAGTGCTCGGCTGCCAAAAGCAGGTAGGTCGGGAGCTGCAGATCCCTTTTCTTCAAGGCTTCAGAATAGGAGAAAGAGACAGAACCCGTCTTGAAATCGACAATGAGAAGTTTTTCCTTACCTAAGCAGGCTTCGTCGATCGTGCCTTTGATTCGTAGGTCTTCCGAAACGGAAACCAGAACTCCCTCCTCTCGTTTCACGGTCTTGCCAAATCCCGAATTCGCGAGGAATTCGTCGTGTTTTTGGGCGACGATCTCGGCATATTTGACCTTTTCGAGGGCAATCGACCGATCGAGGCAACGCCCCGCGAAAAGTTCGTCGGCGCGGTCGGCTACCGCTTTCCAATCGATGGTCCCGGCATGCTCGATTTGAATCGCAAAATGGAAGAGGGTGCCGAAAGCAGAGGCAAAGGAGTATTCGTCGTTGCTATGAAGGAGGAACTCGTCCAAGTAGAAGCGAAAGGGGCAATTCGAATATTTGTCGAGGCTGCTGTAGGAAAGGGAAAGCGGCATTTTCAGGGGAAAGGAAACCCCGGTAAAGGAGTTGTCGTATTGCCGATAGCCGATTTCGGCATCGGAATAGTAAGATTCTTCCTTGCTCTGCTCCCGGTAAAGCCGCAGATTGTCCTTCGCCCGAGCCGAAAGAAAGATGGTCTCTTCCTTCGAATGGGAAAAGGGAACGCCGTTCTCGTCTTCCCTTAGAATGGCCCTTTCCCGTACCGGTTCCTTTTCTATCACATGCGGCCGGAAAGGCGGCTTCTCGTCCTTGCCAGGGGGATTTTTGTCGATGAGGCTGATATAGCGGACGCCACCGCTTCGAAGGAGAGCCCAGACAGTTTCGGAGGCCATCGCGTTCTCAATCAAGGCCGTGTTGAGACCCATGGCCTCCTTTTCGGCAGTCGAGAGAAGCCCGTCGTCCTTGGAGGCAGGCGGGAAAGCCGGCGCATTAAAGCCGATGACGTAAAGATGGTCGAGATAAGGGACGGCCTCGTCGAAATGAATCAAATTGATTCCGTCTTTGTAGGGATGGGGCTGAACTTTCGTCCGTCCGGCCCCGTACTCAAGCAACTGCAGATAGGCCGCGCGGTCGCCGGTGCTCAAAGGAGCGATTTCGCTTAGCAAAGAGGCCAAGGCCTTTCTTTCCCCGTAAACATTGCTGACCGGATTCCCGATGGCAGCAAAAGCTTCATCTACCGCCTTTCCTTCCTCGAGGTATGCATAAAAGCTCTTGTAAAAAGGAAAGGAGGACAGGGTCGCTTCATCAAGACCATTCACAGGCAGCCCGTAGCGACGGCTGAGGCGGCGGATTTCCTTTTCGTAGCCGGGGCCGACTAAAAGGTTAACGGAGGAAGGGGTCGCGACATCACCCGACTCGATGTCGTTCCAGATTCTCTCAAAAAGGGCCACCGCTTCCCTCTTTTCATCGAAGTAAGAATGAACCGTCGTTTCTTCCTTGTTCAAAGCCATTTTTTCGAAGATTGGCGTTACGCCGGCTCTTTCAAAGAGCAAAGACAACTCCCGATCGCAAGAGGAATAAGCGAAGACAAGTACCTTTTTGTTTTGAAGTAGATTCTTGAAATAGGGGCGACGGTAAAGAAGTCCCTTTCCTTCCAAATGATCTAGCAAGGAGGCAAAGCGTTCGGGAATGCCCTTGTGGGCGAGGGAAACGACCGGCAAAAGGGAAAGAAACTCTTGGGCTATGGCATAGCTCGTTTTCAAGAAGTCGCTGGCTTCCTTTA
>CASEWT010000054.1 GCA_949291655.1 uncultured Bacillota bacterium
AGCGGGGCCGCCGCGGAACTCCTCGAGCGGATCGAAGGGGACTATGCCCGTTTCCTGAGCGAGGGGGCAAAACTCCTCTCCTACAAAGGGCAGGGCGGGACCCTTTCCCGAAAGGAAATCGTTTCCCTCGTCCATCGGCCTTTGGAAAGCAATGCCTTCGCCTTGACCGACGCCCTTTTCTCATCCGATTCCGCGAAGGCTTTCAAGATTGCCGCCGACCTCCGGGAAGGCGGGGTCGAGCCGATTCTCCTCGCTCGGATGGTCCTCAAGCAGCTCCTTTTCCTCAGTCAGATGCGCTACCTCCTCTCCCAGGGGCTCAATAGCGATCGGGCCGCCGAGGAGCTCGGGGTCCATCCCTACCGGGCCAAGATCGCCGAAAAGACCCTCGCCCGGCTCGACAAAGGGCGGATCGAAGGCGGGATCGAGGCTCTCCATTCCTTCGAAAAAAGCGTCCTAAGCGGCGAAAAGGAGGCGGGCATCGCCTTCGTCGAATGCCTTGCGGAAATCGCCGGATGAGATACGTCATTGCCAGCGACATCCACGGCGACCTTTCCTCCCTCCACGAGCTTCTCATCCGGGAATCCGCGGCCGGGGCCTTCCTGCTCCTTGGGGATACTTGCCTCCCGAAAGAGGCCATCAATCCCTTCGTTTCCGTCCTCGGGAACTGCGACCTTTCCTTCCGGGAGGACTACCCGCTCCGGCGGGAAATCACCTTCCCGAGCGGGCGAAAAGCCCTCTTGGCCCACCATCCGCTCCCTCTTTCGAGCATGGGGGAACTTTCGTCCCGGGGGTTTGCCTATTTCTTCCACGGCCATACCCACGAACGCGAGGACAAAGAAGCGGCAGGGGTCCGGATCCTCTGCCCGGGTTCCCTTTCCTTCCCCCGCGACGGGGAGGAGGGTTCCTACCTTATCGTCGACGCCGGGCCGGAAGGGGAGGAAATCGCCTTCCGGAATCTATGAAAAAAACGGCCGCGGGCCGTTTTTCCTTCTTCTTGGGCCTTTCTTACTTCTTGGCCGCAAGGTGCCTGGCCAAGGAAGACTTCTTCCGGCGGCAGCTGTTGCCGGAGATGATGCCCTTGCGGGCCGCCCGGTCGAGGAGGCTCTCGGCCTCGGAGACGGCCTTCTTGGCTTCTTCGAGGGTGCCGGATTCGATCGCGGCGTTGGCCTTCTTGACGGCCGTCCGGAACTCGCTTTTGGCGGCCCGGTTGGCTAGGGTCCTCTTCTCGTCTTGCCTGACTCTCTTGATTTGCGATTTGATGTTTGCCATGTTTCCAAATCCCTTCCAGTGAAATCTAGCGGTGTATATGATACGCGGAGCCGCCCGAAGAGGCAACTAAGAATTTGAGGGGTTCCGGGGGCCCTTCCCGAGGAGGATCAGCACTTCCTTCGCAAAGTCGTTGACCGTCCCGATTTTCCCGTAAAGCTCGGTCGGAATCTCGACGCGGAAATGCTCGTTGAGGTCGGAAACCATCGCCACGTAGCTCATCGAATCCCCGCCGAGATCCTTGTCCCAGACATCGCCATAGCCGACTTTCTCCTCGAGGAGCTGGAGGTTCGTTGCGAAGATCTTGCGGACGGCGGAAAGGACTTCCTTGACCTCGGCCGGGTCGAAACCGGCCCAGAAGTCCCCTTTCCCGCTTCCTTTCTCCGTCTCGAAAAGGGGAATGAACTCCCGGCTCCCGGCCGCGAGCTCGTCCCGGAGGGCGAAGCGCTTGACCTTCATCGAGCCGGAAACGGGGAGGCTATGGCGGTAGAGGTAGGGGAGGTCGACTTTCTTCTCGGAAGGGAGGGAGGCGATGATTTCCTGAAAGGCCGCCTTGATTTTGTCGATGGCCCCCTCTTCCGCGGCATTGTCGGTCTCGAGGGCGAGGCAGATCTGCTCCCTTCCCTCGCGCTCGAGGCCGAAGCAGGCGACGTTGCGGACGTGGGGAAGGCCGCGGAAATAGTCCTCAATCTCGTCGGGATAGACGTTTTCCCCATTCGTGTCGATGATGGTGTCCTTGAGCCGCCCCTTGATGAAGAGGTACTTCCCTTCGGAAATAGAGGCGATGTCGCCGGTGGCGAAATAGCCGTCCTCGAGGGGAGTGGGGACCCTATGTCCCCCGACGATCTCGCTTTCGTGGACGGTCGGGGACTTGATGAGGAGCTCGCCTTCTTCCTTACCGTCCCGGATCTTGGCCTCGAACCCCCCGAAGAGGGTCCCGATGCTTCCGGCGAGGCGGTCCTTCGGGTCGAGGCGCTTCTCGACGCAGGCGACCCCAAGCTCGGTCATCCCGTAGCCGTTGGAAAGGGGATAGCCGATGCCATTGATGATCCGGAGGGTCTTCTTGGAGATGGCTCCGCCCCCGGAAATGCACCAGACGACCTTATTTCCGAACACCTTGTTCCGGATGAGGCGGCGGAAGAAGGGGGAGGCGGCAAAGCCGGCTTCCTTCCTCGAGAGCTCGCCAAGGCCGTAGCCGAGTGTCCGTTCGAAGGCTTCCTTGATCTTCCCGCCCCGGAGGGCAATCGTCCGCTCGAGGGTCTGGGCGACCCCGTCCCAGAACATCGGGACGCTGTAGATATGGGTGGCCGGCCCCTTGCGGATGGCGTAGACGACGTCGCGGATCGAGGTCGTCGAGGGGTAGACGATGGCTTCCCCGAAGTAGGTGTACCAAAGGAAGACGGCGACGAAGCCGAAGATGTGGTGGAAGGGGATCATGGCGAGGTTGTTGCACCGTCCCCGGCAGACGATCTTGCAGTTCTCTTCCGGGAGGTTGGAGGCCGAAAGGATCTGATAGGCGAGGTTACGCCCGCTCATCTCGATGAGCTTGGCCTCCCCCGTCGTCCCCGAGGAGGCGAAGATGACCTTGTCGGCAAAATGGGGAACGAAGTCCGGGTCGGGCCGGGCGCTCGTGATCTCGTTCATCCGAAGGCTTTTGACTTAGTAAGGATCGACTTCGTTGGCCAAGACGGCCCTCGCCCCGGCCTGGCGGATGAGGTTGGCGGCGTTTTCCTTCTTGAGGCGACTATCGACGAGGAGGACTTCCCGCCCGTTCATGGCGATGGCGTAGAAAAGGATCGGCCAGTTCTCGCTATTGCGCATCTTGAGGGCAATCGGACCCTCCTCGAGCCCCCGGAAGAGGGTCGAAAGGCGGGCGGCGATGCTCCGCGTCAGCTCGCCGAAGCGGCGGTAGCTCATTTTCTTCCGCCGGCCGTCTTCGTCGAAATAGATGGCGACCGTCTTCTTCGCGTTGGCGCTTACCGTGTGCTCGTAGATGCCCTCCAAGGTGGCGCGGCCCTCTTTTCTAAGGTCCTTGCCTTCGTCGATGAGGCGACGGACGGCCTCGTAGTCCTTGCCGAATTGCTTCATGGGAAAAAAGTTGTCCTTCGGGGCGGATTTTATCAGCCTTCGGGCCTTTCGTCCTCCCCATCTCGGGTATAATTTGCCTGCTTTGTCCGGTAGAGGAGGTCCATCGATGGTGAGATTTACGCGAAATGAGGACGTCAAGGTGCTTTTCCTCGGCACCCCGGAGATGGCAAGGACCGTCCTAGCCGGGCTCCTCGAGGCTGGCTACGACGTCATCGGGGTCGTCACCCAGCCCGACCGGGAGGCCGGGCGGGGACATCGCCTTCTTGCCTCCCCGGTGAAGCAGTACGCCCTCGAGCGGGGAATCCCGGTCTACCAGCCGGCGAAGATCCGCGAGGACTATTCCTTTGCCGAGCTTCTCGACATCGACGTCATCGCCTGCATGGCCTACGGGCAGATCGTCCCGGAAGGCTTCCTATCGCTAGCCAAGGTCGGGGCGGTGAACGTCCACGGCTCCCTCCTTCCGGCTTATCGCGGGGCGGCCCCGATCCAGCGGGCCATCATGGACGGGAAGAAAATTACCGGCGTTTCTCTCATGGAAATGGTCGCCGCCATGGACGCCGGGGATGTCTATGACGTCCGGGAATGCCCGATCGAGGAAGGAGACGACTATACCTCCCTCGGGCGGAAGCTTGCCGCCCTCGGGGCCGAGATGATGGCCTCCGACCTTTTGTCATATGCCAACCGCGAGCTCATCGGGACCCCTCAGGACGAGGAAAAGGCGACAATCGCCAAGAAAATCAAGAAGGCCGAGGAGCATGTCTCCCTCGACCTCGGGGCGGAAGAAGCCCGTAACGCCTTCCGGGGGCTAAGCGAGGAGCCGGGCGGCTACCTCCTCCTCGAGGGAGCCAAGCTCAAGGTCTTCCGCTCGCACCTCGCCACAGGGCTCGAGGGTGGCGAAAAGGGAGACTACATCCTCGGCAAGAAGACGATGGCCGTCCGCTTTGCCGACGGCTATCTCGCCCTCGACGAGGTCCAGCTCGAAGGAAAGAAGAGGATGGACATATCAAGCTTCCTCAACGGCATGCGCGGCCATTTTCGGTCCGTGGGGAAAGTCGGCTAGTGGAGCGCCTTTCCCTTTCCGTCCACGGCCTCGTCGATGCCCTCTTCCGGCGGGGCGACATCGATAACCGCGTCTATAACAGCGAGACGATGCAAGAGGGGACACGCCTCCACGCCCTCGTCCAGGAAAGGCTCGGCCCTTCCTTTCTCGCCGAAGTCCCGGCCGAAGGCGAGATACTAGACGGCGAGTTTACCGTCCATCTCCACGGGCGGGCCGATGCCGTCGCCGAGAAAGGCGAGCGCCTCCTTATCGTCGAGATCAAGTCGACGGTCGCCCCCTTGGAGACCTTCCACGAGGAAAACGAGGAGTGGCATCTTTCCCAAGCCGTCTGCTACGCCTACCTTCTTTCTTCCGCCCAGGGGAGAGAAGGGGCCGACATCGAGCTCTCCTACCTTTCCCAGGTTGGGGACGATACCCTGAAGAAGGAATATTCCTTCTCCTTGGAGGAACTCGAGGAGAAGGTCCGTTCCTACGTCGCCGCCTATCTAAGGGAAGAAAGGAAAAGGAGGGAAAGGCTCGCCGCCCGCGACGCCTCCCTTTCCGGCTTTCCCTTTCCTTATCCCCGGATGCGGCCCGGCC
This sequence comes from uncultured Bacillota bacterium, assembly GCA_949291655.1. Taxonomy (GTDB): domain Bacteria; phylum Bacillota_I; class Bacilli_A; order RFN20; family CAG-826; genus UBA4951. The sequence goes on from CASEWT010000054.1 coordinate 4,994, forward strand.
AAGAGAAGATGGTTGAGGCCGTCGAGCGCTCGATTGCCCGCGGCGTCCCTTCCTTCGTCGAAGCCCCGACCGGGATCGGTAAGACAATAAGCGCCCTTTACCCCTCCGTCGAAAGCTTCCTTACCGGGACGAAGAAGATCTTTTACCTCACGGCCAAGCAAAGCGGCCAGGAAAGCGCCCTCTCCCAACTTGACTGGATGGTCGAAAAGGGAGCCGCCCTCTCCTATTCGAAGCTCGATAGCAAGGAGCGGATGTGCCGGATGCCGGGCGCCGCCTGCAATCCCGACGAATGTCCTTTCGCCCGCCTTTACTACACCAAACTCCCGCAAGCGAAGGAGGCATCCGCGCGCTATCGGGGAAGACTTACCCCCGAGGCCGTCAACGAGCTCGCCGACGAGTTTTCCCTTTGCCCTTTCGAGCTCGAGCTTGACCTCAGCGAAGGAAGCGACGTCATCGTCGGGGACTACAACTACCTCTTCGACCCCCTCGTCTACCTCGAGCGTTACTTCGGAGACGGGGGCTTCGGGGAAGAGGATAGCTACGTCGCCCTCGTCGACGAGGCCCATAACCTCGTCGAGCGGGGAAGGGATATCTACGGGGTCACCTTCTCGGAAGACGAGCTCGAGGATGCCTACCAAGACCTCCTCGACGCCCGGGCTCGGAAAAGCCGCCTCAAGGGGGTCCATGGCCTTCTAAATGCCATCCGGGAGCTTGCTAAGGAATGGGAGGAGGGCGAAGCCTTCCGCGACTACCCCTCCATCCCTTCCGCCTTGAAGGAAGCCATCGCCTACGTCTCCGAGAACGAGAAAGCCATCGCCGCCCGGGCCATGAAGCGGGCGAAACCGGCCAAGAAGAGGAAGCCCCTCCCGGCCAGCTACAAGGCCGTTTCCCAAAAAGTCCGGCGGGCTTCCTACCTTCTCGGGAACGTCGAGGGCCTTACTTTCTTCATGGTCAAGGACGAGGAGGGGAAGGCGAGCTTCCGCTTCCTTCTCCTCGATCCTTCTCCCTACCTCCGGGAAACGATCGAAAAGCTGAAGGCGGCCGTCTTTTTCTCGGCCACCCTCTCCCCGTTATCCTTCTACATGGCCTCGATTCTTGGTAGGGAGGCCGATTCCCTCCTTCTCCCGAGCCCTTTCGAACGGAGCCACTTCTTCCTCTCCGTCGCCCCGGTCTCGACCCTTTACCGCGACCGGGCAAGGACCTATCCCTACGTGGCCGCCTACCTTTCTTCCTTCGCGAGGACGAAGCGGGGGAATTTCTTCGTTTTCTTCCCGAGTTACGGCTACCTCCGGAACGTCGAGCCTTTCCTCGATTTCGGGGATCTTCCGGTCTATGTGCAGGAAAAGGGAATGGGGGCCAAGGAGCGGAAGGAATTCCTTTCCCATTTCCAAGTCGGCGGGGAAGGGGTCGCCCTCCTCGTCCTCGGCGGGCCTTTCGCCGAAGGAATCGACCTCGTCGACGAGCGGCTCGGGGCCGTAGCCGTCGTCGGGGTCGGCTTTCCCCAAATAAGCCACGAGCGCGACCTCATCCGGGATAGCCGCCTTTCGGAGGGCGACGGCTACCTTTTCGCCTACGTCTATCCCGGGATCAACAAGGTCATGCAGGCGATGGGCCGCCTCATCCGCTCGGAGACCGACGTCGGGGCCTTCCTCCTCATCGACCGGCGCTACGGGAGCCGCGACTACTCTTCGCTCTTCGCGGGAAGCTACACCGATCCCCATTTCGCGAAG
>CASEWT010000055.1 GCA_949291655.1 uncultured Bacillota bacterium
GCCCTCGCCCCGGCCATCAACGCCGTCGGGCGCCTCGAGGAGGAAAGGAAGGTGTCCCGGGTCGCCTCTTACCTCGAATACGGGGACAAGGGGGCCGACCCCTCCCTCCTTGCCTATGTTCTTTCCCTCAACGAGCGGCGCAAGGAGGCCTCGCAAAGCTTCGAGGAACTCGATTTCGATCCCTCTTCGCCGGCCATCGTCGCCCTCTCGCCCTATCCCGAAGGGCTCAACGGCCTCATTGCCAACCGCCTCCTCGAGACCTACGGGAAGCCGTCGGCCGTCTTCAGCCCCAAGAAGGCCGACCCCGACGTCCTCGTCGGTTCCCTCCGTTCGAAGGAGGGGTGCTCGATCATCTCCTTTTACGAGGACGGGCGCCTTCCCTTCCTGACCCGGGGCGGGCACGAGCTGGCGGCCGGGGCCTCGATCAAGGCCGATGACCTTTCCCTTTTCAAACGCGAATTCGCCCTTTTCGCCCTCGCCCATCCCTTCAAGGACGGCGGGAAGGAGCCGCTAAAAGTCGCCCGGGAGGAACTGACCCTCGCCAATCTTTCCTTCATCGAATCCCTCTCCCCCTTCGGGAACGGCTTTCCCGAGCCCCGTTTCCTCCTTCCGGGCCTTTCCTTCGAGGAGCTCGGCTTCGCGAAGGAGGGGAAGTATCTTTCCTTCTCCCTTTCCCCCGAGGCCCGGGTCTTTTCCTTCCGCCTCGGGAGCAAGGACTTCGAGCCGGGTTGCCGCTATTCCCTCGTCGGGACCTTCGAGGAGGACTTCTTCCGCGGGCGGAAGCTCTCCTTCAAGGTCATAAGAGCCATCCCTGAAGGGTAGGGGACGCTTCGCGGATTCTGCCTTTTTTAGGGCCCGCGGAACTCCCTGCCTTCCCATATTGCAAAGACCGTGAAGGGGGACTAAGGTAAATCCGTGAAAAGAATTATCACTTCATTGCTTAGCTTGGCTGGCCTTCTTTCGCTTTGTTCTTTCACGACTATGAAATCCTCCTTGCCTAGCGGCTTTGTCGAGCCGCGCGGCATTTCAACTAACCCTTTCCGCCCCAATGGGACGACTGCTATTTAAACGGGTGTTCAGCAGGAGACGTGGGTCGCGCGCGGAATGATCAATCACACCGTGTATTGGCGCATGGTCGATAATGCAACTTATAGCCCTTCGTCTGGCACCTACATGATTTTGGCTCGCGGCACTTTTGCAGTGAGAGATGCGATATCGTCTTTGTCCTTTTCAGTTTCATACACTAAAGGGGAGGAATTTTCCTTTTATTTTGAAATTCCGTGTCGATCTCGATAGGAAGAGCGATGGAAACCGCTTTTGGAATCGGTTTTATTGGGGCTTCTGCAAGCGATACTTCTGAGACCTCAGCATCTTTTACTTATGGCTGCTCTTCATCGTTCTACTCCGAGACCACTTATACCCAGACGGTCAGATTCGATTTGAGCCCCATACCCTCCGGCTATGAGGTCGCTCCATGCCTCATTGCTTATGGTTCGACGATGAGCATCGAATACGCGATCTATGAAAACTATTGGTGGGGAAAGTATCCGGTCGATCATGCTGCGGATGGATCGGATATAACACTCAATAACCACCCGAAGGCCACGACCATTGCCAAGGTCGACACGGATAGCATTGCCATAACCTATTGCATCAGGAGGGGAGCCGGGTATCCGATCTATTATTACCGTCCCAATTTTTGATTTACGATGCGGACTCTATCTTTCTTGAAGGAAAATGCCAAGTCGCTTTTTTCGGGCCTCATCGCCGTCTTGGCCGGCATGGGCCTTTTCGTTTCTGCTTCCCTCGACGAGGCCTACGCCACCTATGGGCGAGACGCCAACGCCAACATGGACCCGGCTTCGGAAATCACGGGTGTCGTTGGCTTTTCGGGCGATGGGATCCCCTCGAGCCCGGACGAATTTTGGGACGAGGTCGAACAAATCGACCCTTCATCCTACGTCTGGGTCCCTAATCCTCTTTCCGTCGAGCACTTGGCCGTGGCAACCCTGGCCTTCGACATGGGATACCCTTACTCCGGGGAAGTTTTTGCCCAAGCCTATTTCCTTCCCCCTTCGATCAAGCCTTCGCTCCTTGGCCCGGTCCCTTCGGAGGCGGACCGCTCCCTCGACGAGGGAAACGCCCGCTATTTCTGCCCGGAGCCGAGTGGCTCCTCAATCTTCGACCCCGACACCGAGCCCTCAATCGAGGAAGGGCTCGCTTCCGACGGCATCGCGATGGAAAGGGCTCCTTACGTCGATTTCTCGGACTACTGGGTAGGAAATGATACCTCCGATGCCCGAAGCAGTCTCTACGATCTGACGTTCGGCTATGGCGAGAGCGAGGAAGTTATCTTGGAAGGCATCCTCCTTTTCCGGGCCGAGGATCTCCCTTCCGTCTTCCATCGGGTTCGGGCGATCAACGTCTATGCCTATTCGCTTAATGCCGAGCCGCTCAGCTACCATTATCAACTCGAGCACGACCGCCTCCACGGCCTCGGGCTCTTCCCGAAAAGCGGCATCAACGTCTATAGCGAACTGACCGCTTTCCCCATCGTTATCGAGCTTCGTTCGATCGGAATCGGCCTTTTTGCCTCTGTCGGCCTCGTCTATGCCCTCGCTTCCTTCTTCGCCCATGCCATCAAGTCCTCGCGTGAGCGGGAGAGCGTTTCCAATCTCCGGGTCCTTGGGCTAGGAAGGGGCCTTTTCCTCCTGACTAACCTCATGCCCGTCTTCGGCCTCTTCGCCTTCTCGGCCCTCGTCTCGATAGCCCTTTCGATGGCCCTCGTCGGCCTTTTTACCCTCGCCGGCGGCTTCTTCTTCCTCCCGTCGGCCTCTTTCTATCTTCTCGTTTTCCTTCCCTCCATCGCCCTGTTGCCCCTCGGCCTTGCCGAGGGAAGCATCATTTACCGCCTTTCGCCGCCGGGTCTTGCCCTCTCGGAGCGCGGAAGCCAGGAAGGAGTCATATGATCGAAGCCAAGGACCTCGCCAAAAGCTACGGGAAGAAGAAAGTCTTCTCTTCCCTTTCCTTTTCCCTTCCCGACGGGGGCTCCCTCGTCCTCCTCGGGCCCTCGGGCTCGGGGAAAAGCACGCTCCTAAGCATCGTCTCCCTTCTTGATTCCTCCTACGAAGGGACCCTTCTGATCGACGGAAAGGACCCTTCGGCCCTTTCAAAGAAGGAGGCCGAAAAGCTCCGCCTCGAGACCTTCGGCTACGTCTTCCCCGATGCCCGGCTCCTTTCATACCTCAGCATCGAGGAAAACGCCCTCCTTCCCCTTCGCCTCCTCCATCGGAAGGCCGACCGCGCCCGCCTGAAGCGCCTAGCCGCCCGGCTGGGGATTAGTGAGCTCCTCGGGCGCCTCCCCCGGGAGGTTTCGGAAGGGGAGCGCCAGCGCTCGGCCATCCTCCGCTCCCTCCTTCCTTCCCCGCGCTGCCTCGTCGCCGACGAGCCGACCTCCCACCTCGACTTCGAGCTGGCCAAGGAAGCCATGGGGCTCCTTAGGGAAACGGCCAAGGAGGAGAAGGCCTCCCTCATCGTCTCGACCCATCAGGAGGAGCTGGCCGCTTCCTTCGAGCAGGCCATCCGGCTATGAAGGAGCTTTTCTACGCCCGCATCAAGGGGCGGAAGGGCGGCTTTGTCGCCAGCGCCATCCTTTTCCTTTTTCTCTTCCTGGCCTTCGACCTCGTCCTCGCGGCCTCTTACCGCTTCTTCGTTTCCTACCTCCTTTACCCGAGCGCCCCTTCCGACGAGGCGACCTATTTCCGGACCTCGACCCCGCTCGATAGCCGCCTTTCCTCCTTCATCGCCGAAGGAGGGGAGTATGCCTGCCTCCTAGAGGAGGGCTCCGAGGTCAAGGAAGAGGGGGACGGCTATGCCTACCATTTCCGGGCCCATGCCGAGGGAAGCCTCGTCTTCGGTAGCCAAGGGATCCTCGCCGGAAGCCAAATGGCCCTCGTCTTCAAGACCGATGTCGCCTCCTTCCCGGAGGGCCGTTACTACGTTTCGAGCCTCATCTTTGAGCCGACCGTCCGCTACGAGGGCCTCGACTACGCCTATGCCGGAAACTGCCTTCCCGAGCTGACCGCCGAAGCAGCCCTGAGCTTCAAGACGTCCGGCGTTACGGCGGTGGAGGCGACCCTCTTCTTCGACCCGGCGCGGAATGTCACCGAGGAAAGCGGGCTCCGCTCCTTCGCCTATTTCGATCCGAGCGGCCTTCTTCCGGGCGAAACCGGGGCCGAGCTGAACGCGGACTACCTTAGTAGCGTCCAGACCGTCGTCCCCCTCTTCTATTTCCTCGCCTTCGTTCCCCTTTCGATCCTCGTCCTCGCCGTCCTTGCCGCCTCCTCTTCCCTCGAGCCGAACCTCGAGAAGGAAGCCGGCCTCTTCCTCGTCGAGGGGATGGGGAAGGGAAAGACGGCCTTCTTCTACTTCCTCATCCGCCTTCTGGCCATCCTCCCGGCCTTCCTTTTAAGCGCCGGGCTCTATTTCCCCGTCGGGCTCGCTTCCTTTGGGGGAAACGCCGTCCTTTTAGCCCTCGCTTATCCCTTCCAGCTCCTCTACGTTGCGGGCATCTCCTTCGCCTTCTCCTCCCATAAGGCCCATAAGGCCCGGAAGCGCCTTCGCTTTTAGCCGTTCTTTCTTACGAGGAAGAAGAGCCGGCAGCCCCGGCCTTTTCTTTTGTCCCTTGAAAGGGGTAGCTTCTTCCCCCGAGGCTCCCTCCCCATCCCATCGGAAAGGGGGTGAGCGAAGAGCCCTTCCTATCGTACGCGCGCCCGGAGGGTATATAATCAACCAGCAATGGACAGCGCGAGCAAACTACTACCCAACGGCGGCTACCCGATGCACACCTTCGAGGACCTGAAGGAGCTTTACTACCTCTACATCAAAAGCGAGGCCGGGCGGAAGATGATTGAGGACGCCTATCTCCTCGCCAAGGAAAAGCACGGGGGCGTCTATCGAAAGTCCGGGGAACCCTATATCCAGCACCCCATCGAGGTCGCCTACATCCTCGCCGAGCTCGAGGCCGGCCCGGCGACCATCGCCTCGGGCCTCCTCCACGATACCGTCGAGGATACCGACCTTACCGTTTCCGAGATCCGTTCCCGCTTCGGCGACGACGTCGCCCTCATCGTCGATAGCCTCACGAAGATCCAGCGGATGAAGCTCTCGAAGCGGAAGGAAAGCGACTTCGAGGCCGAGGACCACCGGAAGATCTTCCTCGGGATGGCCCGGGACGTCCGGGTTATCCTCGTCAAGCTCGCCGACCGCCTCCATAACCTAAGGACCCTCGATGCCCTCTCCCCCGAGCGGCAGAAGGCCATCGCCCAGGAATCCCTCGACGTCTTCACCCCGATCGCCCACCGGCTCGGGATCTACACGATCCAAAGCGAGATGGAAGACCTCTCCCTCAAGTACCTCGAGCCGGACAAGTACCGCCATATCCTCGAGCTCCTGAACAAGCGAGAGGAGAACCGCCAGGGCTCTCTTACCGCCCTCAAGAAGCGGATTGCCGACATCCTCTTCGAGCACAAGATCCCCTTCCGGATGGAATCCCGGGTCAAGTCCATCTACTCAATTTACCGGAAGATGTTCCAGAAGGGCTATACCTTCGACGAGATCTACGACGTCTTGGCCATCCGCATCATCACGAAGACGGAAATCAACTGCTACGAGATCCTCGGAATCATCCACGCGACCTACAAGCCGATCCCCGGGCGCTTCAAGGACTACATCGCGATGCCCAAGCCGAACATGTACCAGTCCCTCCACACGACCATCGTCTCCGGCGACGGGAACATCTACGAGGTCCAGATCCGGACCGAGGAGATGGACCGGGTGGCCGAGACCGGCATCGCCGCCCACTGGCGTTACAAAGAAGGTGAAAACTACAACGCCAAGGAAGAGCAGCGGGACATAGAGGAAAAGCTCCACTGGTTCCGCGACTTCGTCTCGATGAGCGGGGAGCAAAACGGCTCAGCCGAGGACTTCATGGCCGCCTTAAGCAACGACATCTTCAACGCCAACGTCTACGTCTTCACGCCCCTTGGGAAGGTCATCGAGCTCCCGACCGGGGCGACGACCCTCGACTTCGCCTACAAGATCCACACGAAGGTCGGGGACCAAGCCGTCGGGGCCACCGTGAACGGCGCCCTCGTCCCCCTGAACACCGTCCTCAAGACGGGCGACGTCTGCGAGATCAAGACCTCGAAGTCCTCGCCCGGCCCCAACCTCGGCTGGCTCGAGATCGCCAAGACCTCCTCGGCGAAGTCGCACATCAAGAAGGCCATCGCCAAGCGTCAGGCCGGGGAAGGCGGCTATGAGGAGGCCGTCAGAAAGGGGCGCGAATGGTGCCTCTCGGCCTTCGAGAAGGAAGGGATCGGCCCCGGGGAGATGGACAAGATGCTTTCCGACGGGAAGCTGCTCGCCGCCTTCCGGGTCGATAGCCGCGAGGCCCTCTTCGCCCTGCTGCG
>CASEWT010000056.1 GCA_949291655.1 uncultured Bacillota bacterium
CTTTTTTGTTTCAGGAGGGCCAATATGCTCGATAAACGCTACGACCATGCAAAGGTTGAGGAAGGCAAATACGACAAATGGAGGGAAGGCGGCTATTTCACGGCCGGCGATAGGGAGAAGACCCCATTCTCCCTCGTCATCCCCCCGCCAAACGTCACCGGGAAGCTTCACCTCGGCCACGTCATGGACACGATCCCCGACGACATCATCGCCCGCTACAAGCGGATGAAGGGCTTCGACGTCCTTTGGGTGCCCGGCGTCGACCACGCCGGCATCGCCACGCAGGCCAAGGTCGAGGAAAGGCTCCGCGAGCAGGGGATAAGCCGCTACGACCTCGGGCGCGAGGGCTTTTTGAAGAAGGCCTTTGAGTGGAAGGAGGAATACTCAAACGCCATCCACCGGCAATGGGCGGCGATCGGCCTTAGCGTCGATTATTCCCGCGAGCGCTTCACCCTCGACGAAGGGCTCCAATCCGCCGTCAAGCGGGTGTTTAAGACGCTTTACGACGAAGGCCTCATCTACCGGGGCGAAAGGATCATCAACTGGGACCCCGAGCTCCGGACGGCCCTTAGCAACATCGAGGTCGTCCATAGCGACGACGAAGGCGAGTTCTTCTATTTCCGCTATCCGGTCGATGGAATGGAACCCCTCATCGTGGCGACGACCCGTCCCGAGACGATGTTCGGGGACGCCGCCGTCTTCGTGAACCCCAAGGATCCCCGTTACAAGGACTACATCGGGAAGACGTGCCTCAACCCGGCCAACGGCGAGCTTCTCCCCATCATGGGCGACCGCTACGTCGACATTGCCTTCGGGACCGGGGCCATGAAGTGTACCCCCTCCCACGACCCCAACGACTTCAACCTGGCCAAGAAATACGGCCTTCCCTTCAAGACGATCCTCGACGAGACGGCCCACATGACTTCCGATTGCGGGAAATACGCCGGGATGGACCGCTATGCCTGCCGGAAGGCCTTGGTCGAGGACATCAAGGAAAAAGGCCTTCTCGTCAAGATCGAGAAGATCGTCCATAGCGTCGGCCATAGCGAGCGCTCCGGCGCCGTCGTCGAGCCGATGCTCTCGAAGCAGTGGTTCGTGAAGATGCGGCCCTTGGCCGACGCCGTCCTCAAGATGATGGATGGCAAGGACAAGATCCGCTTCCACCCGACGCGCTTCGAGAAAGTTCTCGTCCGCTGGATGAAGGAAGCCGACGACTGGTGCGTCTCCCGCCAGCTTTGGTGGGGGCATCGGATCCCGGCCTACTATGACAAGGAAACCGGGGAGGTCCTCGTCTCCGAGGCGGCCCCCGACATGGACAAGTACGTCCAGGACGAAGACGTCCTCGACACCTGGTTCAGCAGCGCCCTTTGGCCTTTTGCCACCCTCGGCTGGCCGGAGAAAACCCCGGATTTCGCGCGCTATTTCCCGACTTCCCTCCTCGTCACCGGCTACGACATCATCTTCTTCTGGGTGAGCCGGATGGTGTTCCAGTCCCTCCATTTCACCAAGGAAGTGCCCTTCCGCGACGTCCTCATCCACGGCCTGGTCCGCGATCCGGAGGGAAGGAAGATGTCGAAGAGCGCCGGCAACGGCGTCGATCCGATGGACATCATCGCCAAGTATGGTGTCGACGCCCTCCGTTACTACATCACGACCTCCTCTTCCCCCGGCCTTGACATGCGCTACAACGAGGAGAAGATCGCCGCGGCCCGAAGCTACCTCAACAAGATCTGGAACGCCGCCCGCTACGTCGAGATGACCCTCGGCGAGGACTTCAAGCCCGAACCCCTGAGCCGGCGCGGCCTCGGCGTCCTCGAGCGGAGCATCCTCTCGAAGCTCGCCCGCCTCATCAAGCGGGTCGAGAACAAGATGGAGCGCTACGAGTTCGGGGCGGCCTCGAGCGACCTATATTCGTTCGTTTACGACGACTTTTGCGGGGATTTCCTTGAAATGACCAAGGTTTCCCTTGCTAGCGGCGAAGGGGCGGCGAAGACGAAGAACGTCCTTTACCACGTCCTTATGGCCATCGTGAAGATGATCTATCCCTATGCACCCTTCGTGAGCGAGGAAATCTACCTGTCTCTCCCCGGCCACCTTGAAAGCCTCAACGTCGAGACCTACCCGAGCCTCCCCCGGAGCTACGTCGACTACCGCTCCGAGAAGGCGGCCAAGGTCCTCAAGGAAATGATCCGCGACATCCGGAACTACAAGAGCAAGGAAGGCCTCGAGCCGAACGCCAAGGTCCGGCTCCACGTTGCTCCTTCCTTCCCCTTCGAGGGGATGGATGCCTATCTTTCCCGCTTTGCCTTCGCTTCCGAAATCGGCGAGGGAGCCCCGGAAAAGAAGGCGACCTCCTTCGCCTACGAAGGCGGCTACGAGCTCTACGTCGAGGAAGACATCGACCCTTCTGTCCTTAAGGAGAAGCTCCAAAGCGAGAAGGAGCGCCTCCTCAAGGAAGTCGAGCGGGGGAAGAAGATGCTTTCCAACCCCGGCTTCCGGGCCAAGGCCCCGAAGGAGAAGATCGCCCTCGAGGAGGAGAAGCTTGCCGAGAACGAGCGGAAGCTCGCCCTCGTCGAAAAGCGCCTCGAAGCCATTTAAGAGGGCCCAACGGCCTCCCTCGTCCCTATATAAGGATGAAGGAGGCTTTTCTTATGGAAGGCGCATTGCTCAGCGAAAAGGAACTCATCGCCATCGCCCCGGGGGAGGCTCTTACCCTCACGGCCGTCATGGCCGTCCTCGTCATCGCCGTCATGGCGGTCGTCATTTACCGGCTGCTCAAAAGCAGCGACGGCGGGGTGAAACTCCCCGGGGGCTGGTCGTTCGACTGGAAATGAGCATCAAGGACTTCGACCCGGGGATCCGTCCCCGGGAGAAGGCCGAGCGGGGTGGGGTCGCCTCGCTCAGCGAGGCCGAGCTCCTGGCCCTTCTTCTTGGTAGCGGCGGGGCCGAAGGGCGGACCTCTCTCGACCTCGCGAATGCCTTGCTCGGCCGCTACGGATCCCTCTATGGCCTTTCCCGGGCCGCCTTGCCCGATTTGCTGCTTGTCAAGGGAATCGGAAAAGCCAAGGCTCTATCGATTGTTTCGTCCTTTGAAATGGCCAAAAGGGCCCTTGATGAGTCCTTAAAAGCCCCCTCTTTTAGCCCCGGCCACGTGCATTCCCTCGTGAAGGAGGGGGTTTTGAAGGAGCCTTCGGAGGCCGTCTATCTCATCCGCTACGACGAAAGGGGGCGTTACCTTGGATACGAGAAGATCGCCAGCGGGAATGCCGACCGGGTCAAGCAGCGGATCGGCCCCCTCCTGGCCCGGGTCTTCAAAAGCGGAGCCGCTTCCTTCGCCTTGGCCCATAACCACCCCTCGGGGGAACTTCGGCCCTCGAAGGAGGATTTCGTAGCGACCGGCCTCCTTCTCGCCCGGAGCCGGGAAATGGGCCTTCTCTTCCTTGATCACATCATCGTCGCGGAGGGCGGGTACTATTCTTTCCGCGAGCGCGGCCTTCTCGGGCCAGGGTAAAACTTCCTGGTCTCCAAGCGTCCAAAGCTCAAAGGAGAGGCCGGGAAAGGCAAATTCTTCTTCCTTTGCCTGGATTATTGGCTATAATACCCGCGTTGTCGCCCTCCTTAGGGCCTCAACCGCCTTTTTTCGGCGCCTAACGGATTGCCATTGGCAATCGGCCGAACGGAGCGAGTCTAAGTCAAAGGAAAGGAGTAAGACATGTACGCAATCGTCGAAACCGGCGGCAAGCAGGTCAAGGTCTCCGTCGGGGACCGGATCTACGTCGAACGCCTCCAAGGCGAGCCCGATAGCGAAGTGACCCTCGACAAGGTCGTCTTCCTCGGCGGCGAGAAGACGGTGGTCGGCACCCCCTACGTCAAGGGAGCCACGGTCACCTGCAAGCTCGAGAAGCAGGGCCTTGCCAAGAAGATCGTCGTCTACAAGTACAAGGCCAAGGCCAACGTCCGGCGCAAGCAAGGACATCGCCAGCCCTATACCTGCCTCGTCGTCAAGTCGATCAACGCCTGATGGTTAGGTGCCTCTTCTTTTACAAAGGCGGAATTCCCTATGGCTTCGAGGCCAAGGGACACGCGAACGCCGGGCCCTACGGCTCGGATCTCGTCTGCGCGGCCGTGAGCGCCATCGCCATCGGGGGCATCAATGCCCTCGAGGGGAGTGGGAGCTTCCGGTATCTCGTCGAGGAAGGGCACGCGAAGGTCATCTACGAGAAAGAGCCTTCGCTGAAGGACATCCACGTTCTCGAAACGCTGGAATGCCAGCTAGAAAGCCTAGCGGAGTCCTATCCGGACAAGGTGAGGCTAGAAAGGAAAAAAGAAGCATGAAGCTCTATGTGAATCTTCAGCTCTTCGCCTCCAAAAAGGGCGTCTCGAGCACCCGGAACGGCCGCGATTCGATCGGCCGCCGGCTCGGGGCCAAGGTCGGCGACGGGCAATATGTCATCGCGGGCAACATCCTTTACCGCCAACGCGGGACGAAGGTGATGCCGGGCGCGGGCACGGGCATCGGCGGCGACGACACGATCTTCGCCAAGGTCGACGGCATCGTGCGGTTCGAGCGGGTCGGCAAGCGGGGCAAGCGGATCACCGTCACCCCGAAAGCCGCCAACTGAACTCAGCATTGGACATGAGGACCCGCAATGGGTCCTTTTTCGTTGCTTTTCAATGTAAGGGGTTTCAATTGTCTCTTGCCGCCCGGGGCCCTTCTGCGTATCGTAATGGGCGTTGATTGTTCGTCTTGCTAAACGCAAGGAAAGGAGCGAAAGCAAATGATCGACAAGAAAGCCCTGACAGGGCTATTGGCCTTCCTGGCGCTCGGGCTAAGCGCCTGCGGCGGCGGAAGCGAGAGCTCGTCGCGCCCGACGACCACGACCTCGAGCGAAGCCGCGACCGGCGGGGATAGCAGCATCGAGACGCCTGCTTCCTCCGAAGAAGAGGCAGTCTCTTCGAGCGAGGAGATCGAAACCCCGGTCTCTTCCTCCGACGTGACCCCGATGCCCGATTCTTCCTCGAGCGAGGAAGGAACCGCTTCTTCGGAAATCGAGACCCCGGACTCCTCCGAGTCCATTGCCGAGCCGGAACCCGAACCGACCCCGTCGGTCATCGAGCACTACACCCGGACCTTTGAAATCCTCGGGCCCGACGGCACGACCCTTCCTTCCTACGCTTCCCTCCGCCTCATCGCCGGGCCGGACTTCGCCGACTCTTTGGGCCACGAGAACCTCATGACGGCGGTGGAACCGGAAAAAGGCCGCTATTCCTTCGACTTCGGCACCGTCGAAGTCGGAACCGAGATTGAGTACAAGATCGTGGCCACCACCTCGGCCTCGACCTCCGTTTGGACCTATGAGGGTGTCTATAGCGGCACCGATCTCAAGGAAAACGGGACCAACAAGAACCCCTATATCACCGTTGAGACCGCCGATGACCCGGTGGTCGGCGGCTGGTCGTTCGCGAGCTGGCCGGTCGACCCCTCCCTCCCGCGCTACGACCTATCACTTAGCCTCACCCTCGACGACTTCGACGAGGAAACCCACGGCGGCATCTACCTCTTCACGAGCCACGAGTGGAACGCTCCGATCCTCATGGAACAGGAGGGGGCGACCTTCTCGGCCACCGTTTCCGACCTTCTCCCGGAAACCGTCGAGTACTACTTCCGGACGGTCAATGAGGTCGGCGGTTCCTACGTCTACCTCCAGCCCGCGAAAAGCGTCAATTTCGTCGTCGAGATCGCCGAGGAAGACGTTTCCATCGCCTATGTCGGCTCCATTTCCGATCCCTATGGCCTTGTTGTCGACGACCCGAACCCGACCATCGAGCACTACGTCCGCGAATTCGTCATCCCGGGAAAGCCTTCCTACGTGACGATCCGCCTCTCGGGGAGCGTCAACGGCTGGTCGGATGCCCTCGACGAAACGACGGCCCTCGTCCCGGTCGAAGGGAAGGAAGACACCTATAGCTTCGACTTCGGAACGGTCGACAAACATTCGACCATCACCTACAAGCTTGTCGCCACGACGAGCGCCACGACCGACTTCTGGGCTTACCAGCTGACGAGCGAGGATGCTCTCTTGGCCGTCGGCGACGGAAGCGACCTTTCGCCCATCGTGATCACCTATTCGGCCTGGCCGAGCGATCCGGCGGACGCCGACTACATCGAGCATTACGTCCGGACTTGGACGATCGAAGGCGTCCCCGAGGACGTCGACCTCCGGATTACCGGGAGCTTCAACGGCTGGGACGCTGCCATCGAAGGGGAAGAAAACCTTCTGACCAAGACGGGGGAGAACACCTATTCCTTCGACTTCGGCCGGCAGGAAATCGGAACGGTCATCCAGTACAAGATCGCTGGGACGGGCAGAACCCCTGGCTCAGCGTCGATAGCGAAAACGACCCGGCCATCGAAGGCTTCAGCTACTACCGGACCCCGGCCAAGCTCCGGGTCGAGGTTACGATCAGCGACCTCGTCCTCAGTGAAGGCGAGGCCTTGATGATCCGCGGGAGCTTCCTCTCCGCCGACTGGACGAACGCCGCCCTCGAGCTCGTCGAAGGCACGACCTACGCCGGGGAAGTCGCCATCAAGGTCGACTCCTTCTCCTTCGGCTTCATGGTCGTCGACGCCGCGACCCAGGAAGAACAGCGCTGGATCAACGACGGGACGGCGAACTTCGACGTCACCCCGACCGAGCCCATCACGACCCTCGTCTACGAGGGGACGACGGCCGGGGTCACCCTCGTCGCCTGATTTCCCGATCTTCGTCCATAGAGAGCCCCTCGGGGCTCTTTTTTGGTCGTCCTTCGAAGGACCGCCTCACCCTTTCCGGCGGGGACCAAAGGGAAAAGCCGATTCGGTTTTACCGATTTATCAATTTCCGAGGCGGATTAGCCAAATGTATAGGCATCATCGAAGAAACGGGCTGAAAGCGCTTCAACTGACCTTTGTAAACGGTTACATCTCAGGCTTGACAGGGCGCCCGCGGCGTCTAAAGTGTGGTCATGTTGATCTATTAATTTGCCAAGGGATCGCTTCGTTTTGAACGAATCCCCGCAAATGGAAAGGAGAGCAAAATTAATATGATGAACAAGAAAGGACTCTTCGCCGTCGCCCTCTTGGCCGCCCTCGGCCTTGGCGCCTGCGGCGAGACGACGGGGTCCTCAACGTCTGAGGAGCCGGGGAGTTCCGAACCTGCGAGCCAACCGGCGGAAGAAGCCGACTGGGTTGCCGACTACGAAGAGGAAGGGAAGATGTTCTTCTACTTCCAGCTCGGCACGACCCCGGCGGCCGACGGAACGGCGGCCCTCAGTTCCTTCTCGAGCTGGGTCTCACCCTTCGTGACCGGCGGGTTCAACGCCTTCGCCGAAACGGAAGCCCCGGAGATGACGGCAGTGGAAGGCCATGACGGCTACTACGGCGTATCCATCGACTGGGAGTTCGATCCCAGTGCTGACCAAGCCTACGAATATCAGCTGACCCTCGGCTACAACTCGACCTCCGGGGCCCCGACCCTCGGCATGAACTGGAACTACAAGTCCAACGAAATCTCGGCCGCCTATGGGCCGCTCGACAACCCGAACTGGGAAGGCGGCATGAGCGAAAGCGGCCTCTCCATCAATCTCGGGAGCCACAGCTGGTCGGCCGAGCCGCCCAAGCCGATCATCATCGAGGACTACACCCGCGAGTTCTTCATCACCGACGGGAAAAAGGACGACAACGGCAAGTACCTCCCGGCAACCGTGCCCGATTACGTCACTCTCCGGATCGCCGGCTCGATGAACGCCTGGGATGACGCCCTCGACTCCACGACGAACGTCCTTACCCCGATCGAGGGACGGCCTGGCTACTACACCTATAACTTCGGCGACATCGTCAAGCAGTCGATAGTCGAGTACAAGGTCGTCGCCACCAGCGCCGCGAGCAGCGACTTCTGGGCCAATACGGCCGACCTCTCGGCGGTCAATACCAACGAAGGAGGCAACGCCACCTTCGTTGCCATCGGCGCCGACGACATCACCGAAAGCGGCCCGCTTACGATGATCTTCGGCTCTTGGCCGAGCGATCCTTCCTCCATCATGCCGATCGACCTGACGGTCAAGGTGACCCTCACCGACTATGCCGAAGGCGACGTCACCGTCAACGGCTCCTTCAACGCTTGGGGGGATGGCGTCGCGATGACCTCCGTCGAGGGTGAGGATAACACCTTCGAGGCGGCCCTCACCGATGTCACGGCCCCGGGCAAGCTCGAATTCCAGTTCCGGGTCCTCGTTGGCACGGAGACGAGCTACGTCGGCGCCCCGACCGCGGACGGCTCGAGCCAGCCGAACCTCACGCTTGACCTCGTCGCTTCCGACGACGGGACGACGAAGGCCTACACCTCGGTTCCGGGGGCTTTCTTGAAAGGTGAACCATGATAAGGAACAAAATGCTCAAAGGGCTGGGACTGGCCCTTCTCCTCGGCCTCGCCTCCTGCGGCGGGGACGGGGTTTCTTCTTCATCCTCGGGAGCGGGAAGCGTTCCCGACCCGACCGACGACCCGCTGGCCTCCTACCCGACTTACGAGGAGCCCAGCGTCCGCTTCCATTACAATCGGCCCGATGCTTCTTACGAGGGGTGGGCCCTCTGGCTATGGACCGATGACCTCGAGGGCGCGGAATACGCCTTCAACGGCTCCGATTCCTATGGGGCCGTGGCCTCCTACCCCCTCTCGACCTGGGACCTCACCAGCGAAGACAAGATCTACTTCATCGTGAAATCGGCCGGAAGCTGGAACGCCAAGGACCCCGATGGCGACCGCTACGTCGACCTTGCGACCTGGAACCCCTCTTCCGACGGGGCCTACGACATCTATCTCGCCAGCGGGGACTCCAACGTCTATGCCGACCCCTCCCTTACCCTCGCCGACGTCATCTCCAACGCCGCCTTCTCGAGCTACACGGAGATTGCCGTCGAGACGAGCAACCCCGTTGCCTCCTATGCCCTCGAGATCCTCGACGGCACCTCTTCGAAGACCATCGAGGGAACCCTTGAGAAGCCCTCCAATAGCTTTGTCGTCTCCCTCCCCGAGGACGAACGCGCTTCCTTCGAGAAGACCTACATGCTCAGCTGCACCTTCGAAAGAAGTGGGGCGACCCTCGAGCGGGAAGTCAACCGCAACGCCCTTTACAAGACCGACGAATTCGAGGAAACCTACACCTACGAGGGCGACGACCTCGGGGCCCACGTCCTCAACGGGACGACGACCTTCAAGGTCTGGTCCCCGACGAGCCAGAGGATCGAGGTGAACGTCTATGAGAACGGCACCCCGGTCTCCGTCGATTCCGAGCG
>CASEWT010000057.1 GCA_949291655.1 uncultured Bacillota bacterium
GCAGCGAAGCTGAAGACCATCACCACGTCCGATGTGATCAGCCACGCCGGGAGCAAAGTCGAGGATCCGGAGATCAGGGCCTCCCTGTCGGTGCCCTGTCTGACGCCCATAGCGGTGTTCAACGCCGCCTGGATGGAGCTGGGCATGCTCTCCAAGGGCAGGGCGAAGCTGGTGGGGGACAACTGCGTTGACTTCAGCGAGGCGTGATACCATGGGAAGGCATGTGATGGAGACCCTGGGCATGACCAGGGTGGTGTTCGAGGACGGGAAGGTGACCATCGACGGGGCCGGGGTCGACCAAGACTTCGTCTACGACCCGGCGAGTAGGACGATCCTCGTTTCGGGGATCGCCGGGGACCCCGACATGCTTTGCGTCCCGATGGGGCCGAAGACTTCCTACCTGCAGGCGGTGGGCGAACTTTACGAGTCGAGCACCCTCTTCTGCGCGGAAGCAGGCTATTTGAACGAGGAGACCATCAATTACCTGGCCTACCGGGGCGGCGGGGTCTACCTCGAGCCGGAGTTTCTGACTAGCGTCGACGCGAATACCTACTTCCCGAATGACGCGACCCTCTACCTTGGACAGCCTAAGGAAAACCAAGTCGACATCGCTTCCCTCGTCGAGGGAAGCTACGTTGTCGTCGACGAGGCCTATCCCAAGGAGATGATGGCCACCTTCCGGGATGGGAAACTGTTCTACCGTTCCTATTACGATTCCCCGGAGCCTTATATCGCGACCGACCGCGGCGATTACTTCGAGATCAAGACCTACGGCGGGGATAGCTTCCGTTACTACGTAGAAGAGGAACGCCTCGAGAACTATTCGGTAGAGGGGATTCACTTGAATACCCTAAGGAAGATGGACCGCGATAAGGAAATCGTCGTCTCTTGCCGTACCTACGGCTCGAATTACAAAGATTTCGTCATCGAAATCGGCACGAGCTTCCCGTCCTATCGGATCGTGAGCGACGGCTACGAAATCGAGTACTTCGACTTCGCTGACAACGATGGCTCGCCCCTTTACGCGGACGCCCGCTTCGAGGAGGGGCAGATTGGGCATAACTACCTGACCGATTTCCTCGGCCACTTCGGGGATGCCCGCGACTACTGGGTGTTCGGTAGCGGGCCAAGCGTCGGCAAATTGGACGACTATTGTTACTATGCCGGCATCTATGAGGACTACGCCTTGGTCGATGCCGGGAAGTTGAAGATCGCCGGCTACGACGAGGCTAGCGGGGAAAGGATTCTCGAAGTCGCCTTCGAGCAAAGGGGGACGACGAGCGTGCGAGCCTCCCTTGGCGGTTCCGCGACCGTCGAGATGCTCGGCGAGAAGCGGCGGGAGAACGGGAAGTTCCTCTCCGGCTATCCCATCGTCGGTTCCTACTTCAAGGGAAGCGACTATGCCGACCGCCTCGACGTCACTTCTTCCGCCGGCCTCGTCATCTATTGCTACAACCCGGAGACCGATTACTCCTATCAGCGAACCTCGTCCTTCCGCCTCCTTTCGGAAGCCGAGGACCTTTCCTCCTTCGATATCGAGTACCAGCTCTGGGAAGACGGCGGGACCGGCCTTGAAGCGTGCACCTTGAAGGAGGGGCGCTTCGAGCTCATAAACGGGCGTTACCACCTTTTCTACGAAGGCGAGGAATACGTCTGGCAGAACGTCGCCTGACCGTTTGGAAAGAGGAAAATCCACTTTTGCGGTGGATTTTTCTTTTTGGAGTCGTTTTGAAAGACTTTGGGGCGGGCTTGGGATAGACTTTGCCCATGAACGAATACGCCTATTCCGCCATTATCCTTCTCGTCCCCTTACTGGGGACCACCCTCGGGGCGGCGATGGTGTTCTTCCTCAAGAAGGAAATGCCGCCTCTCCTCAACAAGGCCCTCCTCGGCTTTGCCTCCGGCGTCATGGTCGCGGCCAGCATCTGGAGCCTCATCGTCCCTTCGATCGAGGAAAGCTCTTCCCTCGGGACCTGGGCTTTCCTGCCGGCCCTCGTCGGGGTGCTTCTCGGCTTTGCCTTCCTTTTGCTCATCGATACCTTGACCCCGCACCTCCACCTGCATAGCGATAAGCCGGAAGGGCTCCCGAGCCGGGCTTCCCGGACCTCGATGATGCTGACGGCCGTCACCATCCACAACGTCCCGGAGGGAATGGCGGTGGGGGTCGTCCTCGCCTCGGCCCTGACGGCCGTCGGGAGCGGAACTCTCGAGGCGGCGATGCTTCCGGCCTTGACCCTCTCCATCGGGATGGCCATCCAGAACTTCCCGGAAGGGGCCATCGTCTCCCTTCCTCTCCTCGGGGAAGGCCATTCGAAGGGGAAGAGCTTCCTTTTCGGCTCCTTGTCCGGGGCCGTCGAGCCTCTGGCCGGCCTCTTGGCCGTGCTCTTGCTTTCCCTCGTCGTCCCGGCTCTTCCTTATCTTCTTTCCTTTGCCGCCGGGGCCATGCTCTACGTCGTCGTCGAGGAACTCGTCCCCGAGGCGATGGAAGGGAAGCACAGCAACGTCGCGACCATCGGCTTTGCCGTCGGCTTTAGCCTCATGATGGTCCTCGACGTCGCCCTCGGGTAGAAGCGCTTCCAGTACCCGGCCGCCGTCCGCTGGTATAGACTAACGGCCAGTATGAACGAAATAGGATATTCGGCGATCGTTCTCCTTCTTCCCCTCGTCGGGACTCTTCTCGGCGCGGCGATGTGCTTTGTCCTCCGCCGCGAGATGCCCTCGTGGTTAAGGAAGGTTCTTCTCGGCTTTGCCTCCGGCGTCATGGTCGCGGCTAGCATCTGGTCGCTGCTCGACCCTTCGATCGAGCAATCCGCGGAGATGGGGGTTTGGGCTTTCGTCCCGGCCGCCGTCGGGCTGGCCATCGGCTTCGCCTTCCTTTTGCTTATCGACACCTTGACCCCGCACCTCCACGCCAACAAGAAGGATGCCGAGGGGCTTCCCTCGAAGGCGAGCCGGACCTCGATGATGCTGGCGGCCGTTACCATCCACAACATCCCCGAGGGCATGACGACCGGGGTCGTCCTCGCCGCCGCCCTCGCCGCCGTTTCGGGCGGAACCGGCGTTCATGAGGCCATGATCCCGGCCTTGACCTTGGCCCTCGGGATGGCCATCCAGAACTTTCCGGAAGGAGCCATCGTCTCGATGCCGCTTCGGGCCGAAGGGAACGGCAAGCTAAAGAGCTTCCTCCTCGGCTCTATTTCGGGAGCGGTGGAGCCTATTGCCGGCCTTTTGGCCGTCGGCTTCCTCGCCCTCGTCGTCCCAGCCCTCCCTTATCTTCTTTCCTTCGCCGCCGGAGCCATGCTCTACGTCGTCGTCGAGGAACTCGTCCCCGAGGCGATGGAAGGGAAGCACACTAACGTCGCGACCGTCGGTTTCGCCGTCGGCTTCATCCTGATGATGATCCTCGACGTCGCCTTCGGCTAAGAAAAGGAAAAGGCGCTTCAACGCGCCTTTTCTTGTCTTTTGGGGCCTTTACTTGTCCTCGAAGGGGAAGAAGTAGGAACCCTCAAACGCCTCTTCCTCCTGCGGCCTCTCTTCCTCTTTCGAAGAAACGACGAAGGAGTGCTCTTCCTCTTTCCTTTCGCTTTCCTTTGAGGCCGTCTCTCCCTTCTTGCGCTCGAAGAGGAAGACTTCCTCTTCCTTTCCTTTGACGTTCGTCTTCCCTTTGCCGACGAGGCGGAAGCCGTTTTTCTCGAGGACCCGCTTGGAGCCTTCGTTATCGGTGAGGCACTGGGCCTTGAAAAGGAGAAAGCCTTCGTCTTCGAGATAATCGAGGACGAGAGAGAGGGCTTCGCTCATGAAGCCCTGTCCCCAGAAGCGGGAAGCAAGGACGTAGCCGAGTACCGCCTCGGTATTGGAAGCGTCTTTGCTTACGACTTCGATGGCCCCGACGACCCCGACGGTCGGAAGCTCGATGGCCCAGTGGTAGAAGTCCTTTTCCTCGTAGCGGGTCACAAAGCCCATGAGGTAACTCAAGGTTTCTTCGCTGGAGCCGTGGGGGTTCCAGCTGACCCACTTGGCCACCTCGGGATCGCTCGCGTAATTCTCATAGACATCCATGAAATCCATGGCTTCGAAGGGCCGAAGGTAGAGCCTTCGACCGCGGATGGGCATCGAACCGTTCATTTTTTGACCTCGCTCTTACCTTAAGGTAAAGCCTTGCTTACCGAATTTAAAGAGGAGATTTGCGGGGAAAAGAGCCGACAGGGAAAAATATCGGTAAAAAAATATGGAAACGCTTTCATACCTTCCCTTTGCATTCCCCCCTTCCATAAGGAAAGGCAGACCGTTATCCTTATGCCGGTAAAGAAATACCGAAAGACTTGAAAGGAGGAACCGATGAAAGCGTTCAGCAAGAACCAACTGCAACGCTACCCCGTCTACCTTAAGTTCTTCAAGACCCTTCTCGAAGAGGGCAAGACGTGCGTCTCCTCGCCTTATATCGCCAAATGCCTTGGCTATAGCGAGGAGCAAATCCGGAAGGACCTCCAAGCCGTGAGCAAGGAGCCGGGCGTCCCGAAGAAGGGACGCGACCTCGAGCGCCTCGTCGAGACGATCGAGAAATTCCTCGGCTACCGCGACTCGACGACGGCCGTCCTTGTCGGGGCCGGGCATCTCGGGCAAGCCCTTCTTAGCTACCCGAACTTCGCGGAGATGGGCCTATCGATCGTCGCTGCCTTCGACAGCAATCCGGCTCTAAGCGGCCGGAAAGTAGGGGACAAGGAAGTCTTCCCGATCGAGAAGCTCCCCAATCTCCTCCCGCGCCTCAACGCCCACATCGCCATCATCACCGTCCCGGCCGCGAGCGCCCAAGAGGTCGCCGACGCGGTCATATCCGCCGGGGCCAGGGCCATCTGGAACTTCGCCCCCATCCACCTCATCGTCCCCGAAGGCGTGGTGGTGGAAAACGTCAACCTGGCCAGTTCGCTGGCCGTACTGTCCCATCGTCTTAACGAAATGCTTTCCAAGGAGTAATAGGCAAAATGGAAGAAAACAAGACCCTCGATCCGAAAGCCGCCGCCGAGGCGGAAGTCGACGCCCTCGTCAAGAAGGGGCTCAAGGCCCTCGACGAATTCGCCGGCTTCAACCAGGAACAGATCGACTACATCGTCGCCAAGATGTCGGTTGCCGGCCTCGACCATCACGGCACTTTGGCCCGGATGGCCATCGAGGAAACCCACCGCGGCGTCTTTGAGGACAAGGCGACGAAGAACCTCTACGCTTGCGAGTACGTCGTCAACAACATGCGCCACCTGAAGACGGTCGGCATCGTTTCCTCGAACCCGGTCACCGGGATTACCCAAATCGCCGAGCCGGTCGGCGTCGTCTGCGGCATCACGCCGGTCACCAACCCGACCTCGACCGTCATCTTCAAGTCCCTCATCTGCATGAAGACCCGGAATCCGATCATCTTCTCCTTCCACCCTGGCGCCCACGAGTGCTCGAAAGCCGCGGCCATCGTCATGCGCGATGCCGCCATCGCGGCCGGAGCCCCGAAGAACTGCATCCAGTGGATCGAGACGAAGTCGATGGATGCCACGAGCGCCCTCATGCAGCATCCGGGCGTCGCGACGATCCTCGCGACCGGCGGCGAAGGGATGGTCAAGGCCGCCTATAGCTGCGGGAAGCCCGCCCTCGGCGTCGGCGCCGGCAACGTCCCGTGCTACATCAACGAATCCTGCGACAAGGAACAGACCGTCAACGACGTCGTCCTCTCCAAGAGCTTCGACAACGGCATGATCTGCGCTTCGGAAAGCGCCTGCTTCATCGACGCTTCCATCTACGAGGAGATGAAATCCCTCTTCAAGCGCTACCGGGTCTATTTCGCCACGCCGGAAGAGACGCGGATGCTCGAGAAGTACATGTTCGGGGTCGAGCGGGGAAATAAGGACGTCGCTTTGGCCAAGCTGAATAGCAAAGTCGCCGGCATGTCGGCCGTCAACATCGCCAAGAACGCCGGCTTCTCGGTGCCGGAGGGCACCTCGATCATCGGCGTCGAGCTGAAGGAAGTGGGGGAGAAGGAACCCCTCTCCCGGGAAAAGCTCAGCCCGGTCCTTGGCTTCTACAAGGTCAAGAACGCCGAGGAAGGCTTCAAGATGTCCGAGGAG
>CASEWT010000058.1 GCA_949291655.1 uncultured Bacillota bacterium
GGCCCGGAGGCTTCCCAAAGGGGGAAGGTAAGGGCCGCTATAGGAAACGGCCCGCTTGCTGAGGGCCATCCGGGCGGCTTCCTGCTCGGCTTCTTTCTTGCTCTTGCCTTCGCCGCGCCCGATCTCCTCTCCTTCGAAGTAGACGGCAACCACGAAGATCTTGTCGTGGGAAGGGCCGCTTTCCCCGATGAGATGGTAGCTCACGGCTTCCCGGTGATCGCTTTGAAGGGCTTCCTGCAGCTCGCTCTTCGGGGTTTTCGAGACAAGGGGGAGGGCGGAAGCGACTTCGTCGAAGAGGAAGGAAGAAAGGAAGGCGTGGGCGGCGGCAAAGCCGACGTCGAGGAAAAGGGCGCCGAGGAAGCTCTCGAAGACGTTCTCGAGGACGCTCGGGGTCTCTTCGATCTTCTTCTGGAAGCTCGGCCCGACCCTGACGAAGGGAAGGAGACCGAGTTTGAGGGCAAGCCGGGCCTCGCTTTCCGTTCGAATGAGCTGGCTTTTGACGACCGAGAGGTTTCCTTCCTCCATCTCCGGGTGCAGGCGGTAGGATAGTTCGCTCACGACGAGCCCCATAAGGGCATCCCCAAGGAACTCGAGGCGCTCGTAATCCTTCCGTTCTTCGTTGGCCGCCTCGTCGAAGGAAGGGTGGGTAAAGGCTTCTTCGTACAGCGAAAGGCGCACCGGCCTCAGCCCGTATTTAGACAAAAGTTCGATGAAAGAAGCCTCGTTTTGCATGGGAAATCAGTCGCCCATCGCCTTTTCGAGGGACTCGACGATGCCTTTGTTGGCGAGCCGATAGGCCACCTCGATGGCGTTGGAGAAACCGAGGGCGTCGCTATTGCCGTGGCCTTTGACGGCCACCGAGCGGACCCCGCAAAGGAGGGCTCCCCCGGTCGAGCGAGGATCAAGCGTCGCCTTCATCTCGTCGAAACCTTTCTTGGAAAGAAGGTAGCCGATCTTCGAAAGAAGGCTCCGCTTGAAGGCTTTCTTGATGAGGCCGCTCATCGCCTTGGCCGCTCCTTCCGTCGACTTGAGGAGGACGTTCCCATCGTAGCCGGAGGTCACGATGACGTCACTATCGCCAGTCAGTACTTTGCTCGGTTCCTCGTTGCCTTGGAAATTGATGTCCGCGCGCCCCTTGAGAAGTTGATAGGCAGCCTTTCCTTCTTCGCTCCCTTTCCCTTCTTCCGCCCCGTTGGAAAGGAGACGGACTTTCGGGCTCTTGATGCCGTTGACGGCTTGCGAGTAAAGGGTACCCATGAGGGCGAATTGGACGAGTTCCTCCGCCGTGTTTCGGATCGAGGCCCCGATGTCGAGGATCGTCACCTGGCCCCCGGTCTTCAAGTTCGGGAAATTCGTCACGAGGGCCGGACGCTTGACGCCCTCGATTTTCTTTAGGCGCAGGGCCGAACAGGAAAGGAAGGCCCCGGTCGAGCCGGCGCTCACGACGGCATCGCATCCGTTTTCGGCGCAATACTCGATGGCCTTCACCATCGAGGACTCCTTCCTTCGAAGCACCTCGAGGGCACCCATGTCCATCTCGAGGACGTCGCTAGCCTCGATGAGGCGGAAGCCTTCCGCTTCCATATCGGAAAGCTCTTCCTTTTTTCCCACGACGATCAGCTCGATTTCCGGGTGGCGGGCATGGAAGAGGCACGCCCCTTCCTTGGTGGCTTGGGTTCCTTTGTCGGAACCCATCATGTCCAAAACGATTTTCATGTTTTTTCTCCGTGCTGATTATAGCGAAAATGGGGTCAAGAAGGACCTAGGGTCCCCTTCTCTTGGCGCCTTGAAGCGTAAGAGATAGCCATCTCGTAATCGCTTCCGCCACTTTCCTTCAGGCGGATGGCGTCGTCCCGGGCAGTCGAGAGGATCTTAAGGTCACTCACCGGGTCGAGGACGGCGAAGGTAAGCTCCCCGCTCTGCCGCGTCCCGAAAAGCTCGCCGGGACCCCGAAGGCGGAGGTCCTCCTCGGCGATCTTGAAGCCGTCGTCGGTCTTTAAGAGGATGGCGAGTTTGCTAGCATCCTCTTTGTCGCTCAAGAGGATGAACTTGGCCTTTTTCCCGTCGCGCCCGACCCGGCCCCGAAGTTGATGCAACGAAGACAGGGCGAAGCGCGAGGCATCGTAGACGACCATGAGTCCGGCCTCCTTCACGTCGAGACCGACCTCAACGACCTGGGTGGCAACGAGGATCGGCTTCTCGCCGCTTCGGAAGGCACTAAGCGCCGCCCCGAGCCCCTCTTCGTCCATTTCCCCGGTCGCAAGGGCGACTTTCCCGGGATAGGCGTTTTGGTAACGGCGATAGATTTCGCTCGCGCTCGTGCGGGGATCCTCGCCATGGATTTCCTTGCTTACGACATAAACGCGCCGCCCTTCCGCCAAGGCCGCTTTGATTTCGTCCTGGACCCGGCGGTCATGGTAAGGGAAAAGAAGGGTCTCCACTTCCCGCTTCCCGCTCGGGAACTCGTGGAGGGTCGAGATGTCGAGGTCCCCGTAAACGGCTTGGGCCAGGCTCCGCGGAATCGGGGTGGCACTCATCATGTAGACGTCCATCCCCTCGCCCTTCCCGAAAAGGGATACCCGCTGGGACACCCCGAACTTATGCTGCTCGTCGATGACGGCGAGGTGGAGGCCGGCATAATCGACGCCTTTGGAAAATAGAGCGTGCGTCCCGACGGCGATATCGGCTTCCCCGCTCGCGATTTCGGAAAGGGCTTCGCGCCTTTCCTCGGCGGGAAGGCTTCCCACGAGGAGGACCGTTTTTAGCGAAGTGCCGGCAAAGAGCTTCTTCAGCGTCGCGAAGTGCTGGCGGGCCAAGGCTTCGGTCGGGGCCAGGAAGGCTCCTTGGTAGCCCCGGCAGAAGTTAAGGAAAAGGACGAGGGAGGAGACGAGGGTCTTCCCCGTCCCGACGTCCCCTTGGAGGAGCCGGTACATCAAGCGTTCCCCAGCCATGTCGCGATAGGCTTCGTTGACGGCCTTTTTCTGATCGGCCGTCGGCTGATAAGGGAGGGAGGAGACAAAATGCTTAAAGGATTGGAGGTCGATCGCCCGCATATGGAGCGGACGCTTGAGGCGCCGCTCGTCCTTCCCGCGGATGATGAGCAGCTCATAGAGGAAGGCTTCGAGGTACTTAAGGGTCCGGATGGCCGAGCGAAGGCGTTCCCGGGAGGTAGGGAAATGGGCCTCGTGATAAGCCTCGAGAGTCCCGAGGAGGCAGTACTTTTCCCGGATGTCCGGGGGCAAAGGCTCAAGAAAGACCCCTTCAAGCTCCTTGAACGAGCGCCGGAGAAGGGAGGAGAAAGTGGCCTCCGAAAGGCCCTCGGGCAGGGAGCGGACGGCCCGGAGGGTCTTCTCGGGCGGGATCCGCCCTTCCTTGAGGCTCACGAGGGAAAGGGAAGAACGCCTCGCATCGTAATGGACGAGGATCGTAACTTCCGACCGGTCCTTGAGGCGCGAGGCAAGGTAATCGCGGTTCCAAGCCTCGACCCGGAACTCCCTTCCGTCCTCGAGGCGGAAGGAAAAGCTGACGAGCGAGGCCCGCTTGAAGCGGACCGGGCGGCGGATAGCCCCGACGACAACGCCGAAAAGAACGGCACGCTCGCCGTTCTCGGGATGGATGGGAAGCCCGGTAAGGCTATAGTCCTCGTAACGCCGCGGAAGGTGCTCGACGACGTCGAGGGCATCCTTGAGCCCTAGGCGGTCGATGAGAAAGCTGACCCGCGGGGACTTCGAGAGAGGGGGCATCACTCGACCCCGACGAGGAAGGAATAGACGGGTTGGCCGCCGCTGCGGACGTCGAGGTCGAGATCGGGGTGCTTCTCTTCAAGGTAGGCGGCGATCTTCTCGCCAAGGGAGGCTTCGATATCGGCCCCCATGATGACAGTAAGAAGCGAGGAATCCTCGTCGACGAGGGCATCGACGAGGGCATAGAGGGCGTCGAGTTTGTCTTTCGTGCAAGTGACGATTTCCTTGTCGTCCTTCATGGCCATGTAATAGTCCTTGGTGATGTGGACGCCTTCGATGTCGGTATCCTTGATGGCATAGGTGATCGAGCCGCTCTTGACGTCCTTGAGGGCGCTCTTCATGGCTTCGTAATTGCTTTCCTCGTCGCTATCGGGACTGAACTGCATGGCGCTCACGAGGCCCTGGAGGACGGTTTTCGAGGGAACGACCTTGGCCCTAATTTCCCCTTCCATCACGTCGCAAGCTTGGGAAGCCGCCATCACGATGTTCGAATTGTTCGGAAGGAGGTAAACCGTCTTGGCGTGGGCTTCCCGGATGGCCTTCACGAAGTCCTCGGTCGAGGGGTTCATCGTCTGGCCGCCGGAGACGATGGCGTCGACTCCGAGCTCGCGGAACATCTCGTCGAGCCCTTGGCCGGAACTGACGGCCACGAGGGCTTGGTTCTTGAGCGGTTCGTCTTTCGCTGCCTGCTTGGCTTCGCGCGAACGGGCGATGTTTCCTTCCATGTCGGTCGCCACGTTGCCGTGTTCGATGTTATGGTGCTCTTCCGACATGTTTTCGATGACGATGGTCAAGAACTCCCCGAAATTCTGGGCGTAATTGAGCATCGAGCCTGGTTGGAGGGTATGCACGTGGACCTTGACGATGTCGTCGTCGCGGACCAAGACGACGCTTTTGCCATGGGCATCGAGGAAAGAACGGAAGCGTTCTTCGATGAAAGGCTTCTTCCCGTCGTCGGGCTTGCCGAGGCGGAGGATGAACTGGGTGCAATAGCCAAAGCCCTCTTCGTCCTCGCTTACGAGGGCGCCGGCGTACTTGGCATTGCCCGCCTGCGGGAAAATGCTCGAGGTCGTCTCCCGGGTCTCGTCGACGTTGCGTTCGACGAACTTCCCCTGGGCGGCCTTGGCCATCCCTTCGAAGATGACGCAGAGCCCCGCTCCGCCGGAGTCGACGACGCCGACTTCCTTCAAGATCGGAAGGAGGTCGGGGGTATGCTGAAGGCTCTTCTTGGCTTCCCTGAGGAGGAGATCGAGGGCTCCTTCGATGGTCGAGACCTTCTTCAGCCCTTCGACAAGGGCGGAGCTCGACTCGCGGATAACGGTAAGGATCGTCCCCTCAACCGGCTTCATGACCGCCTTGTAGGCGACTTCCTTCCCGCGGACGAAGGCTTCGGCGAACTCCCTCACATTCACCTCGTCATGGCCCTTCATTCCCTCGGCGATGCCGCGAAAGATCTGGGAGGTGATGACGCCGCTATTGCCGCGGGCGCCCATGAGGAGGCCGCGGGAAAAGGCCGCCGAAATGGCCTCGACCGAGGCGTCGTTCCGGTTCATGATTTCCTTCGATCCCGAAGTGAGGGTGAGATTCATGTTCATCCCGGTATCCCCGTCGGGGACCGGGAAGACGTTGAGCTGGTCGATTTCCGTGTAATGGTTGTAAAGGTTGTTGGCCGCGGAAAGGAAGAGCTGCTTCAAAGTGCTTCCGTCGATGCTTTTCATGGCTAATTGATTTCCCTGATGTCCTGAACGTAAACGTTGACCGTCCTAAAGGGGAGGCCGAACGTCTTTTGGAGGACGTAGGCCACTTTCTTTTGGACTTCGCTTGAAACCTCGGTCACCTTCACGCCGTAGGCGACGGCGATGTAAAGATCGACTTCGTAGTCGTCCTTCCGGCGACGGATGTAGACCCCTTCGCCGTATTCTTCTTTCTTGAGAAGCTTGCCAATGTTCTTCGAAAGGAGCGAACGCGGCGCGAGGCCGACCACTCCATAGCATTCGGCCGCCGCTTCGCCGGCAACGGCATTGATCGCTTCCTTGCTGATCTTGATGTCCCCGTAGGGAGCTTTCTTATCGGTAACCATGGCTTGCGCGGTATTATCGCACCAATAGCCCCCATAGGCAAATTTCGAAGGAAGGAGTTCTTTCCTTAGGAAAGAAAAACGAAAAAAGCCCTCCCGCAGGAGGAAGGAGGCTCCGCGCAGGGGGGAATAAAGGAAAAAAGCCCGGCGGCGCGCTATTCTCGCCCCCTCGGGGGCTACCTTCGCCGCTGCGGTGCTTAACTTCCGTGTTCGGG
>CASEWT010000059.1 GCA_949291655.1 uncultured Bacillota bacterium
CTTCTCAAGGAAGAGAAGATCGTCCATAGCTATCCCCACGACTGGCGGACCCATACCCCCCTCATCTTCCGGGCCACCCCGCAGTGGTTCTGCTCGATTTCCCCGATCAAGGACGAGCTCCTCAAGGCCGTCGAGGAGGTCAAATGGAAGCCGGAGTGGGGGAAGCAGAAGATGGTGAACATGATCGAGGGAAGGAATGATTGGTGCATCTCCCGCCAGCGGGCCTGGGGCGTCCCCCTCCCGATCATCTACGAGGAAGACGGGACCCCGATCGTCGAGCGGGCCGTCTTCGAGCATATCGCCTCGATCGTCGAGGAAAAGGGGACCAACGCCTGGTTCGAGCTTCCGGCCAAGGACCTCCTCCCGGAAGGCTATTCGAGTCCGCGTTCCCCGCACGGGGAATTCCAAAAGGAAACCGACACGATGGACGTTTGGTTCGATTCCGGCTCCTCGTGGAAGGCCGTGTTAAAGCGGCGGGGAATGAAGTGCCCCTCCGACCTCTACCTCGAGGGCAACGACCAATACCGGGGCTGGTTCAACTCCTCCCTCATCCTTTCCGTCGCGACGACCGGGAAGGCTCCCTACAAGAGCAACCTTACCCACGGCTGGGTCATGGACGAGAACTGGAAGAAGATGTCGAAAAGCTCCGGGAACGGCATCGACCCAAGCAAAGTCGCCGAGTCCCTTGGGGCCGACGTCCTCCGCCTTTATGCCGCCAGCGTCAACTACCAAAGCGACGTCCGCCTGAGTGAAGGCCTCGTCGCCGCGGCCGCGGATGGCTATCGGAAGATCCGCAACTTCTTCCGCTTCCTCCTCATGAACGCCGCCGAAGGGGACCTCGGGGAGGGGCTTTCCCTTTCCGACCGCCTCGTCCTCAACGAGCTTTACGCCCTTTCAGGGGCCGTCCGGGCCGACTATGAGGCCTTCGCCTTCCCTTCGGCCCTCATGAAGATCCTTTCTTTCGTCACCGACGTCTCGGCCTCCTACTTCGAGAGCTCGAAGGACGTCCTATACTGCGACCCGGCCTCCTCGGGCCGAAGGAAGGCGATTGCCGCCGTCTTCTACGAGACGGCCGACGTCCTCCTTCGCCTTCTTTCCCCGATTCTCCCCTTCACGATGGAGGAGGTGTATTTCGCTCTCCCCAGGAAGGAGCATAAACCCGCCCTCGCCCTCGAGACGTTCCGGGAGGTGCCCGAGCCGCGGAAGGGTCTTTCCGAGGTCGACGAGGGGCTTTCCTCCCTCCGCGAGAAGGCCAACCGGAGCCTCGAGGCTCTCCGCGCGAGCGGGAAGATCGCTTCCTTCCTCGAGGCCGAGCTCGAGCTCTACTGCGATGGGAAGCTCTACGAGGCCCTCTCGAAGGAAGACTACGATTCCCTCTCCCGCCTCTTCCTCGTCGCCGAGGTCCATCTCCGGAAGGGGAAGGAAGAGGCCCTTGCCCTCGTCCACGGGGGCGAGATCTGCGCCCGTTGCCGGAAAAAGGCCCACGACCTCCGGGACTACCACGGGGAAGAGGTGTGCTCGCGCTGCCGGGCGGCCTTGGAGGAAAAGGAATGAAGAAGGACCTCGACCCGATCGTCGGAAGCCCCGACGGGAAGGAAGGTAACGGCCTTCCCCCGGAAAAGGATAAGGACGGCCTTCCCCTCAAGGAGCGCCTCGCCCTCTTCTTCAAGGAGGGGAAGGAGTGGAAGTTTACCCCGAAAGCCTTCTTCTTTTCCTTCGCCTGGCTCGGCCTTCTCCTTTTCCTCGTCGACTTGGCTAGCAAGTGGGCCGTCCAGCTGACCCTTGTCCCGGGAAACCAAGGGGGCGAGGTCTTCGTCATTCCCGACTTCTTCTCCCTCTATCTTACCTATAACGAGGGAAGCGCCTTCGGCCTCGGGGACTCGGCCGCTTGGGCGCGGATACTCTTCATCATCATCAGTTGGATTGCCTCCATCCTCATCCCCATTTTCCACTGGCATTACCTCCGGAAGGAGGACCCCTGGATCAACGCCGTCTTCGCCCTTTGCTTTGCCGGGGCGGCCGGAAACCTTATCGACCGGACGTTCTACTGGCCGGAGACGACCGGCTTTTCCGGGGTCATCGACTTCTTCTGCTTTTACATCTACGGCCCCGACAAGGCCCCCTTTGCCATCTTCAACGTGGCCGATGCCTGCCTCACGGTCGGGATTGCCCTTCTCCTCATCGTCTTCCTCGTCCGCTTCATCAAGGAAGAAAGGGCCAAGCATGGAAAAGCGAAAGGCGAGTGAGGAAACCCGCCTCGACGCCTTCCTTCGGAGCGAAGGCCTTGCCCCGAGCCGGGCGAAGGCCCTTTCCCTCATCGAGGCGGGGAAGGTCCTCGTCAACGGGAAGAAAGAGGAAGGCGACTACCGCCTTCGTCCCGGCGATATCGTCGAAAGCGAGCCCTATCTCGAGCCTTCGAGCGGCTTAAAGAAGGAAGACCTCCCCCTCGACGTCGTCTACGAGGACGAGGATGTCCTCGTCATCAACAAGGCGGCCGGGATGAGCGTCCACCCGGGGGCCGGGCGCGTAAGCGGGACCCTGGCCAACGCCTTAGCCTACCGTTACGAGGGGCTCCCGAATAGCGACGGGGACCGCCCGGGCATCGTCCACCGGCTCGACAAGGACACCTCGGGGCTCCTCGTCGTCGCCAAGACCGAGCGGGCCTACTCTTCTCTTGTCGCCCAGCTTTCCGAGCACACTGCCCACCGGGAATACCTCGCCCTCGTGAAGGGGGAGTTCCCCGACGAAAGGGCCTACGTCGAGGCCCCGATCGGGCGCGACCCCTCCGACCGCGAGAAAATGGCCCTCGTCCGTTCAGGAAAGCCGGCCTATACCGAGATCTTCCGGGCCGAGCGCTTTGCCGGCTATACCCTCTTAAGGCTTCGCCTACGGACCGGGCGGACCCACCAGATAAGGGTCCACCTCGCCTCGATCGGCTACCCGGTCGAAGGGGATCCCGTCTACGGGAAGGGGAACCATAGCCTCTACAAGGAGGGGCAACTCCTCCATGCCTACCACCTCGTCTTCGCCCATCCGGCAAGCGGAAAGGAGATGAGCTTCTACGCTCCTCTCCCGGAAAAGTTCAGGGCCGTTCTTTCTTACCTACGGTCCGGAGGAAAGTAGAAAAGCGTTCCTTGGCGGTTTCCTTCAGGGCCGTGAGGCCCTTTTTTTCGTAGAAGTCCAAGGCGAAGCGCTCGACCTCTTTCCCGGCCCCGAGGGGAAAATGGACCCCGTACTTTTTCCCCGTCGCCTCCATCTCCCCAAGGAAGGCGTAGCGGGCGATCATCGAGGCGGCGGCAATTGCCGGGTGCTTGCTTTCCCCCTTCACGTCGAAACGGACCCCCCGGACGGTCCCGGGGCGGCCCTCAAGGTAGGAGTAGTAGAGGTCCTTTGGGGCGAATTGGTCCTGGTAGATAGCCGCTGGAGGTTCCTTTAGCTTCGTGAGGAGGACTTGGTAGGCCCGGTCGTGCATCCGCGCCTTGAAGGCGTTCATGTTGACCTCGGGGCGGGCATTCAGTTGGGCAGGGGATAGACTGACCGCGACATAAGGGAGGGCCTTGATGAGCCGGGGTCCCCGTTCGAGAATCGCCTCGTCTTCGATCTTTTTGGAATCCCCAACCCCGAGCTCCTTGAGGAAGGGGAGGTCCTTTTCCCCCACATAGCAGGCAACGACGAGTATGGGGCCGAAGAAGTCCCCGGTCCCGACCTCGTCGGAGCCGATCTGGGGATAGACGTTCGGGGATGCGAAGAGGTTATCGGAAGCTATTGGGGCAAACCCCCATTTCCGGGCCTCGGAAGAAGCTTTCGGTCCTTGTATCACCATCTTCTTCCCGTCAGGATGGGCCTTGCGGTAAATGGTGAAGACGAAGCCGTCCCCGCGGTAGAAAGAGCCGAGAGGCCCTTCTTGAAGACGGGACCCGTAGTGGGCGCGGACCGCCTGTTCCTTTTCCTTACTCAGGGAGATGACGATGGTTTCCTGCCCTTGCATGGCCCTATCTTAGGGCAAAGGAGCCCTTTTGGGGCCCCCAAGTTAGAAGAAAGGGAGAGAGGTGGTATACTTCCGGCGATGAAAAGCGCGCGCGAACTCCTTTCCTATAGCGAAGTCGAGCCCCTCTTCCTCCGCGAGATGCGGAGCGAGCGGGCAAGGGATCTTTTCAAGGCCCTCTCCTTCCTCGGTCCGGAAGAGATATCGAAAGCCCGGGAGGATATGCTCGCGGCCGAGGCCCTCCTTAACCGGGTCGACCTCCCGATCGAGGTTTCCTTCGATGTACGGGGTTACGTTGAGCGCTCCCTCAAGGGCGGGGAGCTCTCCCCGGAGGAGCTTTACCGCTGCAAGAACGAAAGCGACAACCGCGAAAAGATCGCTAGGGCCTTCGAAGGGAAAGACCTTCCGGAAAACGGCCTTCTTTCCCTCGCCCGGGGACTCCCCGAGCTTCTCCCCCTCGGGCGAGCCATCGAGAAAGCGGTGGGCCCCGATCTCAAAGTCAAGGACAAGGCCTCGGGGAAACTCTACGCCGTCCGGATGGCCCTTCGGGGCATCGACGGGGAGATGAAGGCGGCCCTCGAGAAGGAGCGCCTCCTCAAAGCCGAATACCTTTCCTCGCCCCTCCCATCGATCAGGAACGGTAAGATGGTCCTCGCCGTCAAAAGCGCCTACCGTTCGAAGGTAAGCGGGGCGATCCTCGCCTCGAGCGCCTCGGGGGAAACCCTCTTCGTCGAGCCGATGGCCCTCCTCGCCCTCGAAGAGAAACGGGAACGCCTCCGGGGGGAAGAAAAGGAAGAAGTCGCCCGAATCCTCCGGGAACTCTCTTCCTTCGTCGCTTCCTTTTCGGAACCTCTCATCGCGGTGAACGCGGCTATTGCCCGCCTCGACTTTTCCTTCGGCAAGGTCCGCTACATGAAGCGGGTCAAGGGGTCGATCCCCTTAGTCAAGGAAGGGAAGGAACTGCGCCTGAGGAAAGCCCGCCACCCCCTTCTTTTCGAGAAGGCCGTCCCTAACGACTTCTCCTTGAGCGCCTCCCAGCCGATCCTTGTCATATCCGGCCCCAACGCCGGGGGGAAGACGGTGGCCCTCAAGACGGTCGGCCTCCTTTCCTACATGGCCCGGCTCGGCCTTCCGATCCCGGCCGAGGAAGGAAGCCTCGTCCCGATGTATTCGAATATCGCGGCCGATATCGGCGACCAGCAATCGCTTGAGGAATCCCTCTCGACCTTCTCCGGCCATTTGTCGAGCCTTTCAAAGGCCATAAAAGGGGCCGGGCCCTCTTCCCTCCTCCTCCTCGACGAGCTCGGGACCGGAACGGCACCGAAAGAAGGGGAAGCCATCGCCTACGGGGTCATTTCCTACCTCGGGAAGAAGGGGGCCGAAGCCGTCGTCTCCTCCCACTTCGAGGGCATCAAGGCCCTCGCCGTCTCCGGCGGGGCCGTCCGCAACGCCTCGATGGCTTACGAGGAGGCGACCTCTTCCCCGACCTACCGCCTCCGGATGGATATCCCGGGAGAAAGCTACGGCCTTTCTCTAGCGAAGCGTTACCTTCCCCGCGAGGTCGTCGAGGAAGCTTCCTCCTACCTTCAAGGGGAGGTCGAGGATAGCCTCGAAGGCGCCCTCCGGAAACTTTCGGAAGCGACCTCGCGGGTCGAGGAAAAAGAAAGGGAACTGACCTCCAAAGACGAGGAATTCCGGAAAAGGGAAGCCGCTTTTGCTGCCGAAAAGGCCCGTCTCCGGCGTTTAGAAGAGGAGGTAGCTACCCGCGAGAAAGCCCTCAAGAAAGACCTCCTTTCCTCCTACGAAAAGAAAATCGAGGCCATCATCAAGGGACTCGGTTCCCATAGCAAGCTCCACGAGGCCATCCGGGCTAAGAAAGAAATCGAAACCCTTTTCGAGGAGGGAAGCCGGGAAAAGGAATCGCCATTATCCGCGAGGGAAAGCGAGCCTCTACGCCCCGGGGACTATTGCCTGGTCGAAAGCCTCGGCCTCGAGGGGCGGGTCGAGCGGGTCGGGAAAG
>CASEWT010000060.1 GCA_949291655.1 uncultured Bacillota bacterium
AGAACTTCCGCCATTCGTTTTCCCAGCGTCCGCCGCTATAGAAGCCCTTCTGCGGCTGGAGCGGGGAGGTCTGGATGGCGGAGTAGCCAGCCGCCTTGATGGCGGGAAGGCGGGCTTCGATGTTCTTAAGCGACCAGTTCCAGCAGTGGAGGATCGTCCCGATCCCGTCATCTAGCAGCGAGGGCTCGGGACTATCATCTTCTTGAGAAGAGTTGCTTCCGTCCTGGCTTTCCCCGGACGAGAGGGAAGAAATTTCCTCTCCTAGCGAAGAAGACGAGCTGCCGGGGAGGGAACACGAGGCAAGCAAGAGAGATAGAAACAGGGGCAGCAGCGAGTTTTCATATTTCCTTTCTGCCCTTCCGATCGGGGCTTGGCGGTTATTCCCGGCCATTTTCCTCGTTCACCAAAGGGGGCAGGGGGCCAAGGCCTTAAGACGAACCGATTGTAGTTTCCCGTTCCTCAATCTTATAGGGGAGAAGAGGGAGGATAGACCCTCGTCCGTTTTGGCCGAGAAAGCCTTACCGTGGCAATTCATCAGAAATCAAATGGTCAAATTCCGAAGACAAAATAATTTACCATGAAATCGCTAAACAACCGATAATGCCGAATGTTTCGTATACTATAAAAATACTAACTGCCGACTAAAAACTTACTTTCTTATAAGAAAGTGGCTAAGGACGAGTTTCCCTTGGAAACGACCTCTGAAACCCCTTTCCGGTTCCAAACCGCGGCGGAAAGCGGACAATGGGCGCATGGGAATCAACAAAGCAGTCATCTTTGATGTCGATGGTACGATCTGGGACGCCAGCGACCAAGTCGCCCGCTCCTGGAGCAAGACGCTAACGGACATCGCCGGAACGAAAACGGTCGTCACGACCGAGGCCATGCGGAAAGCGATGGGCCTCATGATGGAGGAAATCGCCCGCCGGGTCCTGCCCGAAAGCCTTGCCGGGCTTTCCCGGGCGGACTTGCTCGAGCGGTGCACCGAAGAGGAAAACGCCTACCTTGCCGAGCATCCCGGGGTCTATTATCCCGGCATCGCTGAATGCATCGAGCACATCGCTAGCCACGTGAAGGTCTATATCCTCTCCAACGCCCAAAGCGGCTACATCGAGGCAATGCTGACTAATGCCCGGTTCGTCCGCCACGTATCGGGCTTTGCCTGCTATGGCGACCAGAAGCTCGAAAAGGCTGAGAATCTCCTTTATCTCATGAAGAAAGAAGGGATCGACAAGGCCGTCTACGTCGGGGACACCGCCCACGACGAGGAAGAGGCCCATAAGGCCGGCCTTCCCTTCATCCATGCCGCCTACGGCTACGGGAAGGCCGTCAATCCCGAGGGGTCGGCCGTGGCCCCGAGCGCCGTTTACCCCATCGCCAAGGGGCTCCTCGACTGGTAATATTCGGCCTATGAAGAAAAGTAAGAAGATCCTTGCCTCCCTCTTGCTCCTCGGAGCGGCGGCCCTCTTGGCCGCCTGCGCCTCGGCAGGCGGAGGCGGGGCTTGCGAGGCCGGGGACGGCTGCCACGTCGGCTACGGCCTCGTGACGGCCGGCCGGAAATGAGGATGGGAAGCCTCGAACGGGCCGAAGAAGCCCTCCGGGAAGGCAAGGGAGAAGAAGCCTTGGCCTTGCTCGAAGACGAAAGCGGGACGAAAGCCGCTTTCCTGAAGGTAAGCGCCTATCTATCCCTTTCCCGCCTCGCCGCGGCTAGCGACCTCTTCTTCAAGGAACGCGATGCCTTTTTCGCCCTCTATCCGAAGAAGACGATCGAGGTCGATTTCGAGCTGCGCTTCCTAACCAAGGATTTCGATGGGGCCTACCAAGACATCGCCTATTTCAACGATAAGCCCTACGTGAGCCAGGAAGTCGAGGAACTCCTCCGGACCCTCCCGCGCCTGGTTTCGAGCAACGTCGCCGCCTTGACCTCCGAAGGGAAAGGGGCCGAGGAAACGCTCAAGGAACTCCGTAGCCAAGACGATTACGTCGTCCTCGCCGCCCTAAGCCGCCTCGACCCGAAGGAACATGACGAGGGAATCCGGCTGGCCGTCCGCTCCCTAGCCGGCTCGGAAGGGCGGAGCCAGGACCTGAGGACCTACGCCCTCCTCTTCCTCAAGGCCTACGGGGACAGCGAGCCGCTTCTTTATGGCCGGAAGGGCTTTTCCAGGGACGTCGTTCCTTCCAAGCTCCCCGATCCGATGAAGGAAGAAGGGCGGCTGAGGGTCCTCGAGATCCTCGCCGGGGCCAAGGACGTCGCCGCCGGGCGGCTGGCTTCCTCTTTGCTTGAAAGCGCGGTCATTGCCTCCTACCCACTTCCTTATCCGAAGTCCGATGCCGAAGGGGCCGCGAAGGCCCTCCTAAGGAAGGCTCTCTCCCTCCTCGGGGACGAGGACGAAAGCCCCATAACCCCCTCCGACCGCGAGCTCTCCGATCTTCTTTCCGAGGAACGGGCCATCAAATAGGAACCGGATTCGACCGGCCCCCGAGACTGGTTTTTCTTATCCAAGTCAATCAAATGACAAATATACACATGAATATTTAACTCTTCCGATGACATTCCCATTCCGAGAAAGGCCGATGATTGCCTTTGGAGCGGGGGCCGTTGATGGCCATAAGGTGGATCCCCCCTTTTGGCAAAAGGAAGAATTCCCGATTTCCTCTCGAACACGATGCTACTGCCTTACGGGGAGGGCTCTTCCTCTTCGGCCTGCCCCGATGAGCCTGCGACCCTCGTTTTCATTGACGAAACTTTGTGCCTTGGAAAGGGGCCATTTGCCCGGCATCGGCTCTCTCTTTCCGTCCCAAAGGACATCTCCGGTTGCCTTTTCCTTCCCAAAGGAAGGGAAGTGTCCTAAAATCTCCGCCGGACACCAATCCCACAGATTAGACATCGAGGTAGAAAATGGAACGCAAAATCGAAGAACTGTCCCCGACCAAGCGCAAGATCACGGTCACGGTGGACGAAGCGACTTGGAAGGAAGAGCTGAAGAAAGCCTTCCGCAAGCTCGCGAACAAAGTCGAAGTCAAGGGCTTCCGGCCGGGCAAGGCTCCGGAGCACCTCCTTCGCGAACACGTCCGCCAAGAGGCCGTTTACCAAGAGGCCATCGACAAGACCTATCCCCTCGTGATGAAGGATACCCTTTCCAACATCGACTTCCGGATCGCCATCCAGCCGAAGGTCAGCGTCACGAAGCTCAGCGACACCGAACTCGAGATGACCCTCGAGTGCGTCCTCGTCCCGAGCGTCGAGCTCGGCGACTACAAGGCGGTCAAAGTGGCGGCCGAGGCCCCGAGCGTCACCGACGAAGAAGTCGACGCGGCCATCAAGAAGCTTCTTGAGAACGAAGCCGAGCTCGTAAGCGTCGAGCGCGAGGCCAAGAAGGGCGACACCCTCCGCCTCGACTTTGAAGGCTTCCTCCCGGAGGAAAGCGGCGAGCTGAAGCCCTTCGAGGGCGGCAAGGCCGAAAGCTACGAGCTGGAGCTCGGAAGCAACACCTTTATCCCGGGTTTCGAGGACCAGCTCGTCGGGGTCAAGCCGGGCGAGGAACGCGAAGTCAACGTCACCTTCCCGACGGCTTACGTCAAGGAACTGGCCGGCAAGAAGGCCGTCTTCAAGACGAAGACCCACGAGGTCAAGGAGAAGCAGATTCCCGAGCTTAGCGAGGAAACGATCAAGGACCTCGGCTTCGAGGGCGTAACCACGGCCGAAGAGCTGAAGAACCACGAGAAGGAAACCCTCCTCAAGCAGAAGCTCGGCCGGGCCGAGGCGACGCGCTACGCCAAGATTGTCGACGAGATCGTCGGGAAATCGACCTTCCAGATCGACGAGGAGATCGTCGAGTCGGAGGCCAAGCGCCTCGAGGGGCAGGCCAAGAAG
Organism: uncultured Bacillota bacterium; assembly: GCA_949291655.1. Classification (GTDB taxonomy): domain Bacteria; phylum Bacillota_I; class Bacilli_A; order RFN20; family CAG-826; genus UBA4951. The sequence goes on from CASEWT010000060.1 coordinate 3,875, forward strand.
GACATCGAGGGCCGGGGCCTGACCTGGGAACAGTACCTCGAGCTCCTCGGGAAGAAGGAGGATGAAGCCTTCGCCGACTACAAGAAGGAAGCCGACCGCGACCTTAGGCGCTTCCTCGTCGAGAACAAGGTCATCGAGCTTGCCAAGATCGAGGTCAGCGACGCCGACATCGACGCCCTCGTCAAGAAAGACGCCGAGCAATACAAGATGAAGGAAGAGGAAGTGCGGAAGATCATCGACCAGCACCTCGACAACTTCAAGTCCAACATCCTGGCCGAGAAAGTTCGCAAGCACCTGCTCGAAACCTGCCGCTAAGGAGCGGTTCCGACAATCAACGGGGAGGCTCGCCTCCCTTTTTAGCACTTATGAGTTGACAGTGCTAAGCGACACCCTATAATTCCCTTGCCGGAAAGCCGGCAGACAGGAGGTTCATCCCATGGACGAAAAGAAAGAAGCCAAGAAGGTCACCCTCCCCCTTCTCGTCACCCGCGGGCTCTTTGTCTTCCCGCATCTCAGCGAAACGATCGAAGCCGGGCGGGACTTCTCGAAAAAAGCCATCGAGCTTTCGCGCAATGAAAACGCCTCGCTCCTCTTCGTGACGGCCCAGAAGGACCAGTCGCAGGACGAGCTGACCCCCGAGGGCATCTACGAAATCGGCACCATCTGCCGCATCACCGGGTTTGCCGAGCGGAACGGCTCTTATCAAGTCAAGGTCATCGGTAGCCACCGGGCGACCCTTTCCAACATCCGCTTGGAGAACGGCTCCTTCTTTGCCGACGGCTTTGCCTTCGACGAGGAAAGCAGCGACCAAGCCGAGGAAAACCGCCTCCGGAGCGAGCTGATGCGCGCCATCGGGGAAAACCAGCGCCTATTGACCAGCGTCCCCAAAAGCGCCATCGTTTCCTTCTCCCGGGCCACGAGCTCGACCGAGCTCATAGCTTCCCTTGCCGCCTATCTCCCCCTCGAGATCGCGGCCAAGGCGGCCATCCTTTCGGAAAGCGACGTCAACGAGGAGATGAAGAAACTCATCGCCTATTTGAACGAGCAAAAGGAGATGGCGGCCATCGACGACAAGCTCAACCAGACCGTCCGCGAGCGGGCCGAGCAGAACCAAAAGGAGTATTTCCTCCGTGAAAAGATGCGGGCCATCAAAGACGAGCTCGGGGAAGGCGACGAAAGCCTCTCGGCCGTCGACAAGATCAAGGAGCGCCTCGAGAAGAATCCCTATCCCGAAAACGTCAAAAGCAAGGTCCGTGGCGAGCTCCGGCGTTACCAGATGATGCCGGAAAGTTCCCTTGAGAGCAGCCTCATCATCAATTACATCGAAACCCTCCTCAACGTGCCTTGGTACGAGAAGAGCGAGGATAACGACGATTTGAAGAACGTCCAGACGATCCTCGACGAGGACCATTACGGCCTCGAGAAGGTCAAGAAGCGGATCGTCGAATACATCGCCGTCAAGAAGCAGACCGGTAGCCTCAAAGCTCCGATCCTTTGCTTCTACGGGCCGCCTGGCTGCGGTAAGACCTCCCTTGCCCGCTCGATCGCCCGGGCCCTTGGCCGGAAATTCGTGAAAAGCTCCCTCGGCGGTGTCTCCGACGAGGCCGAGATCCGGGGCCACCGGCGGACTTACGTCGGCGCCCTCCCGGGAAGGATCATCCAGGGTATGACGAAGGCTGGGACCATCAACCCGGTGTTCCTCCTCGACGAAATCGACAAGATCGGCGGCAGCAACTACAAGGGCGATCCCTCGAGCGCCATGCTTGAGGTGCTCGACCCCGAGCAGAACTTCGCCTTCAACGACAACTTCATCGAGGAACCCTACGACCTTTCCAACGTCCTCTTCATCGCCACGGCCAACTACCTCGAGAACATCCCCGGGCCCCTTCGCGACCGCCTTGAGCTGATTGAGGTACCTTCCTACACCTTCCTTGAGAAGGAGAAAATCGCCCACGGCTTCCTCATCAAGAAGCAGATGGAGGCCAACGGCCTGAAGCCGGAAGAAGCCTCCTTCACCGACGATGCCATCGATGAGATCATCGATAACTACACCCGGGAGGCCGGCGTCCGGCAGCTCGAGCGGCTCATCGCGAGCTGCTGCCGGAAGGCGGTGGT
>CASEWT010000061.1 GCA_949291655.1 uncultured Bacillota bacterium
CATCCTCCGCGACTTCGAGAGCTACTGCGCGGCTTGCAAGAAAGCCGATGCCTTCTACCTCGACAAGGCGGCTTGGGCCGAGGCTTGCATCCACAACATCGCCAACTCCGGCTTCTTCTCGAGCGACCGGACGATCGCCGAATACAACCGCGACATCTGGCACCTCACGGCGTGCTATAGCGACGGCAAATGAACGACCTTTCGCTCGATTTGACCCCGCTATACGCCCTCCAGGCCGCCCTCGACGAGGACATTCACCGCCATCACGGGGTCGATTATACCTCGACCCATGCCCGGCGGGTCCTCGCCCTCCTCGTCGAGCTCGGGGAACTGGCCAACGAGACCCGTTGCTTCAAGTACTGGTCGAACAAGGGGCCCTCGCCGAAGGAAGTCGTCCTCGACGAGTTCGTCGACGCCCTCCACTTCTTCCTCTCCCTCGGGATTCCCCTCGGGGTCGAGAACTATACCCACCATTTCCGGGCCGACCAAGGCGAGTTGACCCTCCAGATCCTCCAGACCTACGGCCTCGCCTTCGAATTGCTCGACCATTACGAGGCCCCGGCCTACGCCCGGGCCTTCGGGAGCTTCCTCAACATCCTCCCCCTCCTCGGCTACCGGCCCGAGGAAGCGGTGGAGGCCTACAAGAAGAAACTGGCCGTGAACTATGAGCGCCAGGAAAGCGGGTACTAGTGAACAACCGCCAGCTTTTCGTCTTCTTCACGACGCTTCTAGGGATCGCCGTTCCCCTCGCGACCCCTTGGATTCCCTGCCTTCAGGGGCCTACGAGCCTCGTCGACTTCTTTTCCTTCTTCGGTAGCTACGAAGCCAATGGGGACCTCCTCCTCTACCTCATGCTCGCCTTCCTCGCCTTGAGCGCCTTCCTGAGCCTCCTCAGGGCCCTCTTCTTCCTCCCCCGGGCGAAGAACTGGAAGGCCATCATCCTCATTGACCTCGCCGCCCTCGCCGTCGGTCTCGCCTCGAGCATCACCATCCTCTCCCAGGGAGGGAACGTCGCCTTTCTCCTCGTCTGTCCCTTCGGGGCCGGGCTCGCCCTCCTCGACGCCGTTTTCGATCAGAAGATGGCCCAGCAGGATACCTTGGAAAGCGAAGGAAAAGGGCGTTAATCCCCGCAAAAGGCGGGCGGATTGCTCAAAATCCGCCCTTTTTTTGCTTGCCTCTTCCCGGCCCGGCGTTGCAAAGCGGTTTACCTTAAGGTAAATTACCCGGGATTTCCGAAAGGATGGATCGATATGAAAAGCAAATTGACTGCCGTTCTCGGCCTCTCCCTCGCCCTGGCCCTCGCCGGCTGCGTGGACGCCCAAACCTCGTCGATGACATCTTCTTCCGAGGAGTCCTCGGGCGGGCCCTCTTCTTCCGATATCTCTTCCTCGAGCGAAACCTCTTCCTCGGAAAGCGGCTCTTCCTCCTCCGAGGCAAGCGAGGTCGTCACCAGCTGGGAACGGAGCCGCGCCTACCTTAACTACCTCTCAAGGAAGGGACAGGCCTCGAAGGAGCCCGGGACTTCCGATTTCATGTCCGGGGACGGGGTCTTTCGGATCGGGACGGCCAACGAGGTGAGCCTCGCCCCGACCGTCACCGTCCTCGACCTCATCACGATGGACCCCTCGACCTATAGCGGCCTCCCCGCCGGGGCCGAGGCGACCCTTTCCGATAGCGAGGGCAACGCCCTCCTCCTTTCCGATTACTTCGACGAGGTCGCCCTTTCCCGCTTGAAGAGCCAGGGCCTCGTCGACTTCCGCGACGAGCTTTCCTCCTCCCTTCCCCGGGACGTCGTCCTCACCTTCACCCTCGAAGGGACCTTGCTTGGGGACCTCGTCCACGAGATTACGATCGTCGAGGGGGCCTACAATGTCACCTCCGCCAAGGAACTCGTCCTCTTCGACAACGTCCACGGGGACGAGAGCTACCTCGCCCTCAAGGAAGAGATCCTCGGGGAAGGGGCGACCGCGGCGACTTCCTTCGACGAGATCGTCGTCTATTCCGACATCGTCATCGAGAAGGAAGACCTCCCTTCTTCCCTCCTTTGGAGCGAGGCGGACGAGAAGGCCGATCCTTCCGTCTACGGGACCCTCAAGGACTGGAGCTACGTCTACCGCCACGAGCCGGGGGACGACCTCGCGGCCAAAGCGGCCATCTACGGGAACTACAACCAGATTTCCCTCGGAACGACTTTCCCTTACGTCGTCAGCGAGGCCAATTCGAACGGAACCCCCTCCCTCCCCGATGCCTCGACCGGGGCCATTTCGACCCACGCCTGCCTCTTCGGGAGCGACACCTCCCTTAGCCCCGAGCGCGATTACGAGATTTCCTTCGTCGACCTCGCGGCCTACGGGAACCAAGGGGTGAGCGGCGACCAGGTCGAGGACTGGAAGCTTACCCCCGACGATCCGAGCGACGATACCCTCGCCGGCGGGATCCTCTTCGCCAAGCAAACGGCGAAGATGTCCTTCGAGAACTGCCGGATCCAGCATTTCTTCACCGTCCTCGTCAATAGCGGCCCCTCCTCGGTCGAGGAGGTCATCGCCCGGGGCGGGAACCGGCCCGAGGTCCGAATCGAGCAAACGCGGATGAGCGATTGCTTCTCCTCGATGCTTTTCAACTACAGCGATTCCCTCATCGAGGTCGCCGATTCGATCCTCGAAAACGCCGGCGGCTTCCTTTTCATCAACCAAGCCATCCCGACGGAGGCCGACCCGGCCGTCATCGGGAAATGGGCCGACCTCGAGGAAAGAGGCGCGAGCCCCTACCTCCGGGGGAGCGACGTCATCGTCGACGGGGCGAGCCAGCTGCTCAACTACGTGACGGGGCAGGGGGGCTGGTTCGACCTCTACGGCATCGGCCCGCTCTTCCAAAGCGTCCTCAAGCCGATGGCCAGCGACCCTCTCCATAGCCTCGGGAAGACCCTCTTCGAGAATATCGACGGGGCCGAGAGGATCAACGCCGTCGCCCTCACGATGAACTGCGACATGGAGGCGGCCGGCGCCCTCCAGCCCGGCATGGACGCCAGCGTCGTCATCGACGGGAAGGCCTACACCGACTACCGGAACGGGGAAGAGGAGTTCGCGGAGGCCGTCGCTTCTTACGATCCCTCCAACCCCTTGAGCCGCCTCCTTTCCCTCCTCCCGGTCCTGACCGGAACCCATTTCGGGGCCGGCTTCCTCACCGATTACTTGACCTCTGGGATGATGGCCTACGACGAAGAAGATGCCCCCTATTTCTTCGCCCCCTTCACCCTCACGCCGGAAGACTTCACGAGCTACATGGCCGCCGATTTGACGAGCCTTCTCACGAACATCTTCGCCGGCGGGGACTTTAGCGCCGTCGAGGAGGCCGATGGGTCGAAGCTTTCTTCCGACTACCTCGGGCTCTCCTACCTCTTCGGGGCCCAGCCGAGCCTCCCGGGCGGGATCGACGCCGCCCTCGAGAAGGCGATGTCCTACCAAGGGAGCGCCGCCTACTCGGTCGTCTTCGGCCTCGGCGATTACCTCGCGGCATGATCGCTACATTCCTCAAGGCAAAACCGATTCTATCCGCCCTCCTTGGAGGGCTTTTCCTCGTCTTCCTCGCTTCCTTTATCCTTGCCGGCTTCTACCCTGGGGCCGCTTCCTTCTTCCTCGCCTTCGCCGTTTCCCTCCTCCTTCTTGCCGGGGGGTTTTCCTTCGTCCGCTTCCTTTACCGGGGAGAGGGCGCCCTTCGCATCAAAAGGACCGGCAAAAGCGCCCTCTTTTGGAAGAAAACCCTCGAAAAAGAGCATCTTTGGCCTTTCCTCCGGAAAGTCCTCGCCGTCCTTCTTTTCCTCCTTTACCTCACCCATTACGAAGGGGGAAGCGACTATTTCGCGACCCTCGACGGGCTCTCCTCGAGTTCCTTCATGGCCCCGGCCGCCGTCTTCTTCGGGATGGCCGGGATTCTCCTTTACCAGGCCGCGGCCATGCTCGCCTCGGTCGCCTCCTTCCTCCCGTCCCCCTTTTTCCGTGAGGTAAGGAAGTACGGGCTGACCCCCCTTGCCTTCCTTTCCTTTGCCCTTTCTCCCTTCATCGTCCAAGGCATCGCCGGGGACGTCCTCGGAAGCGGGGGAGCCCTTTTCGATCCCTATTCCTTCCGCCTCCCCCTTCTCGGGATCGAGCTCGCCATCCTCTTCCTTCTTTCCGCCTCCGCCTTCTTCGAGGGGGAAAGGAAGAAGGAGGGAAAAGCTCTCGTTACGCCCTACATCCTTCTCGGGGCCATCGTCCTTCTTTCCCTTCCGAACAGCTACTGCCTCGAGGTGTTCTTCGGAAGCCGGGTGTCTTTCCTCCCCGTCCCCGAGGAGCTGAACCTCACCCACCGGCTCCTCGTCTACCTCGCCTTCCTCCTCCCGACGGCCTATTTCTTCCTCCTTCGCCCCTTCGACGTTCCCCATCGCCGGGCCCTTTTGGCCTACGTTTCCTACATGGCCTTCTTCGGCTACATCGGGGGGCTCCGCTGGAACATCTGGACGAACCTCGAGACGATCCCCCTCCACCTTTGCTGCACGGCGATGTACGTCATCCCTTTGGTCCTCACCTTCAAGACGACGAAGGTGTTCTACTTCACGATGTTCGTGAACGTCATCGGGGCCTTCATCGCTCTCCTCATGCCAAATTACGTCGATAGCGCCGCCTTCCCGACCTACGGGGCCTTTTCCCTCCCGATCGTCGAGTTCTTCATCAACCACCTCTATGCCTTCTTCATGCCGGTCCTCATCGTCCTCCTCGGGATCTACCCCCGGCCGAAGATGAAGTACTTCCTTTACTCGATGATCGGCTTTTTGGCCTATTTCCTCCTTTGCCTCGTCGTCAACACCGTCGGGACGGCGTATGGCTACGACGTCGACTTCTTCTTCCTCAATAGCGATTACGTTCCCTCCCAGATCGGGGACTGGGCCAAGAAGATCTACGAGTTCTCCTTCTCCTTCGTTCTCGCCGGGAAGAGCTTCCTCATCCACCCCGTCTACCTCCTCGCCTTCTACCTCGTCTACGTCGGCTTTGCCTTCCTCATGTGGTACGTCTACGAGCTTCTTTTCGCCGGGGTCGACGAACTCGAGCTCCTCCTCTCCCGCCGGGACGAGGCGAAAAGAAGGAAGGAACAGTGGAAAAGCCTCTTAAGAAAGGAGCCCCCCATGGACAAGCACGCTACCCTCAAGATCGAGCACCTTCGGAAGCGCTACCCGCATAACGACTTCGACACCGTCAAGGACTTCTCCCTCGAGCTCGACGGCGGGAAGATCTACGCCTTCCTCGGGAAGAACGGGGCCGGGAAGTCGACGATCATCAAGTCGATCGTCGGGATGCACGACTTCGACGGGGGCTCGATCCTCGTCTCTGGGCACGACCTCCGGGAAGAGGAAATCGCCGCCAAGTCGCTCATCGGCTACGTGCCCGACCACTACGCCCTCTACGAGTCTCTGACCGGGCGGGAGTACGTCAACTACATCGCCGACCTTTACGGGGTGTCCCGTTCCGCCCGCGAGGAGCGCCTCTCCTCCCTTTTGCCGCGCCTTTCCCTCGTCGAGGCCTTCGATTCCCCGATCGGCACCTATTCCCACGGGATGAAGCAGAAGATCACCATCGTCGCGAGCCTCGTCCACGACCCCGAGGTCTGGATCCTCGACGAGCCGATGACCGGGGTCGACCCCGTCTCCGTCTACGAGATCAAGGAAACGATGCGCGAGCACGCCCGGCGGGGGAACATCGTCTTCTTCTCGACCCACCTCATCGACGTCGTGAGCAACCTCTGCGACGAGATCATCGTCTTAAGGAAAGGGGACCTCGTCTTCCGCGGGGAAGTCGCCGAC
>CASEWT010000062.1 GCA_949291655.1 uncultured Bacillota bacterium
CTTCCTCGGCCGCTTTCTTGACCTCATCAAGGGAAGCCCCTTCTTTTCCATAGGCAATGTTCTCGCGGACCGTTCCCTCAAAGATCCAAGTATCCTGGAGAACCATCCCGAAGCGCGAGCGGAGATCTTTCCTAAGGAAGCGAGTAGAAGGCTCCCCATCGAGGAAAAAGCCGCCTTTCTGAGGATCGTAGAAGCGCATGAGGAGGGAGATGATCGTCGTCTTGCCCGACCCGGTCGGCCCGACGAGGGCAGCCGACTGCCCCTCCTTCAGGGCGAAGGAGACCCCCTTAATCACCTCTTTCTTCCCGTCTTCGTAGGCAAAGTGGACGTCCTTCGCCGAAAGAGAAGCGACGCGAGAAGGAATAGTTCCTTCCCCGGTCTCCCCTTCCTTTCGAAGATCGACGGCCTTTAGGACGCGGTCGAAGCTGGCGACGGCATAGGAAATCTCGCTCACGACGGAGGAGACCTCGTTGAAGGGCTGGGTATAGGTGCTCGCGTAGGTGAGGAAAGCCGAAAGGTCGCCGACGAGGAAGACGATCCCAACCTCCCAGTGCCCGGCAATGAAGAGGGCCCCGACGATGAGGACGGCGCAGTTGACGAAGGCATTCACGAGCCGGGTGAGCGGATTGATGATCGAAGCCCCCATGTTAGCCTTGAAGGTCGCCTCCCGATAGGCATCGTTGATGCCTTCGAAGCCCTCGGTCCTTTCGCCTTCGGCCCCGAGGGCGTAAACCGACTCACTTCCCTCGAGCGTTTCGGAGAGGAAGGCCTGCAGCTCCCCGCTTTGCTTCCCTTGGCGCTTGTAATGCTTCGAGTTGAATTTGGAGATGAAGCGGGAAACAAGAAGCGAGACCGGGGTCAGGAGAACGACGATGAGGCCGAGGATGTAGTTCAGGCTCATCATGAAGGCGATGGTCAAAATGATGGAAATGATCCCGTCGTAAAGGGAGGCAAAGCCCGTCACGAGGCCGTTGTTGACGTTCTCGACGTCCGACATCAGCCGCAAGGTCAAATCGCCCTCGCTATGGGCGTCGAGAGAGGAAAGATCAGCATCCATATAGGAGGCAAAGACGGCGGTACGCATCTTGGTGACGACCCGTTGGCCGACGAGGTAAGTCAAATAGTCGAAGAGGTAGCGGAAGACAGTCCCGAGAACGAGGAGAACGCCCATGAGGACAAGGTAAAGGGAGATATCCGGGGTTCCGCCCTCGGCGAAAAGGACGTTGATGGCCTTCCCAGCGAAGAAAGGGATCAAGAGCTTGGCCGCCGTGGAGACAGTTCCCGAAAGGAGGGAGAGGGCCAAAAGGCCCCTCGAGCCCTGGAGATAGTCCCAAAGGGCCGCGAATTTCTCTCGTCTGCTCATGCTACCTCTCCTTTCTGGATGTCCGAAAGTTCCTTGTAGGAGGGACAGGAAGCAAGCAGTTCCTCATGGGTTCCCCGAGCAACGATTTCCCCGCGTTCGAAGAAGAGGATTTCGTCCATTCCCTCGACGAGGGAAAGGCGGCTCGAGACGATGAAGCGGGTCGGGAAAAGGGAAGGCAGCTCATCACGGATTTTCTTTTCCGTGAGGTAATCGAGGGCGCTCAAAGAGTCGTCGAGGACTAGAATCGGGGCCGGGCTCAGGAAGGCTCGGGCAAGGGCTAGGCGCTGCTTCTGCCCGCCCGAGAGATTGCTCCCTCCTTCCTTTACCGCGACCTCGAGGGGATCACCTTTCTCCCTGAGGAAGTCCAAGGCCTGCGCTTTTTCGAGGGCAAGGAGCATTTCCTCGTCTCTGGCCGCCGGGTTAGCGAGGCGAAGATTATCGCGAACCGTTCCCCGGAAAAGAGTGATTTTTTGGGGAACGTAGGTAAAAAGGGACCGCAAATCAAGGTTCTTTTGGCCATTTTCGCTTACTGTCTGCTCGCCGAGGGCAATCCTTCCTTCGCTCGGGGCAAAGAGCCCACTCAAGAGCTTGAGGCACGTCGATTTTCCCGACCCTGTCCCGCCGACGAGGCCGATTCCCTTGCCATAGGGGAGTGCAAAGGAGAGATGGGAAACGGCCCGGCCGCCGAGCTTGGCCCCATAAGCGTAGGAAACGTCGTGGAAGGAAAGGACGGAACCCTCTCCAAAGGACGCAGCGGGAACCGCTTCGCCCTTCTCAGGCAGGGGAATGGCGAAAAAGGCGTCGAGCCGGCGGCGGGATTCCCGAGCCTTGTTGAGGGAAGAGATGAGCCGCGACCACATCGTGAGGGCGGCTAACGAGGAAACCAGATAGGAAATAAGAGAGGCGATCGAGCCTTGGCTTAGTCCGGCAATGCCGCTATCGGGGACCCCGAGGCAAACGACGAGGACGATGCCGAGGTTGATGAAGAGGAAGGTAAAGGGATTGACGATGGAATTGAGGGTCCCCATCTTCATGGAGTTCCGTTCATACCCCTTGGTAGCCTCCAAGTAGCGCCGCTTCTCTTTCTCTTGATTGTTGAAGGCTTTGATTTGCCGGCGGCCGCGAATATCGTCGCCGGAAACGGTCGAGAGGCGGTCGAGGGAGGACTGGATGGCCCGGTAGCGTTTGGGCGAAAGGGCCATGACGATGCCCATGATAGCGGCCGAGAAAAGGGTGGCTCCGGTAAAGATGAGCCCGGCCCAAGGCGAGACGACAAAGCTGAGGATCAAGGAACCGAAGATGAGGAAGGGAGGCCGGAAAATGAGGCGGATGAACATCATGACCCCGTTTTGCATGGCGAAGGCATCGTTGCCGATAAGGGTCGAAACCTTGGCTTTGGAAAAGCCATCGAGTTCCCTCTCTCCGAGGGCAAGGGTCCGCTCGAAGAGGGCGCTTCGAAGGTCGTGCCCGTAATCGGCGGCCACGCGGCTAGCAAGGTATTGGGCGACCATCGTCGAGGCAAAGCCGACGAGAGCCAAAACGAGGATGATTCCGCCGAAAAGGAGGATGACGTCCATCCTCCCCTCGGCAATGCCGTCGTCGATCACGTAACGGACGAGGAAAGGCGTTGCCAGCTCGGCCACGCATTCGACGAGTTTCATGAAAGGGGCAAAGACGACCTTCGCGCGGTACTTCTTCAAAGGAGTCAACGCGGTCATCAAGCTTCGCCCTTCCGTTTCTTCTCTTCAGAGCCCCCGCCGTCCTCGTCGTTCTCCTTTAGATAGAACGTGAGGTCATGGGCTTCGCCTTCCATCGATTCGAAGGTTATCTCGTTCCGGGACTTCGTGGAGGCGTTGAGGAAGTAGAAATTTCTCCGCTTCTTGCTCATCGCCGCGACCCCGTCGAAAAGCCAATGGGTCGGTCCGGAATGGAAACCGCAATAAAGGGCTTGCATGTCGACGACGAGGAGCGAGTCGCTGGCCATGTTTATCTCGAGATAATAGGAATCGCGGCTCCCCTCGACCGGGGTTATGGCGATTCGGCCGGGCCCTTGGTCGAGGTAACCTTCGTCCCCGAAAACGTCAAAGGTATCGAAGAAACAATTCACGTCAAAATAGGGAGCATCGGCCACGGCCCCGAATTCGCCTCCGACCCGGTCGAGGATCGAGCGGAATTCCTTGTCCATTTCATCGAGGGGGTAGTGTTTGAAAAGAGGGTCCTTCCGCTTGAAGGTCAGGGCGTATTGGCCAATGAGGGCGTAGCGAAGGGCCATGTAAACGAAATCGCGGTCGGTTTCGTCGACAAGGAGCCGGGCGATCCGATAGCAGAGCTCGGGCAGGATGTGGGGATTGTTCCCTTTGCTCTCAACGAACATTTTGTAGACGCTATGAAAGAGGGACATGTAGATGCCGGCCGCGGCTTCGCGGTCGGCTTTGACTCCGAGCCCTTTCAAGAAACAGTCGCCGATGTACATCTTCCCGTAATCGCTCCCAAGGGCCGAGCTATGGGCATAACACCGGAAAGCGTCCTCGAAGTTGTTCTTGTCGGAGCCCATCCCTTCAAGGCAGCGGCCGAGGCGGGCAAGGGCGAATCCATCGCCGGCAAGGCCGTCGCTTGCATAGTAGGAAAAAGCCGCCTTGTAATCGATTTTGGTAAAGGGTGATCCAAATTCATAAAGCAGCCCGATCCGCGTTAGGGCATACGGGTTGCCCTCGCAGGCAAAATCGCTCGAATACTGCAAAAAGAGGGCCTCGTTGCGGGCGGTTTCGTTAAGAAGGTCGTCGTCATACAGACTGATGAAACCCAGCTTGTAAGCCCGGGATGCAACCGAGCGGTCGTTCGGGAAAAGGATTTTTCCGACCTTGGCGAGGGCCTCTTCGGAAAGGTCGAGGCCGCTAGCCTCGGGAACGACGTCGGCAAAGCCGCAATGGGGGCAAAGGGCCGTCATCGATTCCTTTTTGCTTTCGGCCCAATCGGTTATCTCCCCGGTCGGGAACGCCAGGCCGCAATGGGGACAGCCGCAGATCCGGCTGACGAGGACGGCCTGGGCATTGTTTTTCATGTTCGCCTGGTAAGCGGCGACGAGTTTTGCGTCGTCGGGCTTCCCTTTGATTTGCTTCTTCATTGCCCACGATTGTAGCACACGGGAAGGGCTTCCCTTTATATAAAGGGGTCGTTGTGTATAATGACGGGGTGCCCAAGAGCATCTATCGATACGGAAAATACGCCGGGCCCCTGATTGTTTTCGCGGCCGGCCTTCTTTTTCTTCTCGTCGGCCTTGGAAGCGACCGCGCCGTTTCGGAAGCCCTGTTCGGTTTCCTTCCTTCGTTGGTCGTCACCCTCGTCTCGGTCATCGTGCCCCTCCCTTTTTTCGCCTTGCTCGGGATGGCAGGAGCCCTCCTTGGCGTCGCGCTAAGAAAGAAGAAGGACATCCTACCTTGGTACGCCTATGTCGTGGCCGTTGCTTTCTCGGTGGCCTCCGGCCTTCTCTTTGGCCATCTCGTCATATCCGAACACATCGAGAGCGCTCTTCTTTCCTATGTCCTCGGGCCGATTGTCGTCACTTTGATCGACATTCCCTTCATGCTTCTTGAGAAGGATGCCGAGCAGGAACTCGCCATCCGACTTGCCTCTTCCATATTGGTACCCGCGCTTTTTGCCCTTGCCCTCCTTTTCACGCTGAGACTAGCAGTCGCCCGGCCCGGCTATGGCGGGGAAAGTGTCGAACCCACGGCCTTCCCGGCCATGATTCCTCTTTTCGCGACCGCGTCTTTTGCCGGGGTTCCCCTCCTTGCCCTGCTCGTTGAGAATCGGGACAAAGGTCTTTTCGCGGCCTCCGCTTCCCTCGCCGTCCTATCCCTCCTTTCGGCCTTGACCACCCTTTCAAGCGGAGCCTCTTACCTTAGCGACATCGGCTTTTCCTTCATGGTCGGCTCGTTGCTCGCTTCCGCCTTCCCCTTCCTCTTCCTCGTTCCTTACTTCGCCCGAAAGGAAAGGAAGGTTGCCGTCCGGAAAAGCCCGGTCACGGCCGCCATCCGCCGCCGGCAGGTAGCCGATCTAAGGGCCAAGGCCGAGGCGAATGCCCTCCGCATGAGGAGGAAGAACAATTCCTTCAAAGCCGTCGTCCCGCTCAGCGAGACTTCCCTTCTAAGCCGCCGAAGAAACTATCTTCATCACAAATAGGACCGCAAATCCCCCTTTATTTCTAGGAAACGGGAAATCTACCTCCGCAAAAAACAACGGTAGAATGGCGGTTATCTTCGCCTTGTAATATAGTTGGCTCGATGAAACGGCACCTAGCCTTCGAAAAGTACGCCCTTCCTTATAGGAAAGCCGCCCGGAAGGAGCGTATTTTCGAGATCGATTTCCTTCGGGGTTTCGACATCATCCTCATG
>CASEWT010000063.1 GCA_949291655.1 uncultured Bacillota bacterium
CGCCGGCACCGTCACCGAGATCCTTCACTAAGCGAAGGTCCTCGGACAGCTGATTGCCTAGGCCTCGGGATTTCCCGAGGCCTTTTCTTTTGGGCCAACAAAACGAAGTTTTCCTTCGTTCTTTTTGCCTTTCGCCGATACTTGTATAAGATTAACTCGTTATGGACGCTAGCATCAAAGAAGCCGGCCTCTTCCGCCGGTTCGTCGCCTTCCTTGTCGACATCCTCCTCTTGCTCATTCCTTTCTTCCTCCTTTCGCAGTTCCTCATCGGCCCGGCGATGGCCGATGCCCTCGGTAACGACGCCCTGACGGCCGATCTACGGGCCTACCAAGTGGCGACCGGCCTTTTCCGGGAAGGCCAGGACGGGAACTATTACCTTTATTCCTTCGACCCGGACGGTCCTTCGGCCTATCCTAGCGATTCTTCGAGCGAAAGCGATTACGCCTACGACAAGCTCCCCGAGGGAAAGGAAACCTACGAGGCTTATTACGACCTTTCCTGGCACTACGTCGTCGAGGTCCTTCCGACTTACGAAGAAAGCGATGGCCTCTTCCAGCCTCTTACCTATACTCTATCTAACGGCGAGACGGCCAATGTCGGGGAATTTGCCTCCTACGGCTATTCCGATTACTTCGCTCAGAACTTCCTTGGCTTACCGACCCGCGACGAGGTGTCTTCGGCGATCGAGCGTAACGGCGTGAGCGAAAGCGCGTTATCCGGGGACTCCGAGTACTTCAAGTACGCTCTCCTCGAAAGCGGGGAAGCGGCTGATTTTTCATCCCGCCCGATCCTTCAGGACCGTTACCGGGAGCTGGCCGATGCCGGGGATGAAGAGACCCTCAAGGAGCTGGCCCTATATTTCTTCGACCTCGATAAGGGCGGTTCCTCCTATGGCGACCTCGGAGTCTACGGGAAGGCTGTATCGCTTGCCATCGGAAGCGACGAGAACTCGACCCAGACCTATTACAATAGCATCGTAAGCCTCCTGAACAGCAAAGCCTGGCTCGCACTTCTTCCGGCCTACCTACCTTTTGCCTTCCTCGACTTCTAACTCGTCCCGATGGTCTCGAAGGACGTTCGGACCCCGGGGAAGTGGCTGATGAAACTCTCGGTCATCGGGCTCGAAGGTTACAAGGCGACGATGAAGGAGAGGACGCTCAGGTGCCTATTGATGTTCATCATCGTCTCGATCCCGATCCTTCCTGGCGATCTCATCCCGATCTTCGCCTTCCTCATCGTCTGTCTCATCGATTACATGGTGCTCGCCCTTTCCAAGAGCAAGCAGTCCCTCCACGACCGCTTGACCCATACCCTCGAGGTCGATGCCCGCTCGAGCATCGTCTTCAAAGACGAGGCCGAGAAGGAAAACTACATGCACCTCCATCCCGATCTCTTCCCGGGCTACGTCGACCCGAAGGTCCAGGCCGAGAACGAGCACATCGCGATGCTCGATAGCATCCTCGACTCCTCGACGATCGACCGTAACCGCGAAGAAGCCCGCTCGATTACCAACTTCGACGAGTACGAGCAGATGAAGGACGAGGAGTTCAACGCCGCCCTCAAGCGCCTGGCCGAGCAGCGGGAGCAGGGAAGAAGGGAAGGAGGAGCCTTCAGAAGAGAAAAAGGCTCCCGAAAAGAAAGAAGAAACCCATGAAGAGGGCCTTCCCTTCGTCAACCCAGTGAGCGAAAACGAGGACGACCTCCTCGGGGCCGACGAGAAGAAGGATTCATGAGCGTCGAAGGGGCGGAACGCGCCTACCTCCCCCCGGCCCGGCGGGGAAGGCGCTTCGGCAGCTATTTCGTCGACATGTGCATCGTCGCGATGGCGTCGATGGTCGTTTTCGCCGCGGCCGGGGCCCCGATGTTCGACTATTACGGGAAGGCCGACGCCGTCTCTTCCTCTTACGATGCCCTTGCCGCGGAAGGCGAAAAGACCCGCCTTCTAGCTGCGGGGGAGGCCGTCCCGAGCGACGAAGGGGCTTTGGACAAGGCCCAGGAATGGATAAGCCTTCAAATCGATGGGGATTATACGGGTGATTTCCTTGTCGAGGCTGACTGCGGCTACCTCCGGAAAAGCCTTGAGGAGCACAATGCCCGCTTTCTCACCCTCGACGATCTTTCGCCCTTCGCCCTTGCCCCGGGCGGGGCCTATGGCCTTAGCGCGGAATCCCTTTCCTTTTGCGCGGCCTATCTCGACGACGGGGTCCGCGACGATTTGACCACCGAAGCCTACGAGAAGGCGACCGGCGGCTTCCTTACGGTCTACCAGGACATTTGGGTGGACATCGGGACCGACGAAAGCCGGCCTTATCGGGGGCTCTACGAAGCCTATGCCACGAGCCAAAGCGCCGTCCGCTTCGCCGGCGGGGGAGCGGCGCTCGTCTCCTATTTCCTGACCGCTCTTGTCTACTTCATGGCCCTTCCTTTCCTCATCAAGCGGGGAAGGACTTTCCCGAAGATGATCCTCCATCTCGAGGTCATCGACGCGGAAGGGAAGGCCCCAACCCCCTACCAAGTGCTTTCCCGGGGTCTCATTTCGAGCCTCGAAAGCCTCTATCTCGTCGTCTTTGCGCCCTTCTTTTTCCTGAGCTACCAGTCGATTTCCCTTCCGGTCGGGACGATCGGGCCCTTGGAAATCGACCTGTGGCACGTGGCTCTCATCGGCCTTCTTTTGACCCTTCTATCGGGCCTATTGACCTTCTTCAAGGAAGGGCGGCTCACCCTCCACGATCTCTCGACCTTCACCCGGGTCGTCGAGAACGACGACCTCGAGGCCTATCGCCTCAAGAAAGGGCAGAATGGATAGCCAAAAGCCCCTCGAGCTAGTCTATCGTCCGTGCTCGCGCTGGCGGCGGGCCATGGCTTTCCTCATCGACATGTCCCTCGCCCTCATCCTCGGACTTGCCATCGGGATCGGCATCGTGGCCCTCGTCGCCCAGACCCCCTCTTACCAAACGGCCATCGCGACGATGGACGAGATCGAGCTTCGAAGCGGCCTTTATGAGGAAAACGACGAGGGAACGACTTCCCCCATCACCGAGCTCTACGCCGTATCCGAGGAGGATGCGGACCCCGATTACGAGGGGGTCGACTCCCTTTTCGCGACGGCCCTTGAGCATTTCTTCGCCGATTCCTATTTCTTCCCCGACGGGGACGGGGCTTCCGTCTACGAGGGGCTTAAAATCGGGGAAGGGGCCCTGATTTACGAAGGAAACGAAGGGAACGGCCCCTATTTCCGCCGGGACGAAAGCGGGAATCTCGTCCCCCGCCTTTCGAGCGAGGCCATGTATTCTTTCTACGTCGAGGCCATCGACGGGACGGCCATTCCCTATATTTCCACGGTTCCAGCCTACATCGACGCTTCCCGGACGACCTTCCTTTCGATGGGAGGGAGCCTCCTTTCCTCCCTTTTCCTCGGGATCTTCGTCCCCTTCTTCGTCCCGCCCCTTTTCTTCAAGCGGGGACGGGGGACCCTCGGGATGAAGGCTTTGAAGCTCGCCGTCTTGACCGCGAAAGCCGTCCCCCCAACCCCCGGGCGGACCATCGCCCGGAGCCTCATTTTCCTTTTCGTCGAGGTTTTGCTGTCGATTTTCGCCTTCTTCATCCCCCTTCTCGTCTCGTTTACGATGGTGATGGTCCGGAAGGACCGGCAAAGCTTCCACGACTACGTGAGCGGGACCTATGTCGTCGACTGCTCCGACATGCCGGTCTTCCTCTCCTATGAGGACTACGCCGAAAAGGCCGGAAGGGCGACCCCGATCGACCTCCGGAAAGGGGATGAGGGGCAAGATCTCTCCCCCGAGGAAAAGGAAGACGCCCGGCGGGGAATCGATTGAACCGGCGATGGCCCCTAGGAATTGGGGCGGCCCGAAAGGTTGCTTCTTCGCCATTCCTCGAGCCTTGTCAGCCACCCGCATTCTTCTTAGAATGTTCTAAGGCAAGAGGCCATCAGGAGATTGGCATGGAAATCAGACTCAAGCATCTCACCAAGATCTTCCCGGGGAACCCGAAGAAAAACATCCCGGATACCCACGCCGTCGAAGATCTCAACCTGACGATACCCGACGGGAAGCTTTACGCGCTTCTCGGCCCCTCCGGCTGCGGCAAGTCGACGACTCTCAACATGATCGCCGGACTGAGCGAGCCGAGCTCGGGCGAAATCTGGTTCGGGGACGAAGACGTCACCGACCTTTCCCCGGAAAAGCGCGGCATCGGCCTCGTCTTCCAGAACTATGCCCTCTATCCTCACATGACGGTCTACAAGAACGTCGCCTTCCCCCTCACCAATCTCCGGGTCGAGGAAGAGGTCAAGGACGCTTCGGGGAAAACGGTCCTCGACGATGAGGGCAAGCCCCTCATCAAAAAGCGCAAGCTCACGAAGATCGAAATCGACAAGCTCGTCCGCGAGACGGCGAAGATCGTCCAGATCGAGGAATACCTCTGGCGGAAGCCCAACCAGCTCTCCGGCGGCCAGCAGCAGCGGGTCGCCATCGCCCGGGCCCTCGTCAAGCACCCGAGGGTCCTCCTTCTCGACGAGCCGCTTTCCAACCTCGACGCCCGGCTCCGCCTCCAGACCCGGGAAGAAATCCGCCGCATCCAGAAATCGACCGGCATCACGACCATCTTCGTCACCCACGACCAAGAGGAAGCGATGTCCATTTCCGACGAGATCGTCGTCATGAAGCTCGGCATCGAGCAGCAAAGCGGCCTTCCCCAGGACGTCTACAACGAGCCGGCCAACCGCTTCGTCGCCAACTTCCTCGGCACCCCGCCGATCAACTTCTTCCGGGGTGAAATCCGTGGGAACAAGATCTACGTGGGCGAGGCGATGGTCAAGGAAATCCTCGACAAGACCCTTCCCGACCAGAAAGTTATCGTCGGCATCCGTCCCGAAGGGATCGTCCCCGATCCCAAAGGGGTCTTGCCATTCACCGTCTCCCAGATCATCACCCAGGGCCGGGACATCCTCATTCAGGGCGATCACCCTGACGAGACGCGCCCCTGCAAATTCGTCGTCGATGCCTTCACCGAGGTGAAAGTGGGGGACATCCGCTGCAACGTCAAGCCGCACAAGTGCTTCGCCTTCTCCCTTGAAGGCAACGAAGAGAGGATCGCTTAAGGATGATCAAGAAGAACAACTGGAAAGGGTGGTTGTACCTCGCGCCGATCATCATCTTGATGGCGGTGTTCACTTTCTATCCCTTGATCTCGACCTTCTCGATTGCCTTCATGCGGGATTACAACTACCTGACGCAGACCTCCACCGGCTTCACTTTCGACAACTTCGGCATCGTCCTTGGGCTTACCCCGACCAATCCGGGGGACGATAAGCTCGCCTACGTGACCGACGTCGTCCGCTACGCCATCCCGAACACGGCCATCATCACCTTCGTGACGGTGCCGCTCTCGATTGTCATCGCCCTCGCCATCTCGGTCGGGCTCAACTCGATTCCCAAGTTCCAGAAGGTCCTCCAGACCATCTTCTTCGTTCCCTACGTCACCAACGCGATTGCCGTCGGCATGGTCTTTGCCGTCCTATTCGACTATAACGGCATCATCAACTTCATCATCGGCGACATGGGTAGCCCCTGGATCGACCAAGGGGCGCCGACGTGGAAGGCGATGATTGCCCTTTGCGTCTACATCATCTGGAGCTCCTTGCCCTTCAAGATCCTCATCTTCCTTTCCGGCCTCGCCGGGATCGACAAGCAGTATTACGACGCTGCCAAGATCGACTCGGCCGGCAAGTTCAAGACCCTCATGAACGTCACCGTCCCCCTTCTTTCCCCGCAAATCCTTTACGTAATGATCACTTCCTTCATCGGGGCGTTCAAAGAATACGATAGCGTCGTCGGTCTTCTTGGGAAGAGCGGCACCGACGCGACCAACAACATGTACACCGTCGTCTACTACATCTATGACACCATCGGGAACAACCACGTCCAGTACGGGGCGGCGGCAGCGATCCTGCTCTTCATCGTGATCTTGATATTCACCGGAATCCAATTCTGGGTTTCCAAGAAGAGGGTGCATTACTGATATGGCAACGCGAAAGAAGAAAAAAGCCGAAGCCGCCGAAACGAAGGCGGCGGCGGGCACCGGCGAAAAGAAGGAAAAGAAGCCCAAGCTGACGTTCAAGGAACGTTTGGCCCGGGACCGGGCCCGGTTGGCTTCCGCTTGGAAAGCCGTCCGGAAGTTCTTCCATTCCTTCACGGCCGACGGGCGCTACCAGAAGATGATTTCCTCGAAGGCCTATGCCAAGACGCAGGTCACTGGGATGGTCCTCGTCCTTCAGGAAAGCGGCCAGTCGGTCAAGACGGTCGAGCGGGCCCAGAAAGCGGGGCGGATCATCTCCCTCGTCGTGACCTACGCCTTCATCCTCTTCATGGCCCTCGTCGTCCTCTTCCCTTTCTACTGGATGATCAACACGTCCTTGAAGTCGACGATCGAGATCCGGCAAACCCAGCAGACCTTCTTCCCGAGCACCGTCCTTTGGAGCAACTTCGTCAACGTCTTCAAGTGGTTCGACTTCGTCACTTACCTCCGGAACACCATCATCGTCGGGGTCATCTCGACCCTCGGCACCTTGATCACGACGATCCTCGCGGCCTTCGCCTTCGCCCGGCTCGAGTTCAAGGGACGCGACTTCTTCTTCATCCTTATCCTCGCGACGATGATGATCCCGGGCGAGATGATGGTCATCACCAACTACATCACGGTCAGCTACCTCGGCTGGCTTGGGAACGCCGTCGGCGTCTTCGCCTCGATGATCGTCCCCTTCTGGGTCTCGGTGTTCTACATCTACCTCCTTCGCCAGAACTTCAAGCAGATTCCCAACGAGCTTTACTTGGCAGCCAAGGTCGACGGCAAGAGCGACTGGTCCTTCCTCTGGCAGGTCATGGTTCCCCTCGCCGCCCCGACGATCATTTCCATCTTCATCCTCAAGCTCATGGGGGCCTGGAACTCCTACGTCTGGCCGAACCTCGTCGCGAGCCGCGATGAGTGGCGGCTCATTACCAACGGCCTCCGGAACTCCTTCACCACGACGAGCGG
>CASEWT010000064.1 GCA_949291655.1 uncultured Bacillota bacterium
ATCGTCCCCATCTGGACAATCGTCCTCTCCCTCGGGCTCCTTTTCGGCATCGGCGGGGCTACGCGGATCGCCTCCTCCCTCGGGGCCCAAAAGGAAAAGAAGGCCCGGGGTTACTTCACGGTGACGATGATTCTCCTCCTCACCGTTTCCCTCCTTGCCTGGCTGGTCCTCCTTTTCTTCGACGAAGCACTCCTCTCCTTCTTCGGAGCCGAGGGGCGAACCCTCGAACTCGCCCTCCGTTACGTCCTCCCGATCAAGTGGGTCCTACCTTTCGTCATCTTCTCCCAAGCCCTGACCTCCTTCGTCCGGAACGACGGCTCGCCCTTGTATGCCTCCCTTGCCGTCATCGTCGGCGGGGTCGGGAACATTGTCTTCGACTACCTTCTGGTCTTCGTTTTCGACCTCGGGATCTATGGGGCCGGCATCGCGACGGCCGGAAGCGAATGCCTGACGTGCTTACTTCTCCTCGTCCGCCTTTTCCTCTTCCCCAAGCGCCTCCGCCTCACCTCTCCTAGCGACTTTTTCCATCGTGCCGCCGAGGTATTTGCCTCCGGCTTCCCGAGTTTCGTCATCGATGCTGCGACCGGAATCGTCGCCGTTTTCATGAACCGGCAGATTGTCTCTTTCTTCCAAGGAGAAGAGGCTCTTGCCATCTACGGGGTCATCGGCCAATTCGCCTTCGTCGCCCTTTCCTTTAGCTATGGCTTAGCCCATGCGAGCCAGCCCCTCATCGGGGCCAACCTCGGGGCCCATCGCCCGAAAAGGGTGAGGAAACTCCTCGGCCTCGGCACCGCTTCGGCTGCCGTCTTGGGCCTTGTCTTCACCGTCGCGGCCCTTCTTTTCCCTGAGCAGCTGGCTTCTTTGTTCCTCACCAACCCCGAGCCCTCGATCCTCGAGGCGGCGTCGAACTACATCCTCCCCTATGCCGGAACTTTCTTCTTTTTGTCCCTCAACGTCTTTTGGGCTTATTTCTTCATTGCCACCTACAATACTGGCCTTTCGGTCGTCATCTCCCTTTGCCGCAGCATTCTCCTGCCGCTTCTCTTCATCTACCTTTTTCCCCTCTTCCTTCCGCCCCTTTCCCTCTTCTATGCGATGCTCGCCGTCGAGGGTCTCGTCGCCCTCATCGGGGGAGGGGCCATCGTCTTCTTGCTAAATAAAAAGCCTTCCCGCCTCCTAGGGACGGAAAGGCCCGATGTTCCTATAGCGAGTCCCGCTTCAAGCGGAGAGCTTCCGCCGAGCGAATGAGGGCTTCCTTCTCGTCCTCCGAAAGGACCGGAAGAAGGACTTTCTCAATGCCGGCCCCGCTCACGACGGCCGGAAGGGAAAGGTAGACCCCTCCCTCTCCGCCGAGATCCTCGACGTAGGAAGAGACGGTGAGGACGCTTCCTTCGTCGTTGAGGACGGCAGAGACGATCCGGGCGACCCCGAGGGCGACCGCGTAGTAGGTCGCGCCTTTTTTCTTGATGATCTCATAGGCCGCGTCGCGGACGCTTTCGTGGATCTTATGAAGGACGGAGGGGTCCTTCCCTTCCCTTTGAAGGTATAGATGAAGAGGGAGGCCTCCGATGCTCGCCGAGGAGAAGAGGGGGACTTCGCTATCGCCATGTTCCCCGATGACGAAGGCGTGGACGCTCCGGGGGTCGACTCCGGCCTCCTTGGCCAAGGCCACCTTGAGGCGGGAAGTGTCGAGCACGGTTCCCGATCCGATGACCCGTTTATGGGGAATCCCCAGTTCCCGGGCGACGAGGTCGGTGAGAATGTCGACGGGGTTGGAAACGACGAGGACGATGCTTCCTTCGTCGAGATATGGCTTGATCTTTTTGGCAACGTCAAGGACGATGGATGCGTTTTTCTTCAGCAAATCCAGCCTCGTTTCTCCGCTTTTCTGGGCGGCCCCGGCCGCAATGACGACGATGTGGCTCCCCACGATGTCTTCGTAAAAGCCGGCCCGGATCGTCTTCGGAACCGAGACGAGGGACATTCCATCGGCGATGTCGAGGGCGTCGCCCTCCGCCTTCTCGTGGTTCAAGTCGACGATGACGATCTCATTGACCGCGTGCCCGCTGGAGAGGGCAAAGGCGATGGAGCTTCCGACGGCCCCGTCGCCGACAATCGATACTTTCCTTAGGTTCATTTCATTTACCTCCACGGCCATCATACTTCTAAGTTAACGATGGGTCACTCGATATGCTCGGAACGAAAAAAGCAGCCCGGGGGCTGCCTTACGCTAGACGCCGTCTTACTTACCGAGCCACTTGGCGACCAGGGGCCGGGCATCGGTTACCGCATCCCCATCGACCGAAAGGCCTTTGCAAAGGTCGGCAAAGGGCTCAAAGCTCTTGATTTCCCGGTCGGAGAAGGAAATGCCCGAACCACCGCTCGTGACGAAGGGGTGGATGGCCTTGCCGTCGAGATCGACCTTATCGAGGAATGTCGCGACGATCCGCGGGAAGGAGCCGAACCAGTTCGGGTAGCCGAGGTAGATGTCGCTATATTGCCCAAAGTCAGGCATGTTCGTTTCGTCGAAGGCCGGGCGGGCCCCGTTATCGTATTCTTCCCGGGCCCGGCGGACCGTCGACTGGTAATCGAAGGGATAGGGTTCGAGCGGAACGAGGCGGAAAAGAGGGGCGTTGAGCTCCTCGGCAATGATGTGGGCGAGAATGTCGACGTGGCCGACCTTGAGGTCCTTAATGCCGTCCTTGGAATAGTTTTCGCCGGTGTGAGAGAAATAAACAACGATGCTGGACATATCTTTCCTTCCTTACCGGGGTGATTCTACCTTAAGAGCAAGGCGAAGGGCATAAAAAAGCCGGCTTTTAGCCGGCTCATTCGCAGCTTGGTCGGGATGGCGGGATTCGAACCCGCGATCTTCTGCTCCCAAAGCAGACGCGGTAACCAAGCTGCGCTACATCCCGATGGCGCGCCGGACAAGATTCGAACTCGTGACCCTCAGATTCGTAGTCTGATACTCTATCCAACTGAGCTACCGGCGCATGCATCTCCCTTTCGGGATAGCCCGATAATAATAGCCATCTGCCGAAGCCCCTGCAAGGGCGAAATCGCCCAACCGCCACCATGGAATTCAGGGCAATTACCCAATGATTATTGTTTATGCCGTTTTATTGCATATCTTATAATCTGGTGGTATCTTCTTGGTGAGGCATAAGATTATGATCTTGGAAGTGACCTTCAACAATTACCGCCTTTTCAAAGGCACAAACTCCCTTTATTTCAAGGCCGACAAGAGAACAAGGCACCTCCTCTCCAACTCAGTGTCCCTCGATGGGACCAACGTTCTAAAAGCACTCGCGATTTACGGATCGAACAATTCAGGCAAAACGAACATTGTTTCCCTCTTGCAAATGATCAAATCGATCCTCTCCTCTCAGGGCAATATCGTTTGCAATCGCGATATCTTTGGGGACCAAGGCCCCACTTCATTCTCTATTGTCTTTGACAACGACGACGGGAAAGGGTGGCTGAAATACGAAGGAATTTACGATTCAAGCCGAAAAGAGTTCCTCTTTGAGAAACTTTCGAACATCCGTTTCTATCGCACTTCTACCGGCGAAAAGACTGTCTTCGAACGCTGCATCCCAGAAAGGCGACTGATTGTCCTCCGCAACGATATGTCGGAATTTTTGGATGTCCTTCCGCGCGACCGGCCCTTCATGTCGACCGTTGAGGTGAATAGCGGATCGTTTTCAGCCCTCAAGGAGTGGAAGGATTCTTTAGCCCGATGTGCCGACTTCATCGTGCCGATCCGCATGTACAACATCCCCATTGGACACACAATTGAATTCCTAAAAAGCAAGGATCCCGATAAATGCCGCTTCGTCAAATCTTTCGTCAAAGCAGCCGATATTTCGGTAACCGATTTTGACTATGTCGAAAACGCGGTCTTCATGAATTCGGAAGAGCAGGTGAACGAGGCGGCCCTTTCGATGATCGAGGCGATGGTCGAGCCTTATAAGCTCATGACTTCTTATGGGAGTCAAAAGGTCCCCTCGTTTTTCTACGACTCGTCAGGAACCAAAAAAATCGAAGCCCTCGCTTCATTTGTCTACGACGCCCTAACGGAAGGCAAATTGCTCGTCGTCGACGAGTTGGACAATGGTCTTCACTATAGCCTCACAAGGGCTATCACTAGCCTCTTTAACAACCTCAGAAACACAAAGGGGCAGATTTTGTTCACTGCCCATGACCTCCTTCTCATTGACTCCAAAAACCTTCTCCGCAAAGAACAGATTTATTTTGTCTTCCGCGAGAAAAACACCGCAAATCTCACTCCTCTATCAGCGTTTAAGGCTAATGACCAACACTTAAGAGAAGGAAGTTCCTTGGTAAAGAGATACAACCACGGCGATTTCGGCGACGTTCCAGCACCGTCATTTGTAAAAGAACTCCTCATGGTTCTGGAGAAGAAACGATGCTGAACGTCCTTCTGGTTGTCGAAGGAAACGAAGAGGAGGCCTTTTTCGATATCGTCAAAGAAAAAGGCGTCAAGGCGGAAGCCATAAATTTAAGCATAACGAATGCAAAGGGAGCCTTGAATATCCCTCCCCTCTTCCAAGATGCCCTTTCCAACGATCGCTATGATGCCATCTTTTGCGTTTATGATGTCGACGGACGCCAAAAGGAACAAGATTCCCCGTTTTGCCGAGTAAGAAACTCTCTAAAAGCCGTTCTAGGGTCGATTCAGGCCGTCGAAAGCATCAGTCTCTGCACCAATCCGAATATCCTTCTTTTTTACCTATTAGGACCGGCCAAACCAGCGGAGATAAGGGGCAAATTGGTCCCTTCGAAAACGGCCAATACCAATCTTCTCCACGCCTATTGGGATGAAATTGGCCGGAATCCCGAGAAGAAGTACAATGCGGCAAGCTGGCAGCTAAAGCTGATGAAATACAGCTATGAGGACGTATATTCATAGGAAGCGCTTCTGGAAAATGCCCATGAACTTTCGACGATGTATCAAAAGGACGACTGCGCAAGCAACCTCCAACTATTGCTCACGGCATTAAAGGTTGGCGATTTTTCCTATTTCCGAAAGGCCATCCTTGTGAAGAAAGGCCAATAATCCAAATTGAATAAACAAAAACCCCGAATCGAATCGAGGCATTTTGTTTTGGAGCATCCGGCCGGAATCGAACCGGCGGTTGGTGAGTTGCAGTCACGTGCCTTACCGCTTGGCTACGGATGCGGCCCCGCTATTATAGCAATCCCGCTTTCTTTCGCCACAAAAAGGTAACGCGACCGCCTCGATCCCCTCTTATAAGACCTTTTCGAGGCGGAGCTTCGCGCTTAGGAAGACGCCATCCCCATCGTACTGGACGTGGGTAGCCGTCTTGACGAGGGGGCGGAGATAGTCACGGAACTCGTCGCTAAGCCGCGAAGAGGAGACGATCCATTCGCGGGGGAAGAATTTCTGGGCGAGGAAGACCGACCGGCGGTAGGGGTCGCTGGAAAGGCGCTTGATGGCCACCATCTTGCCGGACTCCCCGGCCAATAGGGCCTTCACCGCTTCCTTGCCGAGGAGAATGGCCTCCTCGATATCGATTTTCGAGGCGAGGATCGGATCGGCCCGCTGGGGCAGGGAAAGCTCCATCGAGCGGACCCCGATGCCGAGCCTACCCTTGATTTCCTCGGCCAGGTGGATGGAGACCCCCTCAAGGGAGGAATGGCCAAAGGAGTCGGTTCCGCCGGCATTTTTCCGCGGGAGGTCGAGGCCTTCGCTCAAGACAGCTACGGCATACCCCTTCCGGTCATAGACTTCCTTTACCTCTTTCAAAAAGGCCTCGAGGGAAAAGGGGGATTCGGGGAGATAAATGAGGTCGGGACGCTCGTCCTCGTCAAGAAGGTCGGCCGAGGCCGTAAGCCAGCCGGCGTTACGCCCCATGATTTCGACGAGGACGATCTTCCCGCGCCGGTAAGCTTGCCCATCGACGACGGCCATTTTCACGAAGTTGAGGACGTGGCGAGCCGCTGAGGCATAGCCCGGGCAATGGTCGGTGGCCATGAGGTCGTTGTCGATCGTCTTCGGAATGCCGATGACCTTCACGTCCATCTTCTTTTCCTTGAAGAAGGAATCGAGGCGATAGCAGGTGTCCATCGTGTCGTTGCCGCCATTGACGAGGAGATAGCCGATATTCCGCCGCTCGATGGTCGCGATGATCTTCCCGAAGAGGGGATCTTCGACGCCCGGAAGCTTCTTCCGACTGCTATGGAGAGCCGCTCCCGGGGTTTGCTTCAGGAGCTCGATTTGCTCGAGGTCTTCTTTCCGAAGGTCGACGAGATTATCGTCAATGAGACCCTCGACGCCATAAAGGGAACCGTAGATGCCCCCGATTTCCGGATGCTTGAAGGATTCGGCGATCACGCCATAGAGGGAGGAATTGATGACGGTCGTCGGACCGCCGGACTGAAAATAGGCCAAGGCTTTTTTGTTCATCGGGGGAATACCTTTCATTTAAGGAAACTATACACGCCCAGGGGGGTTCTAGCCATTCAACCTTTTCCCTAGGAAGAGAAGCGGATTCTCTTTTCCTAGATGTTCTCCATCTCGGCAAAGAGGATCAAAATTCCGTTTAGCATTTGTCTGTTTTTTGTTTCTTTTATAATATAGTAACGATGGAAAAACGTTTTTCTGTCTCGGTATACTTGAATGTCTTCTTGGATGGACGATGTGGGGAAATGACCCGCTCGGACATCCTCAATGCCCTTCTCAAACCTCTGATCCAAGCTTCTGGAATCGTTAACCAATTCGGAAGGGAATTTTCTTTCGACGAAGCTTTTCTCTCGCGCTTACTGTCCGGAAAGTCGAACGTGCCAACCAAGATTTCCCGGGCCGCCGCCCGAGAGCTCTCCCGTCCAAAGAAAGGGAAAAACGCCTATCGTCTCTATTCGTCTCTCCACCCTTTCGCTGACCTCGAAGAACCTTCCTCCCGCCTCCTCAAAGCAATAGTCGAAAGCCCCTCTCTTTCCGTCAACGAAAAGGAGAGGATGAAGCAGATGTTCAAAGAAAATCGGCCTTCCTTTTTCGAACGGGCGTTCCTTCTCTCCCTTCTTTCCGATAACCGCCTTCCCGGAACAGGCGTAAGAAGTCGCGGCCGACCAGCCAAGGCCGAGAGCCATCCCGACTATCGGCTCCTCTCTCCTGAGGAGAGGAAGACGAGGGCCCGCCTTTTCCTCGCCCGGCTAAACCGCCGGAAAAGGCCCTTGGAAGAAAGCGATCTCAAGGAGTTTTTCGCCATTCTTCGCTTCGAGGCCTTCCCTTTCGGTCCCCAAAGCCGTAAGAAAACCCTCCGAAGCCTTCTAATGGCCCTTCCGAAGACCGTGGCCATCGAGCCGCTTCTTGCCTTCGAAATGCGCCTCAAGAAGGAGCTCCTCTCCTTTACCCCCGAAACAAGGGAGAAGGCTTCCCTCTTCCTTTCCCTCATCGAACCCCTCGGGGCCGAGCTGAAATTCCAGGAATTGAAGGATAAGCGCGAAAAGGCAGCCCTTTACGGGGAAAGCGGCCCCCTCCTCGATGAGGTTAGGAAAACAGTTTCTGCTTTCTATTGGCGGAAGTCCTCGCCTACTTTCCTCGCCCTTCTCGCATCCAATTCCTATCTCGACGACCCGCGCCTTCTAGAAGGGATAAGAAAAGCCCTTGGGGAAGCCTTCGCTCCGCTCAAGGGCTGATCTTCATTCAATTCGCGGCCCGCCGCTTCTTCCGCTGATGGAGGGAGAGCTGCTTCTTTACGATGAAGTAGGAAGCGATGCCGAGGGCAAGGGCGATTTCGATGACGAAGAGGACGATGATCCAAGGTTCGAGAACTCCCGAGGCCTTGACGTTTTCCCACATCCTAAGGACGTACTCGTTGTTGTCCCCGTAGTCTTCCATGACGGCGAGGCCGGGGATGATGTCGAGATTGCCCGGGAGGCCGATCGTCGGGTACTGGGCGAGGAACTGCCGCCCGACGTAGACGGTCTCTTCCTCCCCGTGGAGGTTCGTCCCGGTCACCGGCTGGATCTCCGTCGTGTAGAAGATGGCATCCTCCCCTTCGCTCAAGGAGCCTTCGAAGAAGTAGGAGAGGTCGACTTTGAGCCAGCCTTCCTCCTCGGCATAGGCGTCCCAGTCGGAGACGCTTTCAAGGAGGGAGGGGTCCTCCTCGATGGCCCACGTCTTCTCGTCGTACCACTCCTTGGCCTTCTCGACGATGTCGTCGCCGGCGATGAAGGGGGTGTAGCCGATGTAGTCCATGTTGTAGGCGGCGATCTCCGGGTCACTTAGGAAGTCGATGAACTTGTTCGCGTACTCGACGTTCGGGGCGTTCTTGGGGATGACCCAGCCGTCGAACCAGATGTTCCCGCCGGTCTTCGGTACCGAATAGTAGAGCTCGATGCCCATCTCTTCCTCGGCCGTGTCCATCGAGTAGATGGCGTCGCCGCTCCAGGCCAGGCAAATGCCCGAACGGGTCCCGGTCTGAATGTCGGTCTTCCCGCTATCGGTCTCGAGGCCGTAGCTATTGCCGCGAAGGACTTCGAGGTCGCTTTGGGTAAGGGCGATGATTTCCTCGATCGTGTAATCGGTCGCAAAAGGAGCTTCC
>CASEWT010000065.1 GCA_949291655.1 uncultured Bacillota bacterium
CGACCTCGACTTCGTAGGAAGGGATCGGCAAAGTCCGGAAAGAGGCATCGGCCCCGAGGTCGATTTCCCGCCCCTTGCCGTCGACTCCGACGAGCGAATAGGCTGAATCGGGAGATAAGCCGCTGAAGGAAGCCACGTAAAGGTTCTCCTCTGGGGTCCTCTCGAGTTCGATTTGCTGAAATGGAGCACCGCTTTCCTCTTCCAAGCGGATGGCGATGTCCTCGTAGCTCCCGTTGGCCAGCTCGAAATAGCATTGGGCTTGCCCGATGCCGACGATAGTCTCCGCCGGAAGGTAGGTCAGGGAAAGGGCGAGGGCGGCGATTGTCCCGACGACGATGCCCCCGATCCCAGCGCCCATCCCGACGGCCGTAACGAGGCCCATCGCCTTCGAAGTCGACTCCTTTTCCTCCGAGCTGGACGACTCCTCTTCGGAGGCGGCCGGGAAAAGGCCGGAAACCGCGAACTCGTTATATTCGCCCATTTCGTGGGAGGCTTCCTTCCCGCGGAGAACTTCGTCGACGAGAAGGCCATTAAACTCTGCACGGCCGTCATTTCCGGTGGTCTTGCTCATAGGACTTCCTTGCCGGCATTATCGCAAGCCATCGAAAAGCCGTCAATCGCCCTAGGAAACGGGGGCTGCATTTCAAAATAGTAGGCAGGAAATAAAAACGGCCTCGCAATTGTTTCGTCAACAAACAACAAGGAGGCCCATGGAAATTGTAGCGAATTCGAAGGCGCGGGAAAGCGCCAGCTTCGACGATTTTGTCGAGGAGCTCGGGCAAGGCGCGGGGGCGACACGATATCGGCCTCGACCGTCTACGAACTCGCCTTCCGCGACGGGGAGGAGACTTTCTTAATCGGCGTCCCCTACGAGGCGGGCGGGCCCATGAGGGAACGGGGGTTTTTGTCTTCCTCAGTCCTTCCTCTTCTCCCGGGAAGCGATCAAAGGCGGTACCAGACCTCGTCGAGAAGAAAGCGGTCTTTCACGTTCGAGAAGGAGTTGTTCCAGACGTTCAGCTTGAATGATTTGATCGGCATCCGGCCGTCCTTCCCGTCGAGGAAAAACACGACGTTTCGGGCCATCGGACTGAGAAAAACCTCGCGCATGGCCGCGGACGCGGCATCGTGCATGAGAGCCCGGGAACGGTCGCCCGTCTCGAAGGAGTCGAGGTCGCGGGCAGATCTCCTCAGCTCCCGGAGGCGGTCGACCCTCATCTGATCGCTGAGCCCGAGGGAGGCGTAGACTTCCTCGGAATCGAGGGCCGCCTTGAGGACGGGGCGGCCTTCCAGCTCCTCGGCGAAATCCCACTCCCGGGAGTGGGTCCTTCCGAGCTCGAGCCAATTTCCCATGTTGCCGCGGCCGAAAAGCCCGACGTCCTGGAACACCCCGATGACCAAGGCGGGAACGTAGGGGGGAGCCTCGAAAGGGAAGCGGACCTCGTAGCGATATCGGACATCGACGGCGACGCTGACCCCCGACGCCCGGTAAAGGAGGGCGCTGACCTCGGAAGAGAAATCCCGAAGGGCCTTTCGGACGTCGGCCAGGGTGTCTCCCTCGAGGACGGCGGATCCCCGCTTGAGTTCGGGAAGACGGCCTTCGATGAGGCGGATGGTTGCGGCGATCTTCTCGCTTTTCTCGATGGAAAAGCGGCTCCGGGTCGCTTCGTAGGCCTTCAGGAAGAAGGAATGGGCCTTCACGGCGTCTCTTTCGATGCCCTGGGGACCGAAAAGATAGATGTTCCCGAGCATTTCGTAATAGCCTAGCCTTTCGAGGGCCGGAAGGGCCGAAATCAGGTCCAGGGGCTCCTCGTAGACGAGCTGCCGGACGAAATCGTTCCGTTCCCGGCGGTACTCCTTCCCTTGGGCCAATAGCCAGGAGAGGGTCGCGGCATGGGAAGAGACGTGCTTGAAGGCCTTGCCGGCAAAAGGAGACGGGACGTCGTCGAAAAGGGAAGCGCGAGCCTTCCTTTCCCCGAGGCTTTCGGCCTTTTTCTCCTCCGCGGAGGGCCTCTTCGGGGACGCTTCCTTGGGGGTTGGGGCGACGGCCGGGGCCTTTTTTGCCCCTTTCCCTCCCCTATCGGGGGAAGCCTTCTCCCGGCTTGCTTCCGCGGCTTTCCTCCTTTCCTCTTCCCGGGCGAGGATCTTTTCGTATTCGGAGGCGGCCGCGAGAAGGACTTCCGTCCGCTCGTCCTTTTGGAACATTTTCTCGAGATGCTCCTTCCTTTTCTCGGCCAGGGCCAGCTCGCCCGCGAACCATTCGTGGGCTTCCCGGGCGCCGGCATCGCCCTTTCCGGCCTCGATTGAGAGGCGGACCATGTAGAAGACATAACGCTCGGGATGGCCTTCATTGAAGATGGCCTTGGCGATGTCGAGCTTCGAACGCGTGGGATCGGAAAGATACCCTTTGGCCAGAAGGAAATTGTAGAAGAACCCGTTCTTGAAATCGCCGCCCCCGGCCAAATTGCGGAATAAGGCGTCGATGAAGGGCCGGCGCCCGGCAGGAAGGGATGCGAGCGGGGAGAAGACTTCGGCCCACTTGATCCCGAGCGACCGGCAGCCCTTGAGTTTCTTCCCGGCGCGGGCGCAAAGGTCGAGGAGCGGGCCCTTCCCTTCCTCCACCGCCGCATCGTCGAGGGAGACCAAGGCGAACACGAGGCTTTTGACCCCGGCCCTTAGGGAGGAACGATCGGAGCCTTTGAGCCCCTGCTTGATGTCCTTGACCCAATCCTCGGGGGAGAAAATCCCGGCCTTGGTCTCCTCGCTCAGGAAAGAGGCCAGCTTCTTCCCTTCCTTCCGAACCTCGGGAACGGCCGAATGCCGCTTCGCGAAAGCGTCGAATGCCTTGACGAGGGAGGCGGGCGGGTTCTCCGCCGCGAGGGCATCGCGGTAAAGATTGAGAAGAAGGCCGATGTCTTTTTCGCCTTCGGCCTCCAAGGAGGGGATGGCCTTAAGGACGATGAGCCGCGAGACGACGGCTCGGGGCCCCGGTCCGGTGGGCGAAAGGAAATCCTCTTCGAAGCGGGCGGGTTCCTTTTCGTAATAGGCCTCCAGATAGGTCTTCAGGAAGCCGGCGGCGTTGAAGCCGGAGACGGCTTTGGCGATTTCCTCGGCCCGGAAGGAAGGGTCTTCGCGGCCCTTCTTCAGCTTCTCGAAAGGGGCCTTCTTAAGCCAGGGGAGCTTCCGGAAGTCGAAGCCCTTCTTCGCGATGGCTTGAAGGCGCGACTGCAGCAAGAAGGGGAGGTCCTCGTAGTCAAGGGGCGGGCAGGAGCCGAGATACTGGTAGAGGGCGTGGAAGGATCCGGCCTCGGCCATCGGGAGGAAAGCTTCGAGGAGCTCGGCCGAGGAAAAGAGGCCCGAGGAGACGGCCAGAGGAGCGAAGTTGAGATTCGACTCCCCGAGGAAGGAGGCCAAGAGCTTTTTGGCAAAGGGGCTATCGTCCAGCTCGGAAAGGAGCCCCTGGAAGGCCGAAAAGCCGATTTCGGCGTAAAGGGCCCGGGCCCGGGCGAGGAGAAAGTCCTCGAAAAAGGGACGGGCGGCCCTCAGCAAGGCGCCGTAAGCGCCAAAAAAGCCGAAGGCGGCGGCGAGGAAAAGGAAATTGTCCGAAACGCCTCCGGGCGCCAGCTTCCGATGCTTTTCCCAATAGAGCGAAGCGACCTCCCGGTCGTAAGGAAACGAAGAGAAGTCGGCTTCCGCGTAGTAGCTTTTCGCCTTCCCGAAGGTCAGTCCGGGGAGGCCGAGGCGGGCATGGAACATCGGGGAAGCCGTTGTCGCGGAAAGCCATTGCTCCCTCCCTCCCTTGGGGGAACGGGAGGGACCGAGGTAGAGGTTGGACAAGGACAAGTCGTCATCGAAGGGCGGGGCCGCGAAGGCGAAATTCCCCGGTACGTAGAGAGGCTTCCGGAAGGAATAGCCGTAATCGCCCTTAAAGCTTTCCCCGTCGAGGAAGGCCACCTTCCCCTCGGGCGGGATGAGGTATTTGCTAGGGAGATCGCGCTCTTCCCCGCGCGGGCGGAGGACTTTCATCCCCTTCCTCTTCGCGAACTTGAAGGACTTCCGGCCAAAGGCGAAGCGCTTTCGGGCTTCCCCTTTGGAAAAAAGAGGGTCCTTCCTTCCCTTCCGCCGGGAAAAAGCCCCGTCCTCGAGGGCTTCCGAGGAAGCCATCGTCCCGCGGTCGACCGTCGGGGGAAGCAAGGAGGGGCAACCGTCGAAGGCGCCACCGAGGATGGCGAGGACCGCCCCCTCGAAGACGACCTCCCGAAGCCGCGGGAGGAGAAAGAAGGCTCCCGGCTCGATGCAATAGACCTTCGCCGCGAAAACGATCCGCCGAAGGTTCGGAAAAGCGCTGAAGCAATGCCGCCCGACGGCCTCAATGGTCCCGCCAGAGACGCGGATTTCCTTCACCGCCGCCTTCTTCCCGTCGTAGAGGAAGTCCGGGAGTTCCTTGCTTAGGCGATAGGCCAAATCGTCATCTTCCAAGGCGATGGCAAGCCGCCCTTCCCCTTCGTTGAACTCCCACTTCATGGCAGGTTCTCCTCTCTCAAAGGCCGATGAGCCCCGCTCAGCCTTCCGGCTGGGCTTCTCGCCGCGGTAACCGCCGTCCGCTTCCTTAGGAGGGGCTTCGGTCCTTTAACGCCAAGGATTTTACCATTGATTGCAAAGAAAATTCACGACCGAAAATCCCCGAGGCCAAAACCAGTGCCCCAGGCAAGGCAACGGCGCCTTCTTCCCTTTCGGGTACCCTTTTTGCCTATATTGCTTCGTAAGGGTCGGACAAAACGGCCCCCGGCTCCCCCTGCGGGCGGCTATCGGGGCAAGGCCTCGCCTTTCACCTCGGGGTCGGAACCCCGTCGACCATCGTCCATTCCCCGCCCCAATAAACCTCGGCGTCCTGGTTCAGGCCACGGTCCCGGGTGTCGCTCCAACCATCGGGCTTGCTAACGGCGTCGATGAAGATAGAGGTCAAGGACCAATTGCCGCCGAAGGCCGAGTTCCCGATCGAAAGGACGCTGGAAGGGATGACGATCGAGGAGAATGAACAATTCGAAAAGGCCCATTCGCCGATGATTTCGAGGCAACTGTCCTCTACGAAAGCGATGGTTCAAGGGCTTACTTTTTCTCGAACCTTTTCTTACCGCCACCATCATGCGTAATTCAATCCGATAACTTCGGCAACCCAAAGCATAGTATTGGGGGTATTAGCTAACAAATCGGCATGTGGTTTCTGTTCATCCACCCACATGGCATATCCTATAAATGAAACATGTACTTAACAAAAGTTCGGTTTACCGCTTTTTTGTGAAATAGGATTTAGATCAAATGGACAAGATGCTGAAACGTCAATTCTGAAGAACGTTGAAGGCAAATGCTCCTTTCTTTTAAACC
>CASEWT010000066.1 GCA_949291655.1 uncultured Bacillota bacterium
CGTCCCCCCGCAGAACTCCCGCGAGTAGGTCCCGAAGGTGACGACCCTTACGAGGTCGCCGTACTTTTCCTCGAATTCCATCTCGGCCCCGAGCTTCCGGGCCTCATCGATAGGAAGGACGAGGGTCTTTTCTTCGATTCCCTCGGCGATTTTGAGATTGACCTCGGCCTCGATTTCCCTTAGTTCCTCGGGGGTCGGCTTCCGCTCGAAGCCGTAGTCGAAGCGGAGATAGTCGGGCCCAACGAAGGAGCCTTTCTGCTCGACGTGGCCGAGGACGCGGCTGAGGGCGGCGTGGAGAAGGTGGGTGGCGGAATGGTTCCGCTCGATGAGGCGGCGGCGAAGTTCATCGACCTGAAGGAGATATTCCTTCCCTTCCTCGAGCTTCCCTTCCTCGACCTCGACGAGGTGGAGGGGCGTCCCGGAGGGAGTCTTCCCCATCGAGACGACCCGGGCCTTCACTCCCTCCCCGAGGATGACGCCGATATCGGAAACCTGGCCCCCGCTTTCGACGTAGAAGGGAGTCTCCTGGAAGGCGATCTCGCCCTTGGAGGTCAATTCCTTGACCCGGACCCCGTCGGCAAAAAGGCCGATGGCCCGGCTTTGGAGGGCCTTGCTCTCGTAGGTAAAGTTCCCCCGCTCCTTGAAGGCGAGGAGGTCCTTGCTCTGGCGGTGGAAGCTCTCGATCTCCCCGCGGGCCTTCCTTGCCCGCTCCCGCTGCTCTTCCATGAGCCTCTCGAAGCCGGCGGTATCGACTTCGAGGCCCTTTTCGCCGGCAATCTCGACGGTCAGCTCAAGGGGGAAGCCGTAGGTATCGTAGAGCTTGAAGGCTTCTTCACCAGTGAGCCCGTGCCCGGAAGCGAGGTAGCCTTCGAGAAGGCGCTCCCCGCTTTCGAGGGTCGCCTCGAAGCGCTTCTCCTCGTTGAGGATGAGGGCCTTGACCTTCTCGCGGTGGGCCAGTAGCTCGGGATAGAAGCCGTCGTACATGTCGACGACGCTATCGACGAGAAGGTGGAGGAAGGGGCCATGGAGGCCGATCTTCTGCCCGTAGCGCATGGCCCGGCGGAGGATCCGGCGAAGGACGTAGCCGCGGCCGTCGTTGCTAAACTCCGCCCCGTCGCTCAAAGCGAAGGTCAAGCACCGGGCGTGGTCGGCGATGACGCGGTAGGACATCAAGGCCTCGCCTTCGTAGGGCGCTCCGGATAGGCGCTTGGCCGCCTCGACGATCGGCATGAAGAGGTCGGTCTCGAAATTGGTCTCCGTCCCCTGGAGGATGCAGGCAATCCTTTCAAGCCCGGCCCCGGTATCGATGTTCTTGCTCGGGAGCTCCTTGTACTTCTCCCGCGGCACCCCGTTCTCGGCCTCGAACTGGGAGAAGACGATGCCCCAGATCTCGATGTAGCGGTCGTTTTCGAATTCTTCCTCGAGGAGTTTCTTCCCAAGGCCGTCGGGGTCGTACTTCTCCCCGCGGTCGAAGAACACCTCGGTGTTCGGGCCGCAGGGGCCCTCCCCGATCTGCCAGAAGTTCCCTTCGAGGGGAATAAGGTGATCTTCGGCCATCCCGGCCTTGATCCATAGCTCCCGGCTTTCTAAGTCGGCGGGGTTATAGGTAGCGTAAAGCCGCTTAAGAGGGAGGCCGAAACCTTCCTCCGGGTCGGTGAGGATCTCCATCGCCCAGGGTATCACTTCCTTCCGGAAGTAATCCCCGATCGAGAAATTCCCGAGCATCTCGAAGAAGGTATGGTGACGGGCCGTCCGCCCGACGTTCTCGATGTCGTTGGTCCTGATCGACTTCTGGACGTTCACGATCCGCCGGGAAGGAGGAATCTCGCTCCCGTCGAAGTATTTCTTGAGGCCGGTGACCCCGGCATTGACCCATAGGAGCGACTTGTCGCCCTGGGGGATGAGGCTCACGCCCGGGACATAGCGATGCCCCCTTTTCTCGAAGTAGGCGATCCACCGCCTCCTGATTTCGTTTCCGCCTAACGCTTTCATAATTCCTCCTTGAGAAAGAAAAACCCCGAACGGAGGAACGCCGGGGGCCGGCGCGGTACCATCCTCCTTCACCGAGGTGCGCTCATTTGCTTCCTTAACGCGGAAGGACGGCGGGGCTATCCGCGACGAGGGGAGTGGCTCGCCCCCTTAGGGGGCTTCTTTCCCGGCAAGATAATGCGCCCGAAGGAAGGAAGAAGCAAGTTTTTGTAAAAATCGCAAAGTATTAATTGAACATTTGTATAAATAGGTTAAATACTAGGCAATCGGGTAAGCTCTCCGACCGCTCGCTTCCCCGGGACGTTAGGGGGCGATAGGACTCATACATTTGTTAACTCGGAGGCTGGGAGCTGCCTCCTTTCTTCTAATAACCCACGACCGGCGTTCCCCACAGGATCACCGGGGCCAGGGACGTATCTATCGACGGGGGCGGCCTACCGCCGCCCCTTTTCAGGCTCCTTCTTCCTTCCAAGCCTCCGGGCATTCCCGGTTTTCCTTGAACCAAGAGGTGTCCTTCAATTTGAGGTCGCTATGGGAGAAGCTCCTTACGAGGTTACCGAAGCGGTCGTAGGAAAAGACGACGTTTCCGTTCATTGGCTCGAAGAAGGAACTATCCTCCCAGCTCCCGAGGGTCGTGACGTAGAAGTCGTCGGTATAAGGGGCGATGCGGTCGATGGCCTCCTGCGCTGGGAAGGAATGGAGGGGGTCGGAGGCGTACTCTTGGTTCCCGGCGCAGCAGCAGGCGACGACGCTTTTCGGCTTCACGATGGAAAGGAGTTCCTCCCCGCTCGCCGTGTAGGAACCGTGATGCCCGCACTTGAAGAGGTCGACCTCCGGGAGGTCGTTGCCCGTCGCGAGGCTATGCTCGGCATACTCTTCGCTATCGCCGGTGAAAAGGAAGGAACGGCTCCCCTGGCGGAGGAGGACGCTCACCGAGCAGTCGTTCTGGCTCGAGAAGCCGCTTTTCGTATAGCTCGGGTCGAGTTCCTTCACGTCGGCGGAAGTGTGGTCGTAGAAGAAATTGTAGAGGAGGTCGAGCTCGACCCCGGGGCCGAGGGGGAAGACCGTCTTCCCTTCCTTAAAGAGCTGCCCCGCCGTCTTCCAGGAGGTCCCTTCGGCGATCAAATGGTTCCTCGCCTCGAGGTATTCCTCGTAGATGGCCGTAAGGCCGTCATTTTCTTCATAGGTTACCTGGGTATTGTCGAAGACGACGTCCCCGGTATCGTAGTAGGAGAAGTCGATGAGGTTATCGATTTTGAAGGAATACATGATCCCGTCCCGGGAATCGCCGTCCTTGCTTCCGACGAAGCCGGCGATGTGGTCTTGGTGGGCGTGGGTCGCGATGACGTATTCGAGCTTCCCGTCCTCGACGTAGGCCCCACCCCGATTCGCGTCCTCAAGGTAGCTTCGGATGGCCTTGGCCGAGCCCTTCCGGCTCCCGGCGTCGATGAGGATGTCGTTTTCCCCGGCCTTGATGTAGATGCAATCGCCGGTGTACTGGTTCCCGAGCTCGAGGAAGTGGATGGATACCTCGGCCATCTCCCCTTCGGCATAGGAAAGGGAGGAAGAAGAGACGGAGGAGGAACTCTCAATGGAGGAAGAAGGCGAAAGGCTTTCCGACGAGAAGGGGAAAAGGCTCCCGAAGAGGCCCTCGACGTAGTCGCAAGAGGAGAGGGCGATGGCAAGGATTGGCAAGAGGAACAGTTTCTTTTTCATGTTTGATGACCTCGAAAAGGGCTTAGATCAGGGCGAAGTAGAGGAAAATCCCGGCCGTCAGGAGGGCGAGGAAAAGGAAGAGGGCCACGAGGAAAACCCAAAGCGGGGCCTTCCCGCCCCGGGGGCGGGGCTTCACTTCCCGCTCGACCCGTTCCTTGAGCTTATCCATCAGCCTCTCCTCTCACCATGGCGGAAGACGGAGGAAATCTGTCCCCCGCCCAAAAGGCGGCCGTCTTCGGCGTAGAGGGCGGCGTATTGCCCCGGGGTCACCGCTTTCGCTTCCTTGAGGTAAAGGAGGCGGGCGGTCCCCTCGGAGGGATATTCGACCGACGCCTCGACGCTTTGCGAGCGGTAGCGGAACTTGGCAAGGGCTTTGGCGGGCCGCTCGCCGACGAGGTTGAGCGAACTTAGGAAGCACTCGTCGCTATATAGCCCCTCGTCCCCGTCCCCTTTCTGGATATAGGAGCCGTATTTTCCGAATTTCGCGACGACCGGCAGACCGTCGGACGGATCTGTGCCAAGCTCCCTGCTGACATGGCTGTATTCCTTGCTGTTCAGGGTCTCCTCCACTTTTTCGTGGAAAGCGGAGTAGAAAGACGAAATGAGACTCTCCCATTTCATGTCGCCCGCAGCTATCTGGTCGAACTCCTTCTCCACATCGGCCGTGAATCCGTAATCGAGTATCCGCTCGAACTTGTCCACAAGGAAATCGGACACTATCATTCCTATCTCCTGAGGCAGAAGACGCCCTTTCTCCGCACCGACAGTCTCTGTCCTTTCAGAAGAGGATATCCTGCCGCCGGACAGCATGTAATCCGTGACTTTCACCTTCTCGCCTTCCTTGTCCCCTCTCATGATGTAGCCGCGGCCTTCCGTCAGGGTGGAGATGGTCGGGGAATATGTGGACGGACGCCCTATCCCAAGTTCTTCGAGCTTCTTGACCAGGGTGGCCTCCGAAAATCTGGCGGGAGGTGCAGTGAACCTGCACATTGCCGCGATTCCGCGCTCTTCCATCATGTCGCCTTCGTGAAGTTCCGGAAGGATTACATCGTCATGGTCCTGCTCATCATCTGTACTCTCGATATACAGTTTCAGGAAACCGTCGAAGAGGACTTCCGCAGCCTCCGTATCGAAGACCTCGTCAATCTTGTCGGAGGAAATGCTGATGGTCGTCCTAAGTATCCTGGCATCGGACATCTGTGAAGCCACAGTCCTTTTCCATATCAGCTCATACAGGCGCTTCTCCTGCGGTGTCCCGGGAATTTCCGTATTTGAAATGAACGTAGGACGGATCGCCTCATGCGCCTCCTGCGCGCTTTTGCTTCTGGTCCTGTACTGTCTCGGCTTGGAGTATTCCTTGCCGAAATTGTCCGTAATGTATTCCTTGGCGGCATTTATGGCCAGCGACGAAAGATTCGTGGAATCGGTACGCATGTATGTGATGTATCCGGACTCGTAAAGCCTCTGTGCGACGCTCATGGTCAGGCTCACGGGGAAACGGAGCTTTCGCGAAGCCTCCTGCTGGAGAGTGGACGTGGTGAAAGGCGCAGCCGGAGTCCGGGCGCCTTCCTTCTTTTCTATGCTGCTGATGCTGAAACCGGCCCCGATGCATTTCTCAAGGAAAGCGCAGGCTTCATCGGAGG
>CASEWT010000067.1 GCA_949291655.1 uncultured Bacillota bacterium
AGGCACGTCTTGATGAGCTTCCGGGAATCGTAGCCCCGTCCCGGCTCGATCTTGTCGGCGCTATAGACGATCTTCTGGAGCGGGGTCATGTGGGGACGCCCTGTGCAATGGCAGGCGATGGCCTCGACGACCTCGGGATCGAGGACCTTGAAGTCCCGCTTGGCGAGGTAGGCCCCGACCCATTGGTGGAGGGCGTAGCCCGGATAGTCGGCGTAGCACGGATATTCCCGGCTCACGATGTCGCGGCTTTCGACTTCCCCGACGTTCTTGCCGATGTCGTGGAGAAGGCCGGCCTGGAAGGCGAGGTCGGGGTGCTCGAGGCGGCTATGGACGGCAATCGCGTAGGCGAGCGAGGCGACGGCCACCGAGTGCTCGAGCCGCGGCGGGTCGAGGTAAAGGGCCAGCCGCTTCATGAAGTAAAGCCCCTTCTCGACGATGTAGCCGAGGACCGGATAGGGAACGTCGAGGCAGGAAAGGGAACGGACTGAAGAGGAGGAAACGGCCCCGGGGTTGGCCTCGTCGAGGCGGCGGATGGCGTAGGTGCGGAGCACCGTCTCGTCGACCTCCCTTCCCTCCCGGGGGACGTAATAAAGAGAGGCAAGGCGGGAGATTTCCTCCGGGTCCTTCCAACGGGGGAAGGAATTGGCCTCGTCGCTTCCGATAAGGAGGATGAGGTCGCGGCCGGGGTAAAGGCGCTTGAGCTCCCGGAGGGTGTCGATCGTATAGGAGACCTCCCCTTTCCTTTTTCCTTCGATCTCGCTTATCGAAAAGGAAGGCGACCCCTCTTCCTTGAGGGCCCGCCGGAGCATCGAAAGGCGCTCGCGGTAAGTAGCCTCCGGGCTTTTCCAGCGCGGGGCGTAGGCCGGGACGAAGAGGACGTCGGCCTCGAAGTAGTCTCGGGCCCGCCGGGCGATCCTTAGATGCCCTTCGTGGACGGGGTCGAAGCTGCCGCCGTAGATGACGAGAGGGTCCCTCATTTCTTCTTTTCCTTTTCCCGGTAGAGGACGAGGACCCGCCCGATGGCCTGGACTTTCGTCGCCTTCAATCGCGCGGCGAGCTCATCGAGAGCCTCCTTGGAGGTAAGGGGGGCGCTCGGAAGGACCGAAAGCTTGGCCAGCTCGTTCTTCTTTAGATAAGCGTCGACGGAGGCGTAGGTGGCTTCCTGAAGCCCTTCCTTCCCGATCTGGAGGAAAGGGCGAAGCGACTGGGCTTTGGCGCGAAGCTCGCGCCGGGAGGGGCTATTTCCGTCCATTGGCGATTTTCCTTTCTTTGCTGAGATAGACCCCGACGCCCTTCATGAGGTAGAGGCGGAGACGGGTTTCCTTCTTGGCGGCGAGGTGCCACCAGCCAAGCCCGGCAACGGCGATGTCGAGTTCCTCCCCGGAGGCGGCGTCGATCTCGAAGGCGTCGAAGTCGGTGGCCTCCTTGAGGAAGCCGGTCCGGGGAGTGGCTCCCGCCCGGATCATTAAGCGGAGGGGGTCGGAGGTCCCCTTCTTCGGGAGGACGGCCTTCTTGACGCTCACGGGGGCGGCGAAGTAGCCGAGGAGCTTGACACTCCCTTCGATGGCCTCGAGCCAGGCGAGCCCGCCGGCAAGGGCAGCTTCCCCTTCCTTGATCTCGAGCTTCCGCTCGCGAACGGCCTTCGCCGGGACGACCTCGGCGAGGACGCTCGGCTCAAGGAGAGAGAGGTAGCTATTCGAAAGGTCGGTCCCCGGGGTGTCGTATAGGCACGAGGAGGAATCGAGGGGAATGGCCATGACCCGGACGTCGGTCCCCGGGTAGTCGCTCACCGAGATGGCTTGCTTGCTCGGGTTCTGGAAAAGGCGGAGGAACGAGGAGACGAAGAGGGACTTCCCGCTCATCTTGGCCCCGACGAGGTAGGCGTCGTGGCGCCGGCGCTTCAGCTCGAGGAGCCCCATGGCGTCCCCGATGTCGCTGAAGGTCGAAAGGGAGGAAAGGACGACGTCCTCCTCCTTCACGGCGAGCCCTTCCTTCTCGAAGACGGAAGCGACGTAGGAGCGGATGGCCTCATCGTCGGCTTCCTTCGGAAGGAGGTCGCGCTTATTGGCGACGACGAGGATCGGAAGCCCCCGGATGAGGCGCGTCACCTCGGGAACGAAGGAGCATTCGAAGGAAAAGAGATCGATGACGTAGACGATGAGCGAGTCGCTCGCCCGGGCGTCTTTAAGCATCGTAAGGAAGCCTTCCGAGGCCTTCGAGACGGCGGCCGGGGCCGGATTGAAATGCCGCTTCTCGTAGCAGGCGTTGCAATAGACGACGTCCTCGGCCGTCCGCTTGGCGTAGACCCCGGGGTCGATATAGCCCCCTTTGGCCGGGTCTTCGCTTTGGAGCGGGGCTCCGCAGAGGAAGCACCGCCGCACGACTTTCATTTCCATCCTTCATTCCTCCTTGATGGGTATCGCTCCGCCGCGGGAAGCGAGGGCGGCGCGGCCCTTCTTCTCCCGGTAGCGGTTGTATTTGGTCCAGATCGGGTCGTCTTCGACGAGGGGCGAGGTGAGACACGAGCGGATCCCGAGCCAGTTGGCGGCCCGGACGTCGGTATAGAGCTGGTCCCCGACGAGGAGAGCCTCTTCCTTCCTAACCCCCTTCTTCCGGAGGAAGGAGTTGAAACGGAAGGCAAAGGGCTTCATCGCGAGGTAGAGATAGTCGACCCCGAGGGGCCGGGCGTAGGCGCCGACCCGCTTCCGCGAGTTGTTGCTCACGAGATAGACGACGAGACCGGCTTCCCGAAGCTTCCCGACGTAGGCGAGGGCCCGCTCGTCGGGCTCTTTTTCCCGGTGGGAAGCCAGGGTGTTATCGAGGTCGAGGAGCAAGACGGAGATTCCCTCTTCCTTATAGAAGGAAAGAGGAATTGTGTAAAGGCTCCTCGCGAGGTAAGTCGGGCGGGGAAGGGCCATCGCTAGTCTCCGTCCCCCACGTCAAGGAGGGAAATCTGCTCGAAGCCCCCGATGTCGAATTCCCCGGCCGGGGGATTGGCCGGATTGGAGGCGGCCCAGCCCGACTTGGGCGGGAGGTAGCTCTTCTTATCAGGGGTAATCCGCGTCAAGTCCTCGACGTCCACCGCCACGATGCGCTCGCGGGCCTTGAAGAAGTCGCTCCGCTTGGCGTGGAGGTCCTTCGGGGTAAGGGAGAGGGAATTGACCGGGACGTCGACCCGCTGGGCGTCGTTGAGGAGGCACTCGAGGGGGTAAGGGGGTTCCTTCCTACCGGATTTCCGGAGGTAGACGAGGGCGTTCGGGTCGCTTTTGAAGGAAGGATAGAGGAACTCGGTCTTGCTGAGGCGCTCGCCTTCGCTAAGCGAAAGGAGGTCGATGACCCGAAGATGCCCCCGGTCGGTGAGAAGGAGGGCCTTGCTTGGCTTCTCCTCGGGGTCGAGGGCGAGGACCGCGACGAGGTCGCTTCCCCGGAAGCTTCCGGCTTTCATCCCACCGGTCCGGGGATTGGTGACGTAGATGCCGTTTTCGTTATAGCGGACGGCCTGGCCGTCGGCGCTCGCGACGACGAGGGAGGAGTTCCCGCTCGAAATGGCG
Source organism: uncultured Bacillota bacterium (assembly GCA_949291655.1). Lineage (GTDB taxonomy): Bacteria > Bacillota_I > Bacilli_A > RFN20 > CAG-826 > UBA4951. The sequence goes on from CASEWT010000067.1 coordinate 3,552, forward strand.
ACGTCGGCCACCTCGTCCCCGTTGATGAGCTTGATGGCCGTGATCGGCTTGCTCCGGCGGACGGCCGGGAAAGAGGAGAGGGCCACCCTCTTGATCGTCCCCTTCTTGGTGAGGAGGATGGCGAAGAGGTCGTCGCGGAAGGAGTTCTTCTCGACGGCAAAGACGGCGACGAGCTTCTCCCCAGCCCCGGTCGGGACCATCGTCGAGACGTGGAAGCCCTCTTGGTTCCAGCGGTTCTCCTTCGTCTCGTAGACTGGGAGGTAGACGTAATTGCCTTGGCTCGTGAAGATGAGGAGGTAATCGCGGACCGAGCAGGTGCCGATGGCGATGAAGGAGTCCCCTTCCTTGATGCCGGGCTTGGCCCCTTCGAGGCCGTGGCTCGACTTGAAGGAACGCTCGCTCGAGCGCTTGAGGTAGCCGTCGCGGGTGACGGCAAGGTGGACCGTCTCGTCGGGGATGAGGGCTTCCTTGTCATCCTTGCCGAAGGCCGGGGCCTCTTCCCCGAAGGAACTTCGCCGGGGCGAAGGGTACTTCTTCGCGAGGGAGCGAAGGTCGTTTTTGATGAGGGTTTCGCGCTTGGCTTGGGAAGCCAGAAGGGCGCTTAGGCCGCCGATTTCCTTCTCGAGGTCGGCCTTTTCCTGGACGAGGAGGTCGCTATCGGTCCGGGCCAGCTTGTAGAGGGGCATCATGACGATGGCCTCGCTTTGGGCCTCGTTGAAGCCGAACTCGGCCATGATGTTCTTCTTGGCGTCGGCCTTGTCGAGGGAGCGCTTGATGGTCGCGACGACCTGATCGAGGATATCCACCGCCCTGATGAGCCCATCGACGATGTTGAGGCGGGCGTTCCGCTTGGCCAAAAGGCTCCGCGTCCGGCGGACGATGACCTCGAGCTGATGCTGGATGTAAGCGTCGAGGTAGGAAAGGAGGTTCAAGGTGGTCGGCCGCCCGTCGACGATGGCGACGAGGTGGGCGCTATAGCTGCTCGAAAGCTGCGTCTTCGACATGAGGTAGCTCATGACCGTCCTGGGGTTGGTCCCGGGCTTCACGTCGATGACGATGCGGAGCCCTTCCTTGTCGGACTCGTCCCGGACTTCCTCGACCGAAGGGAGGGCCCGGTCGATACGGAGCTTATCGATCGAGCGGACGAGCTGGGCCTTGTTGACTTGATAAGGAATCTCATGAACGAGGATCTGGCTCCCGCCGTCTGAACGCTCGACGATTTCGTAGCGGCTCTTGATGAGGCACTTGCCGCGGCCGCTCCGGTAGATGTCGAGGAGGGAATCGTTCCTCACGATCTCGCCCCCGGTCGGGAAATCGGGGGCCGAAAGGATGCCCATGACCTCGTCGATGGTGCATTCGGGGTGGTCGATCCGGTAAACGACGGCATCGACGACTTCCCCGAGGTTATGGGGCGGGATGTTCGTCGCGATGCCGACGGCGATCCCTTCCGACCCGTTCACGAGAAGGTTCGGGAAGCGGGAAGGGAGGACGGTCGGCTCGAGGAGGGTATCGTCGAAGGTAAGCTCCATGTCGACGGTATCCTCGTCGATGTCCCGGAGCATCTCCCCGGCGATGGCCGAAAGGCGGGCCTCGGTGTAACGGTAGGCGGCGGCCGGGTCCCCGTCGATCGAGCCGTTGTTCCCTTGGAAATCGACAAGCGG
>CASEWT010000068.1 GCA_949291655.1 uncultured Bacillota bacterium
GGTCTCGAAGGAAGGCTCTTCCTCTCCCTTTCTAGCGGCCTCGACGATCTCGACCCCCGGGCGAGGGCCCTCGTCCTCGCCGGGATGGGCGGGGAACTCATTTCCTCGATCCTAACGAAGGGCCGGGAAAAGCTTTCCCCGGTCGATACCTTGCTCCTCGACGCCCATAGCGAGCGGGGGTTTCTCCAAAAGACGCTCCTTAGCCTCGGCTATCGGCCCGAGGAGGGACGCTTCATCGAGGAGGGCGGGAAGTTCTATTCCCTCGAGCGCTGGTCGAAAGGTCCCTACGAAGGCCCCCTTAGCCCCTTCGAGGAACGCTACGGCCTTTTGCCTTCCGCCGGGCGCGAGGAAGCCTTCCTTGCCTTCCTTCGTATCGAGAAGGCCCGCTCCCAGGCAATGGCCGCCAATCCCTCCCTCCCGGAAGGGCGGAGGAAGCAAGCGGAGGAAAACCTCCGCCTCATCGAGGAGTACCTGCATGAAAACCCGTAAGCTAATCAGCCGCCTCTACAAGATCTTCCCCCGGAGCCTTGCCGAGCCCTGGGACCACGTCGGATCGATGATCGGGCCGGTCCCGGAGGAAACGACGCGGGTCGCCTTGGCCCTCGACCTCGATGCGACGAGCCTTCGCCTGGCCGCCGAAAAGGGGGCGGGCCTTATCATCACCCACCATCCGGTGTTCTTCGGCCCCCGGGCCAAAGTCCTCCTCGAAAACGAGGAGCGGCGTTCCCTTTATGAGGAAGCCCGGCGGCTTGGCATTGCCGCCTACAGCTTCCACACGAACTTCGACGCGAAGTTCCCCGAGGGGATGAATGCCGCATTGGCTTCCCGGCTCGGCCTTCTCGATCCCGCCCCTTTGCTGAGCGCCCCGATTGCCGTCGGCGGCCGCCTCAAGGAAAAGATGGGCGTCGAGGCATTCGCTTCCTACGCTCGCGAGCGCCTAGGGGCCGACTATGGGCTTCTTCTTCCTTGCGGAAACAAGGAAGTCGAGACGGTGGCCATCGTCGGGGGCGGGGGTTCCTCCTTTTGGACGGAAGCCCGGCTCGAAGGCTACGACATCTACGTTTCTGGCGACGCTCCGCACTATACGCGTAGAGATATCGCCAACGCTGGGTACAACTATTTGGATTTGCCCCATGAAATCGAGGGAATATTCGTTGAAAGAATGACTGAAATTCTACTGAATATCGACCAAAGCCTTACTATCGTCCCCATCGTTCACGAAGGGCAGCCCCTTCTTGTCAAATAGCTTGGAGGACCTCGACGACCGAATCGATTTCGGCCTCGTCGGTGCTGGCGGCCCCGATGACGGCCGCCTTTTTCTTTCCCCTTAGGGCCGAAGGGTCGATCTCTTTTCCCGAGCGAACGAGGATGGCGTCCCTTTTCTTGCTCGCCAGGCGGAAGAGGGCCCGGGCGTTGGCCGAGGTCGGGGAACCGACGACGACGAGAAGGTCGAAGGAAGGATCGAGGCTTTCGACGGCGGCTTGGCGTTCCTCGGTCGCCCGGCAGGGCCCTCGGCAGAGCCTGGCCTCCGGGTAAGCCTCTTTAATGGCCGCCGCGGCCTTTTTTATGTCCGCGCCCGAAAGGGTCGTCTGGACGAAGATGAGGGGGCCTTTGAGCCCGGCGGGAACGAGGAAGGGGCGGGAAGGGTCGATGAGGGTCGCCCGGCCGCGGGCGAAGGAGACGGCGGCCGTTGCCTCCTCGTGGCCTTCTTGGCCGAGGTAGAGGATGTCGTGGTCGCGGCTTGAAGCGGCGATGGCCTCTTCGTTAGCCTTCACGAAGGGGCAGGTGGCGTCGATGACCTCGAAGCCGGCATCGCGGAGGGAGGCTTCGAGGGAAGAAGGATGGCCATGGGCCGAAAGGACGACCGGGAAGGAAGGGTCGTTGGCCGAAGGGTTTTCCCTATCGAAGGGGATAAGCCCCTCCTCCTCGAGGCGGGCGGCGACCTCTTCGTTATGGACGAGCGGCGAGTAGGCGTAGGCCCGGCCGCGGGAAGAGAGGGCGGAACGGGCCCTCGCAATGGCGAGGCGGACCCCGGCGCAGAAGCCGCCGGCCGCTAGCTTGAGCGTTTCCATGCCTCGATTATCGCCCGGGGCCGCCCTTAAGGAAAGGGAGGTTTTCGGGTATACTACCGGCGATATGAGCTTTGCCCGTTTTTCCATCGATAAGCGCCTTGTCGGCGCCCTTGAAAGCCTCGGCTACAAGGAGCCGAGCCCCATCCAGGAAAAAGTCATCCCCGGCGCCCTCCGCGGGGAGTCGATGCTCGTCCAAGCCCCGACCGGGAGCGGGAAGACGCATTCTTTCCTCGTCCCGATCATCGCCCGGACCGACTTCGATTTGCCCCGGCCCCAGGCCGTCATCGTCGCCCCCTCGCGGGAGCTTGCCCGCCAAACCTACGAATTCTGCCGGGCCTTTTCCCGCTTCTACCCGAAGATGAGGGTCCGCCTATGGTCCTCGGAAACGGAGGTCAGCCAAAACGAGGAAGGGAAGAGCCTTCCGCCCCAGATCGTCGTCGGGACCCCCGGGCGGCTCGTCGACCTCCTCGTAAGGCGCGACGAGTATCCTTTGAACAACGTCCGGACCTTGGTCCTCGACGAGGCGGACATGCTCTTCGAGGAGGGGTATGGGGAAGACATCGCCCTTTTGTCCGCCCGCCTCGAGGCGGGGCAGGCCCTCGTCTACTCGGCGACCCTCAAGCCCCATCTCGTCGCCGAGCTGAAGAAGGACTTCCCCGGGATCGACTTCGAAGGAAGCAAGGAAGTCACTCCCGGCGGGCTTTCCCATCACCTCGTCGACATCAAGCACGTCGGTAAGGCAAGGGCCCTTGTCGCTTTCCTCAAGGCGAGGCGGCCCTACCTTTGCCTCGCCTTCTCCTCGCGGAAGGAAGACATGAAGCCGGTGGCCGACCTCCTCCGGAACGAAGGCATCGACTACGTCTACTTCTCCGGGGCCCTCTCCGAGCGCGACCGGAAGAAAGCCATCCGGGAAATCCGCTCCGGGCGCCACGCCCTCGTCTTAACCAGCGACCTTTTGGCCCGGGGCATCGACATCGCCGGGGTCTCCGACGTCGTCTCCCTCGACGTCCCTCCCGAGACGGCCTTCTACTCCCACCGGGCCGGGCGGGCGGCCCGCTTCGGGGAAAAGGGCGATTCCTGGGCCTTCTACAATAGCGACACCGTCGAAGATGCCCGCCGCCTCCTCGCCGAGGGCATCCCCTTCGACTACTACCTCCTCCGGGGAGAAGAGCTCTCCAAGGACCCGACGAGCCTCGAAAAGAAGGCCAAAGGCCCCCGAAAGAAGGAACTCCCGGCCGAGGAAGTGAAGGAAATCAAGATCGCCAAGGCCCTTTCGCGGCGGAAGAGGGTCGAGCCGATGCATCGGAAGAAGACCCAGTTCGCCATCGAGAAAGTCAAGCGGAAGTACCGCCGGAAGGCCATCAAGGCCCGGATCCGGGAAGAGATCGGCCGTAGCTACGCGGCCAAGGCCAAGAAGAAGAACAAATGAGCCTCCTTCTTGGTAGCTACCTTCCTTTGTCCGCCCCTTCCTATTTCCTCGGGACGGCGCGCCTAGCCAGGGAGTACGGGGAAAGCGCGGCCATGTTCTACACCGGGGCTCCCCAGAACACCCTTCGGGTTCCTCTTTCGAAGATGGAGATCCGGGAAGGGGATGCCCTCATGAACGAATGCGGGATACCTCCTTCTTCTCGCCTCGTCCACGCTCCCTACATCGTCAATCTCGCCAACCGTTCCGATTCGGATAAGCTCAAGAGGATGGAAGCCTTCCTCTTAGAGGAGATGGACCGGGCCTTTTCCTTTGGGTCCTCTCTCCTCATCCTCCATCCGGGAAGTCACCTCGGGGCCGGGGAAGAGGAAGGGACGAGAAACCTCCTCCTCTCCCTCGAGGAGACCCTTAGAAAGGAAAGCCCGGTCGTCATTGCCCTCGAAACGATGGCCGGGAAGGGCGGGGAATTGGCCTCGACCCTCGAAGGGATGAAGAAAATCATCGAAGGTTTTTCCCGTCCCGAGCGCCTTGCCGTCTGCCTTGATACCTGTCACCTATTCGATGCCGGATACGATGTCTCCGACCTTCAAGGCCTCAAGGGCGAGATCGAGCGGACGATCGGCCTCCACCGGGTGAAGGCCATCCACCTGAACGACTCGAAGAACCCCCGCGGATCCCGCAAGGACCGCCACGCGAACATCGGGCAGGGCTATATCGGCTTCGACGCCCTATGCGCTTGGGCCCACGACCCGGACTTCGCTTCCGCCCCCAAGATCCTCGAGACTCCCTACTTCGAGGGGAAGGCGCCCTACAAAAAAGAAATCGAGATGCTGAGGAATTCTTCCTACGATCCCGATTTCCTGAAGAAGCTATAGGCCTTTCTCGATTTCCGAGACGAGGGCCTCGAAGGCTTCTTTTTCGTTTACCGTCCGAAGGACCTTTCCCTTCTTGAAGAGGGCATAGACCCCGTTTCCGCCGGCTAGGCCGATATCGGCGTCCCGGGCCTCCCCGGGGCCGTTGACGATGCAACCCATGACGGCGACCTTGAGGGGAAGGCGCCTTTCCTCGAGGTAGGTTTGGACTTTCTTCGCTAGGGGCATGAGGTCGACCATCGTCCGCCCGCAGGTCGGGCAGGAGACGAAGAAGGGCCATCCTTCGTCGAGGCCGAGGTCGCGGAGGAGGCGGTGGCCGGCCTTGGCCTCCTCGAGGGGCGGCTCGCTCATCGAGAGGCGGATGGTGTCCCCGATGCCTTCGAGGAGGAGGGGCGAGAGGACGGCGGCCGAGCGGATGAGGCTTACGTCCTTGGGGCCGGCTTCGGTAGCCCCGAGGTGGAGGGGGTAGGGGAAGGCCTTATCGGCGAGGCGGTTGGCCTCGATCGTCACGAGGGGAGAAGAGCTCTTGAGGGAGATGACGATGTCGCGGAAGGCGTTCCGCTCGAGGATGGCGACGTGCTTCTTGGCAGCCTCGAGCATCTCCTCGGCCGTAGCCTCGCGGTCCTTGAAAAGGCTTCCCCCGTTGATCCCGATCCGGATGGGGATGAAACGTTCCTGGCAAGCCGCGACGACGGCCTTGACCCGGTCCTCGCCCCCGATGTTCCCGGGGTTGATCCGGAT
>CASEWT010000069.1 GCA_949291655.1 uncultured Bacillota bacterium
CGACGGCCCACTTCATGGCGTCGAGAGCCCAGGAGCCGACCTTGCCGGCGTCGGTATAGGCGGAGAGGCTGTTCGAGGCGGAGACGTCATAGCCGCAGTAGACCGCGTAGCGGTAGAGGATGGCGGCGAACTGCTCGCGCGTGAGCGCGTCGGCCGGGCGGAAGCTGCCGTCCTCGTAGCCGTTGACGATCTCATTGGCAGCAGCCCAGTTCACCGCGTCGGTGTACCTTTCCTCGCTGATCGTCCCGGCTTGGTAGAGCTCGAGCAGCAGCTCGAAGGCCGGGTCGAAGGTCCGCATGAGGCCGATCGAGAAGGTATCCCGCATCGAGTCCTTGATCTGGAAGGTTCCCCAGAAGGCCGTCTGGTCCCAAAGGGCGTTCCAGTCGCTAAGCTGGACCATGACGTCCTCGGGGCTCATCCCGGCCTGGATGTAGCCTTTGTACTCGGGGTTATAGGTAATCCCGAGGGTCCCCCACATGTAGCCCCGGGCGTACTCGCTCAAGGAATGGACGGAGGTACTTCCGTCCTCCTCGGGGACACTGGCGACGATTTCGTCGAACCAGCCCTGGAGATAGGGAGAGGCGTAGAGAGCGTAGTTGTCGGACCAGTTCACGTAGGTGTCGCCATAAAGGGCCTGACGCTCCTCTTCGCTAGCGGCGAAGGGCTGGAGGAGGCCTTGGGACATCATCTTCTGGATGGCGTAGTCGCTCGGGCAGATGAGGTCGTAGGTCGCCGCCCCGGACTGGAGCTGGGAAAGCATCGTCTCGTTGGTGTCGAAGGTCTCGTAGATGACGTCGATATCGACGCCGTCGACTTCCTTCACGTAGGTCTCGAAATACTCGTCGAGGGGGATTTCTTCCCCGTCCACCTCGATGACCCCGATGTAGTCCTCCCAGTTCCAGACCCGGAGGATGAGGTTTTCCCCGGCGGCCAGGGCTTTGCTTGCCTCCGCTCCGCTTCCGAAGGAGGAGAGGATGATCACAAGGGGAAGGGCGAGGATCTTCGTTAGCTTAGCCATGGATGTAGGTCCTCCCTTTCCGTTTCTTGACGCGCTGCTTCCGGTTGAGGAAGAAGATGGAGAAGACGACGATGACGACGACGAGGAGAATGATCGTGCATAGAGCGCGCATCTCAGGCGGGAGGGGCCGCTTCTTGATGACGCTTTGGACGTAGGTCGAGATCGTCTGGATGCTCTCGGCCCCGGAAAGGAGTCCCGGGCCGGTGAGGAAGGCGGTGATGATGAAGTCGTCGAGGGAGAGGGTGAAGGCCAGCATGAAGCCGGAGAGGACCCCGGGGAGGATGGCCGGATAAGTGACCTTCCGCATGGCCTGGGCCGGGGTGCAGCCGAGGTCGAGGGCCGCCTCGTAAAGGGCGGGATCCATCTGGAGGATCTTCGGCTTGACCGAGAGGTAGACGAAGGGAGTCGTGAGAACGAGATGGCCGCATAGAAGGGTCCAGAAGCTCTTCTCGAAGCCGTTGAAGACGTAGTTCCCGAGGAAGACGAACATGATGATAAGAGAGAGGGAAATGACGATCTCCGGGTTGACGACCGGGATGTTGTTCGCGAACTCATAGGCCCGCTTCCCCTTCTTCCCGAGCTCGTGGACCCCGATGGCCGCGAAGGTCCCAAGGGCCGCGGCCACAAGGGACGAGATGAGGGCGAGAAGGAGGGTATTCCCGACGGCCGTCATGATCTCCTCGTTCTCGAAGAGGCGGACATAGAGATCGAAGGTGAAGGTATCCCAGGTGAAGAGGTTCGTCGTGTCGGTGAAGGAAAAGACGACGAGGACGAGGATCGGGAGGTACATAAGAAGGAGGAGGAGGGCGATGTAGCCCCGCGCGAAGAGCTTCGAGAGCATTTCTTTCCTTTTCACCAGAGGCCACCTCCCCGCACTTGGGCGTCGGAACGGTCGACGTTCCGGGTCAGAAGCATCGAGACCCCAACGATGAGGAGCATGATGAGGGCCATAAAGGAACCCTCGTTCCACATCGAGTTGGAGAAATCGAGGTAGATGTAGTTCCCGAAGAGGGTGATCTTCCCTTCCGAGAGAGTGTCGGAGATGACGTAGGAGCTCATGACCGGCATGAACACCATCTCCGAGGCCGAGATGATGCCGGGGAGGGACTGGGGAATGACGTTATGGACGAACACCCGGAAGGGGGAAGCCCCGAGGTCGGAGGCGGCCTCCATCTGGCTCCGGTCGAGCTTCAGCATCGTCGTGTAAAGGGGAAGGATGGTGAAGGGCAGGTAGTTGTAGACCATGCCGATCAAAGTCGCCGGCCACGGGTATTGGGCCCCCGAAAGGCCGATGACGTCGAGGAGGTCGCGGGTCGCGCCGGTCCGGATGACGAAGTTGATCCACATCGGCATCACGAAGAGGACGACGAGGACGGCGTTCTTATTGAACTTCTTATCGGCCAAAAAGTAGGCGGCCGGATAGCCGAGAAGGAGGCAGATGAGGGTCGTCTGGACCCCCATGAAGAGGGAAACGAAGAGGACCTGCCACTTGTTCGGGGAGGTGAAGAAGCTCACGAGGGCATCGAAGCTCGGGGTGCCGGAACTATCGGAAAAGGCGTAGTAGACGATGAGAAGGAGGGGGAGGATGACGAAGAGGAGGAGGAAGACGGCATAGGGGAAGGCGAGATACTTCCGCTTGAAGCGGGCGTGGGCCTTCAGGCGGGAAAGGAGGCTTTCCTTCGCTTCACTAGTCGCGGCATTCATATTCGTCGAGTCCTTTCCGGAGGCGGAGTCTGATCTTCTTCGGATCGACCTTCACCTTGACGATTTCCCCTTCGGCGTACTGGTAGGGGGTGACGGCGATGTAGTCGTCTTCCTCGGCGGTCCGGGCGGTGATCTGGTAGTGGTCGCCAACCCAGACGGAGGTAAGGACGGTGGCTTCCGGCCCTTCCTCGCTAAGATCGTCGGTGAAGGAGACGGCATCGAAATCGAAGGCTGCGCTCACCTCGGCCTCGGCCAAGGCGTATTTCTTCCCGGCCTTCGGATCGACGATGGTCGAAGGATCGTTCGGGTCGAGGGAACTCCCCTTGAGGAGGACGGTGAGGTCGCACTTTAGGCAATCGTCCCCGATGAGGAGGTTCCCGTCGCGGTCGAGCGAGCAGTCGCGGAACTCGTTCTCGGTGATTTCCTTATGCATGACTTGGATGTTCTCGGGGAGGACCCGGGCGCTCACCTTCGTCCCGACGGCCCGGGCGAGATGGTCGCGGCATTCGAGCTCGGAACGCCCGACCTTGACGACGTAGCAATAGTCCTCGCCCTTGAAGACGCTCGAGACGATGAGGCCGTCGACGCTTCCCTTCCCCGGCTCGTCGAGGATGACGTCCTCGGGCCGGATGACGACGTCGACCTTCTCTCCGAGGGGGAAGTCGTCGACGCACGCCCACTTGGAAGAGAGGAAGCGGACTTCCTTCTTCCCGCTCACGATGGCGTTGTAGATGTTGCTTTCCCCGATGAAGTCGGCAACGTAGGCATTGACCGGCTCGTTGTAGATCTTTTCCGGGGTCCCGACCTGCATGATGGCCCCGTCTTTCATGACGACGATGGTATCCGACATCGAGAGGGCCTCTTCCTGGTCGTGGGTGACATAGATGAAGGTGATTCCGAGCTTTTCGTGCATTTCCTTCAGCTCGAGCTGCATGTCGAGGCGCTTCTTGTGGTCGAGGGCGCTCAGCGGCTCGTCGAGGAGAAGAACCTCTGGTTCGTTCACGATGGCCCTAGCGATGGCGACGCGCTGCTGCTGGCCGCCGGAAAGAGAAGCGATGTTCCGGTCCTCGAGTTCTCGTCCGCATCTTCCCGTTCCAGCCTTTGACTTCCTTGCTCACCCGCTTCATCTTGAGGCCGAAGGCGACGTTGTCGTAGACGTCGAGGTTCGGGAAAAGGGCGTAATGCTGGAAGACGGTATTGACAGGGCGCCTATGGGGCGGGAGCTTGGTGATGTCCTTCCCGCTTAGGAGAATCGTCCCTTCGCTTGGGATATCGAAGCCGGCGATCATCCGGAGTGTGGTCGTCTTGCCGCAGCCCGAGGGGCCGAGAAGGGTGACGAATTCGCCCCGCTTGATATCGAGATTGAAATCCTCGACGGCCACGAAGCCGTCCTTGAAGCGCTTCGTGACGTGCTGGAGCGAGATGATGGTGTCTTCGCTTTTTGCCATGGCTTTCCTCCTAGGAAAGGAAAGGCTCAAGGAGCCCCCCTTTTTTGACGCGGAAATAATGGGGACATTTCACCCAAGAAACAAGCAAAAATTTCATCACTTTTTCCCCGGGGGTATACCCCCGGGAATTTTTGCGTTTTCCCTCCTTGGATTTCCTTAGGCCCGGCCGAAGGAATGCTTGAACAGGACCCCCGCTCCTTTTTCCCCTCATTTCTAGCGCTTCGAAGTGCTATGATTTCAGCGTGAAAAAGACCCTTGCCTTTTTGCTTGCTTCCTCCCTTCTCCTCGCCGGGTGCTCGGAAGGGGAAGGAAGAGAGAAAATCGCCCCGCTTCGGGGGCGGCTTTACGACGCCTCGCTGAGCCTTGAGGAGAACCTCGAGAACATCGACTACCGGGGGCTTACCTCCCTTGTCGAGGGGGAGGAGGACTTCGCCCTCCTCATCTACGACGAGGACTCGACCTGCGCCTGCTGGCACCTTTCCTTCCGCTCGACGGTCGAAAGTTACCTCAAGGAGCGGAACCTCCTCCTTTACGGCATCCAGATGGACGAATTCACTTCTGCCGTCCCCGACTACTACGGGCTAAGCGTCGGAAGCGACGCCTCGATCGCCCTTTTCGCCGAAGGGAGTCTCCTCTATCAGGAAACCTCGGAGACCGGGATGGATTGGTCGGAAGAGGTAGATATTTTCACGGACTGGATGGACGAAAGGATCGACTATTCGGCCATCTTGGAAGTGAGCAAAAGCCAGCTCGATGCCCTCTTCAAGCAAAACGACCCCTTCCTCGTGATGTTCGCCCGAAGCGGCTGCTCGGATTGCTCCTACGTCGAGGAGGCCGTCCTTAGGGAAAATGCCCTCGCGCGGAAAGAGGGCTTCTACTACCTCGACTGCGACGAAAAGGGAATCCGCTACGACGAGGAAGGGAATCTCAACCTTGACCTCTGGGAGTCCTTCAAGGACCGTTACGGGCTAAGCGCGGCTTTGAACTCCCGCCTCGGCTACGGGGAAGGCTACGTTCCGACCTGGATCTACTATAACCCGAGCCTTGCCTCGAGCTTCGAGCCGGTCGGGATGATCGGGGACATGTGCGTCTATTTCAATGACGGAGTCGCCGAGGTCGACGGAACCCTTGAAATCGTTCATAGCTTCTATAGTCAGGAACGGATTTCCAATATGACCTGGCTTCTCGATCCCGACTTCGCCTCGCACGACGAGCTCTATGAGCTGGCTTCCTCAATCGTCGGGATGGAGCTCTCCGAGGAAGACGTCATCTCCTCCAATGGGGCCTATTACCTCCGCTCGAGCAAAGCAGCTAGCTACCATAACACCCTCCTCGAAGGGTTTCTCGAATACTACCTCAGCTGAAAAAGGGCCGCAAAACGGCCCTCTTTTGTTGAAAGCCCCCCTTTGAGGGCAAGGTAACGAAAACGAAAAAAGAGAGCCGCAGCTCTCTTTTTGCTCAGCCTTCGATGTCGTTGCCGTTCTCGTCGACGGGAACGAGCATCTCGCGGGGCGCTCCGCAGACGGGGCAAGTCCCATCCGGGTTCGGCGTGACGATGGCCCCGCAGACGATGCAGCGGTACTTTTGCTCGGCCATGGCTTCCTCCTTTCCTATGCGGCCAGGGTCCCCATCGGGTCCCATGGTTTCAGAATCGTCGGCTCGTCGAGGTAGGCCTTGAGTTCCTTGCTCGAGAGATACTTCTTATGGACGACGGCCTGGTAGACGAACTTGTCGAACCAGCTCGCGCTCATCGCGTAGTAGCCCTGCTGGCCGTTGTCGGTCCCCCAGGAATTCTCGATCTTCCACTTCGTCGGGACGTTCTCGATGAGGTTGACCCCGACGATGAGCATCGCGTGGTTCATGGCGCTTGAAGAGAAGTCGAGCATGTTTTCCTTGCTCTCCTCGACGCTTAGCCCGAAGGAGCCTTCGTAGTCGATGGCGCGGTCGTCCCAAGCGAAGGAGTTCCGGTCGCGGTAGAAGCTCACGTCGCTTCCAAACCAGACCGGGGAGCCGTCCTTCAGCTGCTTGAGGATGAGTTCCTTCATCCGTTCCATCGGGACGTTGAGGTGGGTGACTCTCTTCCCCTCGAGGACGTTCCCGAGGCGGTCGATGGTGTAGCTACGGAAGTAGGGCTTATCGGCGGTCGGGCTATTGATGAGGGAGACGTAGTCGTCGAGGCTATCCCCGAGGTAGGCTTCCTTGAAGGCGAGAGGGGTCATTCCGCTTACGACGTGACGCTCGTCCTTCCCGTCCTTGTACTCGAAGTCGAAGGTCGAGGGCGGGACTCCGAAGGAAGAAAGGAAGAGGCCGTAGATCTTCTCGAGGGTCTTTTCCTTGAGGGCACGGGCTTCCTCGGCCTTCCCTTCGTGGACCAAGTGCCATGCCTTGGCGGCGAAGTTCCGGATGTAGCAATTGACGACCCAATCGGTCTCCCGGGTGTTCGAGGACTGGTAGGTGTCGGGGAAGGCCTCCATCGGCATGAGGCCGTACTTGTTCACGAGGTTGACGAGCATGTCCCATTGCCCGCCGTCGCTTACCGGGTTGGCGAGGAGCCACTTGAACTCGCGGTCGTCTTTGCCCCGGTCGGCGTAATAGAGGCAGCTTTCGAGGGCGTAGTTGCTCTTCTCGATCTTGTCGAAGAGGGCGATGTAGTTGGTCGAGAGCTGGAAGTTCTTGATCCCGAGCTTTTTGGCGATCACTTCCCGCATGAAGCCGAGGCCGGCATAGATCCAGCAGCGCCCGGAGGCCTTCTGGTTCATCGGGGGCATCGTCGGGATCTCGAGGGAATAGGACATGTTGACGTCCTTGAGGTGGCTCGGGTCGTAGAGGACGCTCGTGACGGCGTGGCGCGAGAGGGCGTGCCGGACGATGGCGTTCCGCGGATCGGAAGCGTAGGCGGCAAGGATTTCCCTTTCGCGGGCCCCATCGATGGCCCCGGGGATCTTCTTTGGGGTTGAGGACATAGTTTCCTTTCTTTGCCCTAGGGAGGGCAAGCGTATCTTCGCCGGCATTCTACCACCCTCGGGCAAGGGAGGCTATTCGACGCTCTTGAGGGAATCGACCATCCTCACCTTCTCGCTCCGGAGGGCGAAGATGAAGTTGATGACGAAGGCGACAACGAAGGTAAGGAGGAAGGAGAGGAAATAGGTAAGCGGGGAGATGTAGAAGAGGAACTCGGCGATCTCGACTTGGTTAGTGAGAAGGACCCCCAGCATGAAGGGATAGCCAAGAAGCATCCCGACGACGACCCCGACGAGGGTAAGAAGCATCGTCTCGAAGAGGAGGGAGAGAGCGATCTCGGCCCGGGAGAAGCCAAGGACCTTGAGGGTCGCGATATCGCGCGTCCGTTCCCGGAAATTGAGGAGGGCGAGGTTATAGAGGACGACGATGGCTAGAAGGATGGCGAACACCTTGATGGCCCCGGTCATTTGGGAGGCGCTCGACATGATTTCCCCGACGTAGGCGTTCATCCCTTCGCTCGTCTGGGTCGAGCTGACCCCGGGGATGAGCTCGGTGCAAAGGGCGGAGAGTTCGTCTTCGCTCACCCCGCTCGCGGCCTTCAAATAGATGCCGCTATAGGTGGCCGCCGAGGAAAGGAAGGGAGCATCACCATAGAGGACGACTCCGTGGAAGGTAAACGACTCGTAGACGGCGGCGACGGTCGCCGTATAGCGGCTCACCCCGACGGTGAAGGTGATTTCGTCCCCGACGTCGGCCCCGATCTTGTTACGGACCTTCTGGGAGATGGCGACCTGCTCGTGGGGGAAGTCGAGGTCGACGAAGCTTTCCTCCGTCGGCTCGAGGAGGCAATAGTAAGAAGTGGCGGTCGTCTCATCGAAAGTGATCGTCGAGGTCGAGCGGGTATAGCCCTGGGCCGCGAGGGTCCCGTCGGAAGAGGTCGCGATCGAAGAGGAGAGAGGCTCGAGGACGTTATCGATTTCCTCGGCGCTCAAGGCGCCGGAAAGGGAGACGGAAACGTCGCTCGTCATGTAATGGGTGAAATCGACGTTGACCGAGAAGTCGATGGAATCCTGAATCCCGTAGCCGCAGACGAGGAGAGCCGTGCAGCCGGCCACCCCCACCACGACCATCACTGACTTGAAGAGGGACACCTTGATGTTCCGGAGGGCCATCTTGAGGGAGAGAAGGACGACGTTGGTCTTCCGCTTCGACTTCTTGGTCGCTCCCTTTCCGACGAGGTGGGGCGGGGCCGGGCGCATCGATTCCGAGGGCATGAGCCCCACTTCCTTCCGGGTGATGAGATAGGTGACGAGGGCGGCGATCCCGAGGAAGACGAGGGCCGTGAGGATGGCATAGCCCCACGGGAAGACGAACTCGAGGGGCACGAGGCTATAAAGCATCGTGTACTTGATCTGCATGATGGCCGGGAGGAGGAAGGGGCCGACGATGAGGCCGATGAGGGTCCCGACGAGGACGAGGACCATCGTGAGGAGGATGTAGTAGCCGAAGATCTCGCTTTGGGTCACCCCGACGGCCTTGAGGGTCCCGATCTGGGTCCGGTCCTTGACGATGATGGCCGAAATTGTCGTAAGGATGACCAGGATAGCCACGGCAAAGAAGACGAAG
>CASEWT010000070.1 GCA_949291655.1 uncultured Bacillota bacterium
CTTTTTGGCGATTTTCGAATGAAACAGGAAGCCGTCTCTTCGCGAATTTTGTTGTTGAAGCGCCAGTGCCCGCGCGTATAATACACAAGCACGCATGTGCGGCGTGGTAGGGCCTTTGACGGGGCCCGCGCACCACGGCCAGATTACCAACAGGAGGAAACCATGGCAAAGAAAATCGTCAAGGTCCTCAAGATGGAGCTCCCCGGCGGGGAAGCGCATCCGGGACCGAAACTCGCCTCGGCTGGCGTCGTCATGAACAAGTTCTGCACGGACTTCAACGCCAAGACCGCGGACCGCAAGGGACAAGTCGTCCCCGTCATCATCACCGCCTACGAGGACAAGTCCTACGACTTCGTCATCAAGACCGAGCCGGTCGCCAATAGGCTGCTCAAGGCCGCTGGCATCAGCAAGGGAAGCGGCAACCCGAAGAAGATCGTCGGGCATATCAGCGAAGCCCAGCTCAGGGAAATCGCCGAGTACAAGATGCCGGACCTCAACGCCAACAACGTCGAGGCGGCCATGAAGATCATCGAAGGCAGCGCCCGCCAGATGGGCATTGCCATCGATCGCTAAGGAGGGCAGGAAATGAAGACCGGAAAGAAATACCGCGAAGCCCTCAAGCTCGTCGACCGCGAAAAGATCTACACCATCGAAGAAGCGGCGCCCCTTCTCAAGAAGACGAGCGTCACCAAATTCGATTCGACCATCGACGTGAGCTTCCGCCTCAACGTCAAACCGACGCTTGCCGACCAGCTCGTCCGGGGCACCATCGTCCTCCCGCACGGAAGCGGCAAGACGAAGCGGGTCCTCGCCCTTACCAACGCCAAGCAGGAAGAAGCGAAGGCGGCCGGTGCCGAATTCGTCGGCGGCAAGGAACTCATCGAGAAGATCCAGAAAGAGAACTGGTTCGACTACGACGTCATCGTCGCCACCCCCGACATGATGGGCGAACTCGGGAAGATGGGCCGTCTCCTCGGCCCGAAGGGCCTCATGCCGAACCCCAAGACCGGGACGGTTACCATGGCGATCGGCCAGGCCATCACCGAGATCAAGAAGGGCAAGATCGCCTACCGCGTCGACAAGGACGCCAACCTCAACATCTCGGTGGCCCGTTGCTCCTTCTCCGATCAGGATATCGTCGACAACCTCAGGGCTGTCTGCGAAGCGGTGGCCAAGAGCCGCCCCTCGACCGTGAAGGGCACCTTCATTCTCAATGCCGTCGCCCACACCACGATGGGCCCCGGCCTCAAAATCACCTTCGAAGGCCGCAACTAAGCCTCGAAGGAAAGCCCCATTTGGTGAAATGCTTGCTAGCCTAAGAAAGCAACGGGCATATGCCTTAATAAGAACACGTTGCCGAGGTTAGTCGATACAACCCGCTAGTCTAGTTAGCTTCACAGATACATTTGCGAAGAAAGGAGGAACGAGGATGAACCAAAACGCACTGCAGCAGAAAAAGGCCGCGGTTAGCGAGATCAGCGAAGGCCTCAAGAACAGCAAGACCCTCGCCATCGTTGGCTATCAGGGCCTTACGGTCGCTGAGCTCAACGAACTCCGCCGCACCCTGGCCGGGAAGAACGCCCGCCTTGGCGTCTACAAGAACACCATGGCCGCCCGCGCTTTCCACGAAGCCGGGATCGAAGGCCTCGACGAGTACCTCGAAGGCCCGAACGCCTTCGTCTTCTCGGAGGAAGTCTCGACCGGCGTCGCCGCGCTCTACAAGTTCTCCCGTTACCACGAGAAGCTGGTCCTGAGGGCCGGCCTCGTCGAAGGGAAGGTCGTCGATGGAGCCGGCCTCAAGGCCGTTGCCAAGCTTCCGAGCAAGGAAGCCCTTCTCTCGATGTTCTGCATGGTTCTCAACGAACCGATGGCATCCCTCGCCCGGGCAATCGACGCGATTGCCAACAAAGACGGCCAAGCGGCCGCCAACTAAGCCTAGGAGGATAAAATCATGGCTGAGAAACTTACCAACGAGCAAATCATCGATACGCTCAAGCAGATGAGCGCGCTCGAACTTAGCGCCCTCGTCAAGGACGTCGAAAAGGAATTCGGCGTCACGGCCGCCGCCCCGGTGGCCGCCGCTGCCCCGGCCGAGGAAGAAGGCCCGGCTGCCAAGGGACCGACCGAGGTCAACCTCATTCTCAAGGGCCTCGGCACGGCTGGCAAAGTCGCCGTTATCAAGGCGGTTCAGGGCATCACCGGCCTTGGCCTCATGGATGCCAAGAAGCTCGTCGACGGCGCGCCGGTCGCGATCAAGGAGAAGCTCTCCCCGGTCGAGGCCGAGGCCCACAAGAAGACGCTCGCCGACACGGGCGCCGAAGTCGAGATCAAGTAGTCTCGCAACCTTTCATCGACCGCCCTGCCCCGGGATACCGTCCTCCCGGGACAGGGATTTTGCCGCCTTAGGGGGGTTCCTCCCGATGAGCCATTACTTCGTGAACGACGAGAGCCTCCCGCATCGAGAGATCGACGCGGGTTTCACTCTCTTCGGGAGGGAATGGCCCTTCCTGGGCGACAACGGGGTGTTCTCCAAGCATGGGCTCGACAAGGGCACGCGGCTTCTTCTAGAGACCGCTGCCCCCCTGCCCCTGGGGAAGAGCATCCTCGACGTCGGGTGCGGCGCGGGAGCGATCGGACTGCTCCTTGCCGCCCTGGACCCGTCGCGGCGCGTCACGCTCTCCGACGTGAACCCGCGGGCCCTCGCCCTCGCGAAGAGGAACGCCGAGAGGATCGGCGTCTCCTCGCAGGCGACGTTCGTCGAAAGCGACGCGTTCTCCGCCATCTCCGACCACTTCGACACCATCCTGACGAACCCGCCGATCCGCGCGGGGAAGAAGACCTGCCAGGCCATCTACCAAGGGGCCCTGGCGCATCTTCTTCCCGGAGGAAGGCTTCTCGTCGTGATCCGCAAGGAACAGGGCGCCCCGAGCGCCCTCCGCCATCTCGAGGGACTCTTCGGGAAGGCGGAAAGGATCGCCCGCGAGAAGGGCTACTGGGTGATCGAAGCAACCAGAACGAAGGAGCAGCAATGAGCAACAAGACTCCCGCCGGCTACAAGAACTACGGCACTCTCCAGAACGGCCGCGTGAACTTCAGCAAGATCAGCGGCACCACCCCTCTCCCGAACCTCGTCGAGATCCAGACCTCCAGCTTCCAGGAGTTCCTCGACCACGGCCTGGACGAGGTGTTCCGCGAGTGCTTCCCGATCGCCAACTATTCCAACACGGCGGAGATCGCCTACGCCGGCTTCCGTTTCGAGAAGCCGGAGTACACGCCCCTGGAGTGCAAGGAAGGGGATCTGACCTACAGCGCGAAGCTGAAGTGCCGCCTTCTCCTGAACTTCAAGGCCACGGGCGAGAAGGTGGAGAGCGAGGTCTTCATGGGGGACGTCCCGATGATGACCGACTCCGGGACCTTCATCGTGAACGGCGCCGAGCGCGTCATCGTCAGCCAGATCGTCCGTTCCCCGGGCGCCTATTTCCAGGACACCCCCGAGAAGAGCGGCGTCCACATCTATAACGGCGAGATCATCCCCTCCCGCGGGACCTGGCTCCAGTTCGAGAGCGACTCCCGCCACATCCTCTGGGTCAGGATCGACCGCCAGAGGAAGATGCCCGCGACCACCCTCTTCAAGGCGCTCGGCATCAAGAACCCCGACGACATCAAGGAGCTTTTCGGGGACCTCGGGAAGGAGTCGCCCCTCAGCCTCACCCTCCAGAAGGACGAGGACATCAAGTCGCAGGACGACGCCCTCGCGGACATCTTCCGCAAGCTGAAGCCGGGCGAGCCGGTCACCCCGGACGGGATCCGGAACTTCCTCATCCAGAAGTTCTTCGACGACAAGCGCTACGACCTCGGGCGCGCCGGCCGCTTCAAGTACGCCCAGAAGCTCGGCGTCTACGACCGCCTCCCGGGGAGGATCCTCGTCGACGACCTCGTGGACCAGGACGGCACTCCTTTCGTCACGAAGGAAGGGATCCCTCTCGCCCAGGGACACCGCCTCACCAAGGAAGAGGTCGAGGAGCTCAGGGACGCCGAGTTCTTCGAGAAGGGCGCGCACCGTTTCCACGTGAACGCCGACCCCGATCTCGACGGCCATAGCGACGTCACGATCGTGCGCGTCCGCGCCTTCGACAAGGAGGACGGGGCGATCGTCCCCATCGTCGGGACCGACCTTTCCCTCACCGGCATCAACGGGGGGAAGCCCCTCGCCCGCGTGAGCGTCAGCGACATGATCGCCTGCTTCAGCTACTTCCTGAACATCCAGAGCGGCATCGGGAACACCGACGACATCGACCACCTCGGGAACCGCCGGGTCCGCTCCGTCGGCGAGCTCCTCCAGACCCAGTTCCGCATCGGCCTCACCAAGATGGCGAAGACCGTCCAGCAGAAGATGTCGATCATGCCCGACCTCCAGTCGAGCAAGCCCAACGCGATCATCAACATCCGCCCGCTCACGAGCTCGATCCGCGAGTTCTTCAGCTCCAGCCAGCTCTCGCAGTTCATGGACCAGACGAACCCGCTCGCCGAGCTTGCCAACAAGCGCAGGATCAGCGCCCTCGGCCCCGGCGGGCTCACCCGCGACCGCGCGAGCATGGAAGTCCGCGACGTCCACTACACCCACTACGGCCGCATCTGCCCGATCGAGACGCCGGAAGGCCAGAACATCGGCCTCATCTCGAACCTCGCCACCTACGCGAAGGTCGACGACCGCGGCTTCATCAAGACTCCCTACCGCCTTGTGTTCCGGAAGGAGGACGAGGAGGGGAAGGTCCGTTTCTACGTCGGGGACGAGGCCGTCTACCTGACCGCCGACGACGAGCGGGGCCACTACATCGCCGAGGCGAACATGCGCCTCGGGGAGAAGGCCGAGGTCGACTTCGGCGCCCCCTACGGGAAGCTCCAGGTGAAGGAGATCCTTTCCAAGGAGCTCGTCGCCCGCCACGACGAGGACAACGTCGTCGTCCCCGTCGAGCTCGTCGAGTACGTCG
>CASEWT010000071.1 GCA_949291655.1 uncultured Bacillota bacterium
TCTTGTTCTCGGCCTTGACCTTCATCACGGCCTTCTGGAAGGCCTTGTCCTTGGCCAGGGCGTCGAGGCGGGCGATGTCCTCGAAGTGGGTGATCCAGCTCTCGCCGATCTTCGAGGTGATGAGCTTGGCAAGCCGGGGGTTGGCATAGACGAGCCACCGCCGGTGGGTGACCCCGTTCGTCTTGTTGTTGAACTTGTTCGGGAAAAGTTCGTAGAAGTCCTTGAAGGTGTAGTTTTCGAGGATCGAGGTGTGGATCTTGGCGACCCCGTTGACCGAATAGCCGGCGTAGATGGCCATGTTCGTCATGTGGATCTGGCCGTCCTTGATGATGGACATCCGGTAGCGCCGGTTCTCGTCGACCCCTTGCCCCTGGAGGAAGAGGTTGAAGCGCCGGTTGATCTCCTCGACGATCATGTAGACGCGCGGGAGGAGGTCCCGGACGTAGTTGACCGGCCACCGCTCGAGGGCTTCCGGCATGACGGTGTGGTTGGTGTAGGCGATCGTGTGGGTGACGACGTCCCAGGCCTCGTCCCAGCCGTAGCCGTGCTCGTCCATGAGGAGGCGCATCATCTCGGGGATCGAGAGGATCGGGTGGGTGTCGTTGAGCTGGAAGGCCCAATGGTCCTTGAAATGGTCGAGGTTCCCGTAGTGGCCGATCTCGCTATTGATGGCGCTTTGGAGGCCGGCCGAGACGAGGAAGTACTGCTGGCGGAGGCGGAGGAGGCGCCCGTGCTCGGTGCTGTCGTCGGGATAAAGGCCGTAGGAGAGCTCCTTGAGGGTCGAGAGGTACTCGTTGAAGGAGCAGTCGGTCGGGAGGTTCTCTTCCGAGGGCTCGGCGCTCCAAAGGCGGAGGAGGTTGGCCTCCCCGTTCTTGTAGCCGACGACGGTCAGGTCGTAAGGCACGGCCCGGATCGAGCGGGCGTTGACGAGGCGCATCGCGTAGGAGCCGTCGGGCTTGAGATAAGTCTCGCTATTGCCGTAGAACTTCACTTCCACCGCATGCTTGGGCTTCCTGACCTCGAAGACGAAGCCGTTGGAAAGCCACTGGTCGGGAAGCTCGACCTGCCGCCCGTCGACGAACTTCTGGCGGAAGAAGCCGTACTCGTAGCGGATGGTGTCGCCGTGGACCGGAAGGGCCAAGGAGGCGGCGCTGTCGAGGAAGCAGGCGGCGAGGCGCCCGAGGCCGCCGTTGCCGAGGCCGGCATCGCGCTCCTGGTCCTCGAGCTCGGAAATGTCGATGCCGTAGTCGGCGAGCCCTTTCTTGGCCACCTCGTAGACCCCGAGGTTCTGCATGTTGTTGAGGAGGAGTCGCCCGATGAGGAATTCCATCGAGAAGTAGACGAGCTGCTTCCGCCCGTGCCTATTGACGTCTTCCATCGAGTCGCGGAGGGAGTATCCGGCGTAGTCGCGGACCATCTCCCCGAGGACGTCGTAACGCTCGGTAATGTGGGAATCCTCAACGGTCCGGCCGAATTTCTCGCTCAGGCGCCGGGCGAATTCCTCCTTGAAGGCTTTGACGTTGTCGAACATCATGTTTGGTCGTTGTCGTTTCTTTTTTAGTCCGCCGCTTACTTGGCGGCGGCTTTCTTTCCGGCGGCCTTCTTCGGGGCCGCCCTCTTCTTGGCCGGGGCCTTTTCGGCCGCGGGCTTAAGGGCCTTCGAAGCCGGCTTCTTCGCTTTCGGGGCGGCTTTCTTGGCCGCCGGCTTCTTGGCCTTCTTGGCCGGGGCCTTTTCCCCGACGCTTTCGATGGTGGCCGGGGAGGCGGGCTTCTTCGCCTCGCGGAGGGAGGCGTAGTAGGCCCTTTCCTCGTCCCCGACGACCCGCTTGAAGATCATCGCTCCGTAAGAGGGGATCTTGATCGTCAGGTGGAAGGGCTTGTTCTCGGGTCCCCCGTCGTAGGTCCGGTGGTTCCAGTCGTTATGGGTCCCGTAGCCGCCGTAGACGTCCTTGTCGCTATTGAAGAGCTCGTAGTACTCCCCGCCCCGGAGGCAGGGAACGTCGTAGTTCTCGTAGTAATTGGGCGTCATGTTGTAGACGAAGAGGAGGTCGCTATCCTCGACTTGGCGCTGGAAGGCGAAGACCGACTGGTCGTGGTTGTCGACCATCGTCCAGGAGAAGCGGGCGGGATTGTGCTCCTCGAAGTACATGGCCTTCTCGGAGCGGTAGATGAGGTTGAGGTCTCTCATCAAGCGCTTGACCGAGTCGTGCTTCGGGAAGGAGAGGAGTTCCCAAGGCAGGGAGCGCTGCTCGTTCCATTCGTCGAAGCTCGCGAGCTCGTTGCCCATGAAGTTGAGCTTCTTGCCCGGGTGGCCGAACTGGTAGGCGTAGAGGTTCCGGAGGAGGGCGAACTTCGTGTCGTAGTCCCCGTACATCTTGTTGATGAGGGTCCCCTTCCCGTGGACGACCTCGTCGTGGGAGAGGGGGAGAAGGAAGTTGTCGCTATAGAAATAGGCCATCGAGAAGGTGAGCTTGTTGTGCTCCCACTTCTTGTAGATGGGGTCCTTGGCGTAGTACTTGAGGGTGTCGTTCATCCAGCCGAGGTCCCACTTGTAGTCGAAGCCGAGGCCGCCCCACTCGACGGGCCGGGTGACGCCGGGGAAGTCGGTCGAGTCCTCGGCGATCATCATGAGGGAGGGGTGCTCGTAATGGAGCTTACCGTTGAGGCGCTTGATGAACTCGGTAGCCCCGGTGTTCTCGCCGTTTTGCTTGTTCCCGTCCCAATAGACGATGTTGCTCACGGCGTCGACCCGGAGGCCGTCGAAGTGGAATTCGCTCACGAAGTAGTTCATGGCCGACATGAGGAAGCTGCGGACCGGGTCCTTCCCAAGGTCGAAGAGGAGGCTTCCCCACTGGCTGTAGGTATGGGGATCGCCGTATTCGTAGAGGTGGCTCCCGTCGAATTCCTTGAGGGCCCAGTAGTCGCTCGCGAAATGGACCGGGGCGAAGTCGAGGATGACGCCGATGCCGGCCCGGTGGAGGCGGTCGACGAAGCTCATCAGCTGCTTCGGGTTCCCGTAGCGGCTGTCGACGCTGAAGAAGCCGGTGGCCTGATATCCCCAACTCCCGTCGAAGGGATATTGGACGATCGGCATGATCTCGACGTGGGTGAAGCCGGTCTCCTGGATATAGGGGATGAGGTAGTCGGCGACTTCCTCGTAACTCGGGAAGCGGCCGTCGATCTTGCCTTTCCAGCTGCCGAGGTGGAGCTCGTAGATCGACATCGGCTTATCGAAGTTCCGGTCGCGGCCCTTCATCCATTCCCCGTCGGCCCAGGGGAAGCCCCGGTAATCGTAGAGGCGGGAGCAGGTCTGGGGCCGGAGCTCGCTATAGAAAGCGTAGGGGTCGGCCTTGTCGACGTACTCGCCCCAGCAGTTCTTAAAATGGAACTTGTAGCTCTCGTAGTCCTCGAGGCCTTCGACGAAGGCTTCGAAGACGCCGCTTTCGTCGATCTTGCCCATCTTGTTGACGCGGACGTCCCAGCCGTTCCACTCGCCGATGACGGAAACGTCGCTCGCGAGCGGCGCATAGAGGCGGAAGACGACGCCTTTGACCTTGCGCTTGTCTTTTCCTTCCCCCACTTCCCGTTCTTCGAAATGGGCGCCGAAGTACTTGTAGGCCTCGGTCGTCTGCCCCATCAGAAAGTCATAAAGAATGCCGTATGCCATAGCGTTTTCCTTTCTAAATCAAGGTTTCTCCATCTTCGCTAGCGATATCCTAAATCAAAGACGGCAATTAGTCATGCCCTTGCGTGCACGGGAGGGGGTTTTCTCGGGCTCTTCCCCTGCTAGCCATAACAATCTAGGGGCCGAGACTGCCTACAAGGAAGCGAACGGCTGGTTTCTTAAGAAGGGATATCAATGGCTATGCGGTACAAATTAAAAATTTTTCGCGATTTGTACCGCATGTTCAACGGTTGATAAGCGACTGCCCAGCCAAAACTCGTGAGTGAGTTTCCTACCATGGGCTCTTCGATGCCGCCTAGGGGAGGCGGCAACCGCTTCCGCCAAAAAAGCTTCCCTCAAGGGAAGCCGCAAAAGCAAAGGTTGAGGAAACCGCGGCCGTTTCAAGCGCGATCGGCAATTTGGTCTATCGAAAAAGGATGCCATCCGGCATCCTGAATCAATGCAACTTTCTTGTTCCTTTGACTATTATTCTTGCCCTTTTCGGAAATAATCTTGTTCTTTTGGAAATATTCTTATCCCCGTTTTGACCAAAGGAGCAAGAATCAGGCAATCGACCAAGACTTGAGGAACTTCCGCCCCTTGGTCTTTCGGCCGTTGTCCACGGCTAGACCCTTGCCCAAAAGCTCGTCGAGGCAGGCCAGGATTTTCTTCCGCCCAAAGCCGGTCGCTGCCTGAAGCTCTTCGATGGAGAGGCCGTCTCGAGAACACACGAGGGCCCGGAGAAGAAGCCCGGAGTCACCAAGGCCCGGGACTAGCACGATACGGACTTCAGTCGCCACAAGATCAGGGTCTTCGCGGTAGACGGGATCGGGATAAGAAAGTTCATGAAGGCTCGAGAACATGGTCGGTATGCCGCTTCCAGCCCGGTCGCCGTACTCGATTGACCGGAAGATAGTGGCTAAACAAGGATTCCGCGGGTTGGAAAAGCCCCCTTGCATGGCTCTTTCCAAGGGGAGCATCAAGTATCCGGGATTCCTGACAAGGACTTCCCGTGGGCTTAAAGCCACCTTGATGCCGCCGGGAAGCGAAAAATCGGCATTGAAAACAGCATTGAGCACCGCTTCCCGGACAGCCTGGAAGAGGAGGCTCTTGCCGACATTAAGCCCGTCTTTCAAAAGGAAGGGCGCGCTCAAATTGGCATTGAGATGCATGTTCAAAAGCTTGACGAAGGAATAGAGGCTGCCGCTCCAGGAAGGATCGTCGCTTACAAAACGCTCATTCCATTTGCTGCTTTGCCCGTCCGTAAGGGTG
>CASEWT010000072.1 GCA_949291655.1 uncultured Bacillota bacterium
ATCAAGATTGTCTTCGGGATGCTCTTCGGCTACCTCGTCGACTTCCTCTTCCGCCGCCACATGGTCCCGGAAGCGGTGGACGATCCTTCCTTTGCCCATCCCCACGGCTGTTGCGGACACGAGATCGACCTCGGGACCGGGCACCGGGAAAATTCCTCCTTCTGGAAGGAGCATCTCGTCCACCCCCTCCTCCATTCCCTCAAGATCTTCGCCTATAGCTTCGTCATATCCGCTTTCTTCGGGATGCTCTTCTACCTTTGGGTCGGGGAGGAAGCGATGGCTTCTTTCGTGAGCCAGAACCTTTACCTCTCTCCCTTGCTGTCCGCTCTCGTGGGCCTTATTCCCTCCTGCGCTTCTTCCCTTCTTATCGCTGAACTGGCCGGAGAAGGGATCTTGCCCTTCGGGGCGATGCTCGCCGGACTAGCCGTCAATGCCGGGCTTGGGCCTATCACCCTCTTCCGGAAAGGGCACTTCCGCGATTCCTTCTTCGTCTATCTCTCCGTCTTCGTCTTGGGGCTTGCGCTTGGCTATGCGTTCATCTGGGTACCCTAGGAAGAGCGAAGAAGGCCGGGGCTACCTCCGCGACCTTCTTTCGACGGCCGCCTATCGTTTTCTTCTCGCCTTCGGAGGGCTTCTCATCCTTTACGGGACCGCGCTTTCTTCCTATGCCCTCGCGGTCGATGCCTCCAAGGGGGTCCCCCTTTCCTTTTCCGCGGCCTCCTTGGCCTTCGCCCTCCTTGCCCTTTGCCTTTTTGCCTGCCAGATTATCCTCGAGGGCATCTACCGGAAAGGAGGCGGCCTTTCCTTCCCTTCCCCGGGGAAGGCCCTTCTCCTCCTTTGCGCCTTCTTCCTCGCCGTTTCCTCTTTCCTCCTGCTCGGGACCTATGAAGAGGAAGGGGCGGGGGACTCCTTTCTCCTTGTTTCCCTCCTCATCGTCGGGGGAACCTCCTTCCTCTTTTTACTCGCCTCTTCCTTCCTCCTTCTTTGGCGGAAGGAAAACCCTCGCCCGGGCTTAAGGAAAACCCCTTCTGAGGAGGAAGGGGCGAACGAAGTGGCGAAGAAAGGCTAGGGCAATTTGGCGAGGAGAGCGTGGATCTCCTCGACGAGGGCGACGTCGTCGGTCGGGCGAACGTCGCTATGGACGAGGTAATCCGCCTCCTTTTTCGTCGACTCCACGTAGCGTTCGTGCATCGGGCGGACGGTCTGGAGGTATTGGAGGACGATGCTCGAGGAAGTCCTTCCCCGTTCCTCTTCGTCCCGGAGGATCCGCCGGGCGAGGCGGATGTCGCTCGGGCAATCGACGTAAAGGTAGAAGTCGTAGATGCCCCGGGGGTTCGGGACCTGGTAGGAGAGGACCCCGTCGACGAGGATGAAGGGACGCGGTTCGACGAGGCGGGTCGCCTTCTCGCGTTCGTGGGTCTGGAAGTCGTAGATCGGGGCCTCGATCGCGTGCCCCTCTTTCAGGGCTTTCGCATCGAGGAGAAAGCGCTCGACGTCGATGGCCTTCGGTTCGTCGTAGTTGGCCCGGGCCTTCTCTTCCTCGCTTTCCCCCGAGCGGTCTTTGTAGTACCAGTCGTAGGAAAGGATGGCTATCTCTTCCGGATAGCGGGCTATGAGGGCCCGGGCGAGGGTGCTTTTCCCGGAACCGGAGCCGCCCCCGATGGCGATGAGCTTGGACATGGCTAGATTATCCCCTTGGGGGAGGGTTCCTAGCAAGCGTCTTGGAAAGGGGCAAGGGACCAGCCGTTAAGCCGATAGCCGGTTCCCGATTCTCTTCCAAGGGGCATTTTTTGCCTGATCCCGCCTGCTTGGCCGTGGATGATTCGTTGCGGTCCCTCTCTCCATTTCGGCCCCCATGGGGTTAAATGGTTGCCTATTGACCAAGGGGAGGAATTTCACTATTATTTTTGGGCCTTGGGGTGTAGCCAAGCGGTAAGGCTTCGGACTCTGAATCCGACATGCACTGGTTCGATCCCAGTCACCCCAGCCAACCTTCATAAAGACCTATAGCTTCGCTGCTATAGGTTATTTTTTTGCCCGCATTCCTTGAACAGCAACCAAGCGAAAGTAGAAGGCGTTTTTGGCGCGGCTTTCGTCAGCTTATCGGACGGGTCCATGGCATCTGCTCCAGTCTCGGGAACTTGTCGGGGAACTTGTTACAGGCTTCCATGAGGAAGTACTTCACCCCTCTGTCGTCCGGGTGGTATTTGGGCTCATTGTAACTATAGGGGACAATCAATGACCAGTACTTGAGGGCGTCCTCCTTGCTCCATCCGTAGAATGACTCCGCCAGCGCCCCGGTGATGGCCCCGAGCGTATCGGCGTCCCCGCCGATGGAGACGGCCATATTGAGGGCGTCTTCGAAATTCTTACTCTCAAGGAAGCAAACCATGGCCTGCGGGACCGTGTCCTTCGCCAACTCGGTGTATTGGTACTCCTTGTTGAGCTTCTCGTACGTAATCTCAGCAACTTCCGGATAGTAGGAGAGAATGTTCTTTCGGATCTGGTCTCGCGTCTTTCTATGCAAGGCCATGTACATGCTCGTGGTTAGACACTCGGCTGCCTTGTAACTGTCCGGGTGGTTGTGGGTAACGCTGGTTATCTTGTGGGTTATGTCCTTGCACTGCTCCATGGATGTTGAGAAATAGGGTATCGGGGAGACTTTCATGGCAGAACCGTTTCCGGCGCTGTCGTTCGGGGTGAACTTCATTTTGCTCGGGATATTGAGCTCAATCGGACTGATGCCGTTCTCCTCCATCACGCCCCTTATCCAGCCGATGAACTTCAATCCCCACCCTGCATTGGGGTAGAGGTAGACGGCCCACATGATTTGGCGGAGGTAGAGGTTCGTCAGGCCCCAGCCGGGCATGTGGTTCTCGTGGAACAGTGCCTGGAAGGCAGCCGCCGTCATGTAACTGTCGTCGGTCGGGAAACACTCTTCGGTGAAGAGCTCCTTCGGCTTTGCCCGGTTGTTCGAGAACTCGAACCTCGAACCTGCGATATCGCCTAACATTGCTCCAATCATTTTCGCTTTGCCTCCTTAGTCCATATGAACCCATATTGTAAACCATCTTTTCGGTTTGTAGATTGGCTTGTGTGCAGCCTAGTCATTCCATCAAGCTTCGCCCTCATGTGGTTTGAATAACGTTGGCCATCTTTAGAATTCTCAACCTCTTCGTCAGGGATGGCTTCCTTCTTTCCTGTGAGAGCCGGTCGAAAAAATAAGCTTTTCGCGGTCAATCCGGAATTTGCTCCCTATCGCATGAAGCATTTCAACGAGTAAAGAGGCCTTTATTGGCAAAAATATTCGCAAAACACCCATATTTATTCAGATCTTATTTTCCTTCATTTTGCCGAACGGCAGAATTTCCTCAATCTTTCAAGGCTTCTTGAGAGCTATCGCATAACCATCAAATTAGAAACTTTTATTAAAAACTCAAAAAGTTTTCAATTTGATTTATCTGGCTTCGAATCGTCTGTTTTTCGCCTTGGCTTCTAGACTGATGCAATCGAAATCGAGGCAATTGGTCCCTGGCGTTTCAAAGCGCGCGAAAAAAGAGGCCGGGTGCCCGGCCTCTCAAAGACGTTGGATTAGCGGAGGGAGTAAGCCGCGAAGTAGCCGCCCCGGACGGCCTCGGCCACCTGGCCGATCTTGACGCAGCCGCCGATGACGAGGGTGGTGGGGTACTTCTCGCAGATGGCGTCGACGTACTCCTTGTTCGGATGGGTTCCGAAGGCCGCGATGACGAGGTCAGCGTCGAGCTTGATCTCGCCGTCCTTGTTTTCGGCCACGACGCCTTTGTCCGTGATCTCCTTGATCTTGGCGGACGTGAGTTGCTTCACGTGGTTGTCGCGGAGACGGAACATGAGCGGGTTGCGGTTGTCGAGGAGGGCGGTGGGGCCAAGCTCGCTCTGCATCTCGACGATGGTGACGTCCTTCCCGTCCATCGCCAGCTCAAGGGCCATGTCGCAGCCCGAGATGCCGCCGCCGCAGACGACGATCTTCTTGCCGTGGATCTTTTCGGGGTGGACGTGGCGTCGCACACTTCGATGGCCTTGTCGATGCCCGGGATGCGGGGAAGCGAGGGCGAGGCGCCGGTCGCCATGATGATGCGGTCGGCCCTCGTCAGTTCTTCGCTTTCCGGGGTTATCAGGTGGTTGAGCTTGAAGACGACGCCGGCTTTCTCGCACTGGAGGATTTCCCAGTCGATGAAGGCCCGGGGCTTTGCCCTCAAGGTCGGCATCAGCGACGAGTTCTCCTCCCTCCTTGAGCTGAGGCGGCATTACGACGAGGCCCTGAAAGCGGTGGACATCGCGTTGCTCCTCGGGGCCAAGGACACGGCTTTCTACTTCGCGGCCTTCCTTCCTTTCTACCTCATGTCCCTCGTCGGTGAGGAGAAACTCCATAACTGCCACAACGTCTACTACGAGCGCCTTCGGCCTACGACGACAAGCACCATTCGGGCTATCTCGAGACTCTCTATTACTACGTGCTCTTCAACTGCAACGTCCAGGCCGCGGCCGCGCGTCTCCATGTCCACCGGAATGCCTTAGCCCACCGGCTCGAGCGGATCGAGGAGATCACCAATCTCCCGATGGGCAACGGCATCGTCCTCCAGAACTTCCTCCTCTTCCGGGTCCGGCTCCTCCGGGGGCGGCGGGGCGGATGCGGCGGCGGAGGAGGTGGAGCCGAATTCGGCTAAAATATCATCCAACGCATAGTTGGGCTGTTGGGGATCGTAGTGTTCAGACATGGGGCGTGCTCCTTTGTGGCGGTTCAGCTGCGCTGGCGGACGGCTTCGTACAACACCACGGCGGCAGCGGCGGAGGCGTTGAGGGAGTTGACCTGGCCCCGCATGGGGATGGACACCAG
>CASEWT010000073.1 GCA_949291655.1 uncultured Bacillota bacterium
ATCCGGGCCCTTCTCTTGAAGTTTCCGTTCGGCCGCGGTGAGTTCCCCGCGGAGCTCCTTGATAAGCTTCTCCCCTTCTTCGTGGAGGCGGAGGGTCTCCTCTAGGGGGAGCTTCCCCTGCTCGGAGGCGGCGACGATCTCCTCGAGGCGCATGAGCTTTTCCTCGAAGCTAAGCTTTTTCTTTTCCATCTTCCTTGATCTCCTTGACTTCGGATACAATCGCCCCGTCCGCGAGGTGGGCGACGATAAGCCTTCCTTCCTCGGCGTCCCTGGCCCTAACAATGGAACGCCCGTCCTCGCGGGTCAAGTAGGCAAAGCCCCGCTTAAGCGTTTTCCTTAAGTCGAAGGCCGCCAGCTTCCCTTCGAGGAATGAAAGGCGGGACGAGGATTGCTCGAGCCGCCGGGCGAGGGAGGCATTAAGGCGGTCGGAAAGCCGCTCGAGCCTTTCCCCATACACCTCGTAGGCCCCGAGGGGGCTTTTGAAGAACGGGCGCTCGGAAAGGGAGGAAAGCTTTTCGCTTAGGACCGAAAGCTTGTTACTTAGGAGGCTATCGAGGGTGTATTCGTAGGAATCGAGGTCTTCCATCACCGCTTTCCAGTCGGGGGTGACGAGCTCGCTTGCCGCCGTCGGGGTCGAGGCCCGAAGGTCGGCCGCGAAGTCGGTGAGGGAGATGTCGATTTCGTGCCCGACGGCCGAGACGATCGGCTTCTTCATGCTGGCGACTTGGCGGACCACCGCTTCGTCGTTGAAGCTCATGAGGTCGTCGGAACTCCCGCCGCCCCGGGCCAAGATGACGGCCTCGGCAATCGAGGCGTCGGCGGCCTTCAGGGCGCTTAAGAGGCTCGAAGGGGCCTTCTCCCCTTGGACGAGGGCCGGGAAGAGAAGGATTTTCGCGAGCGGCCAGCGGCGCGGGACGTTCCTTAGGACGTCGGAGGCGGCCGCCGAGCGGTAGCCGGCGACGAGGGCCAATGTTTCCGGATACTTCGGGAAAGGCTTCTTGGGCCGCTCGAAGAGCCCCTCGGCCTTGAGCTTCCGGTAGAGGGCCCTTAAGGCAAGGTCTTTGGCTCCCTCCCCTTCCTTTTCGTAGGAATACACCTTGAAGGTCAGGCGCCCGCGGGGGGCATAGTAGTCGATACCTCCCCGGCAAAGGACCTCGCTTCCCTCCTCGAGAGGTTCCTTCTGGCGGAGGTAGACGTCCTTCCAGACGACGCAGGAAAGGAGGGAACGCTCCCCCTTGAGGTCGAAGTAAACGCCCGAGGAGTGCTCTTTCTTGCCGCTCACCTCGCCTTTGACGACAAGGCGCGAAAAAAGGGCGCTGTCGACCAAGACCCCCTTCAGGCGAAGCGAAAGCTCGTCGACCGTTTCGTAGCCCTTTTCGTTCATGGACGGACGAGGATGTTGTCGAGGATGGCGTTCACGAAGCGGTAGTCCTTTTCCTCGAGGTAGCTTTTCGCGAGCTCGACGGCGCTATTGATGACGATGCTTTTGTCGATGCCTTCCTCGACGTGGAAAAAGTGGTTGCAGGCGTTGATGAGGATGGCTTGCTCGACCCGGTCGAGGCGCTCGAAGGTCCATCCCCGCATGTGGCCTTGGATAAGGGCGATGCATTCGTCGAGGTACTTGAGGGCAGCGATGGCTTGCTCCTTGACGAAGCGCGGGGCATCTTCATAAGGGAGCTCGGTCGCCGCCTCGACGGCTTTCTTGACGTCGACTTCTTCGCCCATGTGGACGTAGGTAAGCTCATTGTAGACAGCCTTCATCGCCATCTCGTGCATGTCGCGGCGCTTAATTTGGTTCATGGGAAGTTCTCTCTTTGTTGAGGCGGAATAGTTTAGCATAGGCCCGAAGGAAGAGGGCGAGGAAGAAGAGGAGAAGGAGGTGGGCGCCAAGGGCAAGGTACCATGCGACCGGAAGGGCCTCCCCCGCGCCGTATATCCCATAGCCGAAGAGAGGGAAGAAAAGAAGAAGGATGGTATCGGCGATGACTACGGCCGGGACAAGGAAGACGGCCGCCTTCTTCATTTTGGCGAGCATGAGGGAGAGATAGAGAGCCCCGCCGGATACAAGGAGGGAGAATAGAAGGCCGGCCCAGCTTGGGGAATAGGAGGCGAGAAGGGCGCTTAGGGCAAAGGAGAAGGCGTAGCCGTAGCCGGGGGAAGGAAGGGCAAAGGAAAGAAGGCTCCCGGCCACCGACACCGCCCCGGCGTAAGCAAGGAAAAGCGCCGCCTTCTGGGCGCGGCGCAGCTGAACATCGAAGGAAGGGAGACGGTCCATCTAGAGGAGGGAGACGACCTTCAGCTCGACCCCGAAGGGGACGGCCTCGCTCATCATCGAGATGGCGGTCGCCACCCGCTCTTGGATCTTGAGGCACACCTCGCGGACGTTTTCCGAGCGGGCGACCGCGACCTGGAGGGAGATGAGGACCTTCCCGCCCTTCTTGAAGGAGACGCGGACCGGCTCGGCGAGGGAGAATGAGGCGCCTCGGCGCTTGACCTTGGCCCCCTCGACGCTATTGGCGGCAATGCCCGCGATGTCTTCGAAAGCCCGGCGGGAGATGGCGATCTTCCCGGCATTGCGGTAGTTGTTCAAATAGTAGTAATCGCTGGCCATGGGGCAATTCTAGCATGGAAGGGGACTAATGTCCCCCCTCGGAAGGAAGAAAGGCGTCGAGGATTTTCTCGGCCACCGCCTCGGCGTCGAAGGAGAAATGGGCGAGGACCTCGCTTTGCTTCCCGGAAGCCCCGAAGCTCTCCATCGAGATGACGTGGTCGGCGAAGCGGTACCAGAGGGCGCCCGAGGCCATCTCGATGGCGAAGCGCCGGCCTTTTCCGAGGCGGAAGGGCGGTTCCTTCATCGCGGCAAGGAGGTTGTAGCTTGGGCAAGAGACCACCGCCGCCTCGATTCCCTTCTCCTTCAAAAGGGAACGGACTTCGAGAGCGAGGGCGACCTCGCTCCCCGAGGCGAGGAGCTCGAGGTCCCCGCCTTCTTCGAGGCGGTAGGCCCCAAGCTTTGCCCGCTCGACGCTAGTATGGGCAAGAAGAGGAAGATCCTGGCGCGAGAGGACGAGGACGGTCGGACCGCCCTTCCGCTCGAGGGCCAGCTCATAGCCGGCGACGACTTCCCGCCCGTCGGCCGGGCGGAAATCGAGGAGGCCGGGAATGAGGCGGAGGCCGCTAAGCTGCTCGACCGGCTCGTGGGTCGGCCCGTCTTCCCCGACGGCGACGGAGTCGTGGGAGAAGAGGTAGAGGGTCGGAAGACCCTCGAGGGCGCTCATCCGGACGGCGGCCTTCATGTAGTCGCTGAAGACGAGGAAGGTCCCGCCATAGGGGAAAAGGCCGCCGGAGAGGAGGATCCCGTTCTCGATGCTCCCGGTCAAAAACTCCCGGATCCCGAAGGCGAGGTTCTTCCCGGAGCGGTCCTCGGGCGAGAAGCGGCCGCTTCCCTTGAGGTCGGTGATGAGGGAGCCGGCGACGTCGGCCGCCCCGCCGATGAGGCCGGGATGGACCTTGGAAAGGAGGTTCAGGTAGCGGCCGGAGGCCTTCCGGGTCGATTCCTTTTCCTTCAGCTCGAATCTTTCCCGGGGCGGGATGAAGCTTTTCCCCTCGAGGAGGGAAGAAAGAATCTCCGCCTCCGCGGGGCGCTCCTTGGCATACCCCCGGAGGGCGCGGTCCTTCTCGAGGAGGGCGAGGCGCCCCCGCTCGGCGAAGGTCTCAGAAAGGCGCTGGTAGGCTTCTTCCTTGACCGTGAAGGGGGGATAGGGGTAGCCGAGAGTTTCCTTGGCCCGGGCGCTTTTTTCGAAGCCGAGGGGGGAGCCGTGGACCTTGTTGGAGCCTTGCAGCTCGCTCCCGTAGCCGATGGCCGTATGGACGATGACGAGGCTCGGAGCCTTGCGCTCCTTGAGGGAAACGGCTTCCTCGAGGGCGTCGTGGATGGAACGGAGGTCGTTGCCGTCACCCACCTCGTAGACGTCCCAGCCGGAGGCCTTGAAGCGGAGGGCGACGTCCTCGGAAAGGGAGACGGAGGTCGGGTTATCGAGGGTCGAGCCGTTGGCGTCGTAGATGAAGGTCAGGTTGTCGAGTTGCTGGAGCCCGGCGAAGGAGATGGCTTCCTGGGAAAGCCCTTCCTCGAGGCAGCCGTCCCCGCAAAGGGCGTACACCCGGTGCGAGAGATAGCCCTCGCTCCCCGGGAAGCGGGCCTTGAGGGCCTTCTCGGCCACCGCCATCCCGACGGCCTGGGCGAGGCCTTGGCCGAGGGGGCCGCTCGTGGCGTCGACCCCGGGGGCAAGCCCCCATTCGGGGTGCCCGGGGCACTTGCTCCCGAGTTGGCGGAAGCGCCTAAGCTCCTCAAGAGGGAGGGCGTAGCCGGAAAGATGGAGCATCGCGTAAAGAAGGGCACTTACGTGCCCGGCGCTGAGGACGAAGCGGTCGCGCCCCGGGTGGAGGGGGCGGGAAGGGTCGCTTACGAGGAAGTCGCGATAAAGGACGTAGAGGGTCGGGGCGATGTCGAGGGCCATCCCCGGGTGCCCGCTATTCGCCGTGTCGATTTCGTCGAGGGCAAGGGCCCTAAGGGCGCCAATTGCGAGGTCGTCGATTTCGTCGAAATGGTTCATCCTTTATCCTCCTTAGTAGATTATTAGGAATAAAATAGTATCTTTTATATTACTCAGTAATATAACTTATTCTTTAACCACCGCAATCGCCAAGTCGGAGAGCGCCTTCTCGCTCGCTTCGCCCGGGGCCCCGGACATCGGATCGACGGCCTGGAGGTTCTTCGGGAAGGCGATGA
>CASEWT010000074.1 GCA_949291655.1 uncultured Bacillota bacterium
GGAATTTCTCGCGCCCGAGGTCGTAGCGGGAAATCCCCTGCTCATGGAGGCGGGCATCTACCTTGGCCTGGGTCGCGATGCCGGCGTGGTCGACGCCCGGCACCCAGACGACGTCAAAGCCCTTCATCCGCTTGTAGCGGGCGACAATGTCGTCGGGAATGGTGTCCATCGCGTGGCCGAGATGGAGCTTTCCCGTTACGTTGGGCGGGGGTATGACGAGGCTGAACGGTGGCTTGGACTTATCCTTTCCGCCGGTGAAATAGCCTCTTTCGACCCACTTTTCGTAGCGGCCTTCCTCGACCGCCAGGTGATCGTAGCGCTTATCGAGCATGTCTTCCTTTCCCCGGGGCAAAAGAAAACCCCGGACGAGCAGTCGCGGGGACGCTTGCGCGCGGTACCACCCCGCTTCCCCCGCTGGGGGCAGCTTCCTTGAATAGGAGAAAGGCTCCTGACCCGTCTCGGGAGCGACTCGGCCCTTCCTTCCCCGCCGCCCTTGCAGCCTCGGGGCGGCTCTCTAACGGGGCGAAGCGGGCTTCCCTCTCCGTCTTCGACAAGCGAATTATACTCGAAGAAAGGGCCGCGGGTTAGGAAATTAGAAGGAGAAGAGGCTGGATGGCGAGGAAGAGGAGGATAAGGACGGAAATCCCGGCAAGGGCCAGGGAAATACCCGTCAAGGCCCGGCCCGAGGCGCTTTTGATGGCCCTCGAGCGGACGTCGAGGGCGAAAACGATAAGGGCAAGGAGGGCGACGACCCCGTAATAGCCGGCTAGAGGGTAATGAGGCACCTTCAGGGCCAAGGCCATGATGGCCGTGGCACCGGCAAGTAGGGCCACGAGCATCGATAGAACGGAAAGGGAAACAATGGGATAGCGGCCATCCTTACTTGTAAGGAAGAGGCGGGCCAAGGCGAGGAGAAGGCAGACGCTTCCCGCGGAGAGAGGAACGACAAGGTTCGTCTGGTAGGCATTCTGGATGGTCGCATCGGTAAGGCTCACGGGAAAAAGGGCCCAGCTCCCATCGGCCCGGAACGGGAGGAAAAAGGAAGCAAGGATGACCACGGCAAGGAAGAGCGAGGAGGAGACGCGATAAAGGGACAAGGCTTTTCCGTTCATAGCCCAAGACCTCCGGCGACCAAGGCAAAGGGATGGCCGGAAATTCCGGCCAAGACAAAGAACAAGGATATCGTCAAGACGGCAACGAGGAGCAAGAGGGCAACGGCCGCGGCCACATAGAGGAGGATGTCGCCCGCGATCCTTACCGCCCGGTAGCCTTTATCCTCCGCCCCGAACCGAAGGCCGCCTAGGTCGACGGCGAAGGCGAAGGCGCTCGGAAGAAGTCCCATGAAGCCAAGGAAGAGGCCGGATTCGAGGGCGAGGGACGGATGGAAGGCCGCGGAGAGGGTTGCTGCGAGGTAGGAAAGGACGACCATTCCCTCGAAAAGGACCGCAATTCGCCATTCTTTTTTCCAAAAAGCCCAGCAAACCCCGATTAAGAGGAAGACCAAGGCAAGAAACGCGAAGAAGGCCGCGAGGATGCCGCTTAGGACGGGCGGATGGTCGGAAACCCCGCCGCAGAAGTCGGCAAAGACGAACGGGAACATCCCGCTCGAATTTGCCTGCCCGAGGCCGGGGAAAGGGAAGAGGATGAGCAAAAGAGCGGTCAGGAAAAGCTGATATGGCAGCCGTCGCGCGTATGAAGGACGTTCCTCGTTCATGGCAAACGACACCCCCTTTAACTGTGTATGATAAAAGATCTTGAAAAAAAGCAAATGCACAAGGGAGCGTTCGCCTGCTTCCTTTGGGAACTTTCCGATAAGGGGTTATCGCTTCGCGCCGGCAAACAAGGAGACGCCGATCGTTTTCTCTTCGGCGCTCTGCCCGGCATGGTGGCCGACGAAGCCGCCGCCATTCGGGTAATGGAAAGTATCGATCAGGAGCTCGTTGCCCCGGGGAACGGCTAGGAAGGAGCCGATGAGGGAATCGAAGATCCCGTGGGGCTTCCCAGGTCCGAAGAAGGCGGAGGCGACGACCTCTTCGTGGCTATAAAGATCGATATCGGGGAAATACGATCGGAAAAGGCGGGCAAATTCCCCTTCCATCCCTTCTTTTACGAAGAGCGAGGCAGCCCGCCCCTCGATGGAAAAGCCGCGGCTCATGAGTTCGATGAGGTCGCTATGGGCGGCGAGGTCGACTTCCCTTACGTCGACGAGCCCGTGGTCGGCGATTACAAGGATGGCCTCGTCTTCCTTGAGCCGGTCAGCGAAGGAAGAAAGGGAAGCGCAGAGCTCCGCGATGGTCTCTTCGACCCGGGAGTCCTCCACCCCGTGCTCGTGGATCAGGTGGTCGGGCTCCGTCCAATAGACGTAGACGAACTCCTTGCCCTCGTCGAAATGCTTGCGGAGGGCGGAAAGTTCCTCGGAAAAAGTCCGGGGCGCCCCCTTCCCAGCGACGACGGAAGGAAAGACCGCGGCCGCGGGATGGCCGGATGCCGAAATCCTTTCGACGATGCTTTCGTAGGGCGGGAGCGAGTGGGAGGTCCCGTCGAAGGCGTCGGTAGAGGCGTTCTTGCCGCTGAAGGAAAGGTAGTTGCCGTCGGAGAAGGCACTCACCCAGCCGAGCCAGCCGTTCTCCTTCGGATAAAGGCCCGAAAGGAAAGAGGTCGTCGCCGCGACGGTCGTGGCCGGGTTGACGGAGGAGATGGTCGCGATTTCCCTTTCGATCAGGAGCTTCGCCGCGGCCGGGTGGGCCCGCCGGACATAATAGCCGAGGCCGTCGAGGAGGATCACCGCTACTTTCCGCGCCCCCTGAAGGGAGGAGGAAATCCCCGGAATCGAAGGGTGGGCCGCCTGGGCCCCGAAATGCCCAAGGAGGGTCGAGGCGAGATTGACGATGGTATTCCCGTCTTCGAGTTCAGGTATCTTTGCCATAGCCGAAAATGATAACGAAGAAAGGCAAGGGAGGCAACTTGATGGGTATTTTCCTGAACCGAAATCGAAAAATCCCCCGCAAAAGGGGATTATCCTTCCTCTTTCAGGAAGGAAGCGACGAGGGCCCTCAGGGGCGTCGGCCCCTGCTTCGGCGGGGAGAAGAGCACTTGCCTTGCTCCGGTCGTTCCGAGTTCCCGCAGGGCGAGGGCCCGCTCGCTTTGCTTCGCCCGGTCGCTTTTGGTGAAGACGACGGCAAAGGGGACAGCGTCTTCCTCAAGGAGGGAAAGCATGGCCCGGTCGTCCTCGGAAAGCTTCCGTCGGCTATCGAGCAGGAGCAAGGCCCCGGCCGCCCGGCCGCTTTGGAAATAGTCTTCCATCATCGAGGCGAACATCTTGTCGAGCCCGTTTCCGTAGGCCGTGTAGCCGTACCCCGGGGCATCGACGAGGTAAAAAGAATTATCGACGAGGAAATAATTGAGGGTCTTCGTCTTCCCGGCCTTCTTCGAGGAATAGGCGAGACCCTGCCCGAGGAGGGCATTGACCAAGGTGCTTTTCCCGACGTTGCTCCGCCCCAAAAGGACGATTTCCTTCTTCCCGTCCTTCGGGCAGCCCTCAAGGGAGGCGCTCGAGAGGACGAATTTGGCTTTCCTGAAGTCGATCATACCCGGCTATCTTAGCAGTTTTCGCCCCGCGGCAAAAGAAAGCCCCCGGGGGTCAGGGGGCGGCTTGGAGAGGCGATTAGGCCGCCGGGGCGGCTTCCCCGCCCGATAGGAGGGCGAGGTCGATGGCGTCGTCGGCCTTCTTCATGAAGACGATCTTCAGATTGGCCTTCACTTCCTCGGGAAGCTCGGAAACGTCCTTCTTGTTGTCGAAGGGGACGATGATCGTCTTGATCCCGCTTCTTAGGGCGGCCAGCGATTTCTCGCGGAGCCCGCCGATCGGAAGGGCATTGCCCCGGAGGGTCACTTCGCCGGTCATCGCGACGTTGTTGTCGACCTTCCGGTGGGTGAGGCAGCTGACGATGGCCGTCGTGATGGCGACGCCGGCCGAGGGGCCGTCCTTAGGGACGGCGCCTTCCGGGAAGTGGATGTGGATGTCGTTTTCGGCGAACATCTGATCCGGGATCCCGTACCGGGCGGCATTGGCCCGCACGTAGTCGACGGCAATCGAGCAGGACTCCTTCATGACGTCGCCGAGCTTGCCGGTGAGGACAAGCCCGCCCTTGCCTTTGAAGTACGTCGCCTCGATCGGGAGGATGTCGCCCCCGAACTCGGTGTAGGCCAGGCCAGTGACGACCCCGACCTGGGGCTCCTTCTCCTTCTTCGTGTCCTCAAAGATCTCGACGCCGAGGTAGCTCTTCACCTTCTCTTTGTCGATGATGATCGGGGTCTTGGCCCCCGAGAGGAGGTCCACCACCGCCTTCCGGTTCGCGTCTTGTCTCCGGAGAATGGCATAGCCCGTTTTATGGAACGTCGTCACAGGACAGTCTATCCCCATAGCCTTGTTGATCTTGTCACGAAGCTCACCCACGGCCTTGTTGGTGAACGAGATGACCAATATCTGGTCCGGCCTCACCCCCTTGCGTTCCACAAGATACTTCACTTTTGCCGCCACGGTCGTGGTCTTTCCGGCTCCTGCCCCGGCCACGACCAAGGTGTAATCCTCATCCGAAAGCACCACACGCCGCTGTTCCTCGTCAAGCCGTATGCCCGCATCCACGTCTTGAAGGATGTGATCCAGATAATGCCGCTCTTCCTTCAGATATTTGCTGACAAAGTGTTCATTATGCTCCTTCACGGACTTCGGTTCGCCCGATGCCAGATC
>CASEWT010000075.1 GCA_949291655.1 uncultured Bacillota bacterium
AAGAAGAGGCAAGAAGCGACTGCCGCTGCTCTTCAAGGATGCGTCGAAGGAGGTCTTTATTCATATTTCTGTCAAACGTATTTTACACATTTTCTAATTTTCTGTAAAACGTAGTTTACACTTTTTCAAGTTTGGCTTGGCCATGAAGCCGGGATTAGGCATGGCCTTTTCCATCTTTCGGAAGGCTCTTGTTATCCCCTAGTCCCCTT
This sequence comes from uncultured Bacillota bacterium, assembly GCA_949291655.1. Lineage (GTDB taxonomy): Bacteria > Bacillota_I > Bacilli_A > RFN20 > CAG-826 > UBA4951. The sequence goes on from CASEWT010000075.1 coordinate 210, forward strand.
TAGGGGAGCGTTATCCATGGTTTTAAGGGTGAACTTAGCCTAAAATCCTATCGCTAACGAAAGGAAAGTTATGTCAGACAAATTGGTAATGGCCGTCAACGCCGGCTCCAGCTCCCTCAAGTACAAGCTTTATCGCCTCGAGGGCCTTGAAGTCGTCTGCGGAGGCCTCGTCGACCGCATCGGCCACGAGGATGGCATCTTCAAGCTTGCCTACAAGGGGGAGACGAGCAAGGCAGTCCTCCCCATCATGGACCACCATAAAGGGGTCGAGCTGATCCTCGAGGCCCTCGCCTCGAAGGGGATCGTCGAGGACAAGAAGGACATCGTGGCCATCGGCCACCGGGTCGTCCAAGGGGGCAAATACTTCAGCAAATCCGCCCTCTTCGATGCGGATACGGAAAAGAAGGTCGCCGACCTCACCCCCCTCGATCCCCTCCACGCGCCGGCCCACCTCATGGGCCTCCATGCCTTCAAGGAAGCCATCCCGGACGCCGTTGCCGTCGCCGTCTTCGATACCGGCTACCACCAGACGATGGAAGAGGAAGACTACCTCTTCCCGATCCCCTACGAGCTGAGCGAGAAGTACGACTGCCGGCGCTACGGGGCGCACGGCACTTCACACCGCTACCTTGCCGAAAAGGCCATCGCCGCCTACCTCGGGGGCCGCAAGGGGACCCGAATCATCACCTGCCACCTCGGAAGCGGTTCTTCGCTCGCCGCCATCCGTGACGGGAAGGTCGTCGCCACCTCGATGGGGCTTACCCCCCTCGGCGGGGTCATGATGGGCACCCGCTCCGGGGACCTCGACCCCTCGGTTTCCTACTATCTCTCCGAGCAGATGGGCCTCTCGAGCGCGGAAGTCTACGACCTCCTCAACAAAAAGAGCGGCTTCCTCGGGGTCTCAGGCCTTTCCAACGATACCCGCGACGTCGAGGAGGGCTATTTCAAGGGCGACAAACGCTGCATCACGGCCAGCAACCTCTTCGCCCGGCGGGTCGCCGACTACATCGGGCAGTACTTCGTCCGCCTCGGCGGGGTCGACCTCATCGTCTTCTCGGCCGGCATCGGGGAGAACAGCCCCTTCTACCGGAAGCTCGTCCTCGACCGGGTGAAGGAAGCTCTCGGCATCGCCATCGACGAAAAGAAGAACGAGGAAGCCTTCGGCGGGAAAGAGGAACTCATCTCGGCCCCCGATAGCGCCGTCAAGGTCGCCGTCATCCCGACCGACGAGGAGAAGATGATCGCCTCCGACGCCGTGAAGGCCTACGAGGGGAAGCTATGAGTTTGCCCTCCGAAATCCGGGACTTCGGGCGGAAATTCCACAAAGAGTACCGGGTTATCCGCCAAGCCATCGAGAAGTACGACCGGATCGTCGTCTACCGCCACATCAAGCCGGACTTCGACGCGATGGGGACCCAGATGGGCCTCTACACCTTCCTCAAGGACAACTTCCCGGGCAAGGACGTCCATTACGTCGGGGACAACCACGTCGCCTTCACCCCCCGCCTCTTCCCGGAGACCGAACGCTTGACCGACGAGTGGCTGAACCAAGGGCCCTACCTTGCCATCGTCGTCGACGTCGGGGACCGCGAACGGATTGCCGACCCCCGCTTCGAGAAGGCCGAGACCATCGTCAAGTTCGACCACCACCCCTTCAAGGGCGAGGACGTCGCCAGGCATAGCGTCCTTCTCCTCGAGGCAGCCGCGGCCAGCGAGATCGTCGCCGACTTCTGCCTTTCCTGGAAGGAAAAGTGGATGAGCCAGGAGGCGGCCGAATACTTCTACATCGGCATCGTCGGGGACTCGGGCCGCTTCATGTATTCCTCGACCTCGACCCATACCTTCGCCGTCGCGATGGAGCTTCTCAAGGAAGGGATCGACCTCCCGAAGCTCTACCGGCGAATGTACGTGAAAGAGATCGACGACCTCCGCTCGACCGCCTACGTCCTCTCCCACTTCACGGTGTCCGAGCACGGGGTCGCCTACTACACCCTCGACGCCAAGACCCAAGAGGAGCTGAAGATCACCCCGGAACGGGGCAAGGAGAACGTCAACGTCTTCTCGAACATAACGGGAATCGGCATCTGGTGCTCGATTACCGAGGACCCCAATCCCAAGGACTATTGCTGGCGGATTTCCATCCGCAGCAAAGTCGCCGACATCTCCCCGGTGGCCTTCAAGTGGGGAGGCGGCGGCCACGCCAACGCCTCGGGCGCCAAGATCAAGGACCTTGGGGAACTCCCCGCCTTCGTGAAGGACCTCGACGACATCCTGAAGGAGCATCCGGAGTACCGCTGAGTCTCAAAAAGGAAGGCAAGCGGGCCAGCGGCCCGCTTTTCCTTTTCCCGGCCGAAACGAAAGGCCTCGAATTTCCGTCTTAATGTTTCGAAAGGGAATTGTTAGAATAATTATAAAGGAGAACACCATGAAAAAACTCGGCATTTCCGTCCTCTTGGCCGGAGCCCTCCTCCTCGCCGCCTGCGGGGAAGGCACTTCCTCTTCCGAAGACCGCAAGAGCAATCAAGCCTCCTCCCTCCTTTCCTCATCCGTCGAGGAAGGGGAGACCCTCGATGCCCTCGCCCATGCCCTCGAGGCGATGGAGTACGACACGCTGGCCCTGACGCTCGGGATCGACGGCACCCTCGATCTCGACATGACCACGGTCACGTCCAGTCTCTCGGGCGTCGCCGGAAGCGGCGAAATGAGCGTCACCGACGTCTACACCAATTACGTCGTCGGTATCGCGGCCGACGGCTTCCGGGCCACGAGCCGCCTCGCCGATCTGACCCTCGACGAGCAAGGAACCGCCTCCCTGAAGGACACCTACATGGAGGCGGCGATGGAAGGGGGCCTCGGGTTCGACCTCCGCGTCGATACCACCGTCTTCCGGGACGGAACCGAGGTCGAGGAGGCCGGAAGCTCAACCTCTATTGCCATCCCCGAGACGACCTTCGACGAAGAGATCCATATCAAGGACGGATCGATCTACCTCGACTTCAGCGAGGAGGGACTCGCGGCCCTCCAGGAACTCAACATCGCCACCCTCGAAGAGAAAATGCTCCTCCCCTGCCCGGAAAGAGTCCTTGACCTCTCCTTCCTTTCCGACCTTAAGGAGCAAGGCCCGGCCGTCATTGCCGAAATCGCCGCCGGGACCGACCTCGGCGCGGCGTGCACCTTGGACGGGGAAGGGCGCTACAACATCCATATGTCCTTCTCCGGGGCGGAGCTAAGGGAAATGGCCGTCCAGTATTACATGTTCGTCCTCGGGGTCGCCGCCTCGGACCCGACGACCAGCCAGGACAGCGCCATGACGAGCATGATGGAAGAGAGCATCCGCGAACTCTTGAAGAACCTCGAGTTCGGGGGCCTCGACCTCGACCTCGCCTTCTCGGCGGACGGGGACTACTTTGCCCTCGATGTCCATAACCTCGCCATCTCCGGTTCCATCGATCCGCAGACGGGAACCGACCCCATCCTCATCGACGCCGACCTCGACCTCTCCTTCGCCTTCGAGCCGGGGGCCGAAGTCGATACCGGCTGGACCCCGGAAGGAACCTACGTCCAGCCGGAAATGTAGGTTTTTTGCCTCGAAACCCCCGCTGGACTCCCCCTCCAGCGGAAAGGGAACGGCAAAGAGCAGGAGCTTTCCCGAAAGAGGGAAGGCTCCTTTTTTTGCTGTCCGCGGGCAAAAGATCCCATGGGGCGAAAGCTCGACCGCGCGAGGGAGGCCACGTCGGTCAACGGGCGCCGGGCCGAAGGGCCGCCGGAGGCCATATATACATGTGGGGGCACCGCTTGTTGCCGGCCTCAGATGGGTCTTCGGGCGGCCTCAACCGAGATTATGGCCGACCCTTTCGGACACGAAGCCCAGAGCTGTCTTGCTCTTCTCCCGGCGCCTGGTGGCTTGGCGGACTATTTACGCGATTGCTCGCCATTCATCGAAGGAGAAACAAGGAGAAAGGCATGGCAATAAGAGACGTTGAGTCTTGGGGAGGGCAATAGGAGGCGTTCCTCTCCCTTGCCGGGGTCTTTGCCTTCCTTCCCGAGGTTGATTGAATGAGCCTTTACACACGCAAGAAAAGGCATTTCCGGGGCCATAAGACGAATGGGAAAGGGAAGACCATCATTCATCCTTCGTATGTCGTCGGAGAGAAAGGAAGCCGTTGCCTTTCTTTTGGCATTACCCATTCCCCAAAGAAAGGGAAAGGACATCCGAACTTGCCCTTGGCCAAGAACCCTAAAGCGGGAGATTCGTCCAAAGCGTATTTGAGAAAGAAATTGGAAATTGATTACATAGGCAATTACACAAATCATCCCTTTTCGGAATTTTCAATGTCCGAAGAAGACGATTCGCTCGTCGACTATTTGATTGCCAAAAGACGCAAATAAAAAAACTTCCCCATCGCGTTCACTCCGTTTCCGGCGACGCACTCATGGAAGAGGGAAGTACCCTTATTAAACGAATTTTTGGCAAAGATTCAAGTTAAAGAAGGCCTTTTCGTGAGGATTTTGAAGAGAACTTTGTCTGTCGCCTCATCAAT
>CASEWT010000076.1 GCA_949291655.1 uncultured Bacillota bacterium
TCGAAGCTTAGCCACGATTGGGAGCTTCTTAGGGCGGCGATGTAGCTCGAGGTGCCGATCGTCGCCGCCTCGCAAGCCGTCGGGAAGTTGAAGAAATGGATCTTGCTCGAGGCGTAGCGGGCGAGGGTCGCCTGGTCGGGGCCCCAGGCCTCGCCGACGATGTAGGCGTCGTCTTTCACCTCTTCGCAGCTTTCCCGGAACCAGGTGAGGAAGGCGACATTTTCCTCGACGTCGTCTTCGTAATAGTAGGTCGTCGCGTCGAGGCGGAAGCCGTCGATCCCCTGCTCGCCGAGCCAGAAGGCGACGATGTCTTCGATGTTCGAGCGGACGCGGGGGCTATCGAGGTTCAGCTCCGGCATCGAGGACGAGAAGGCCCCGAGGTAGTAGGACTGCCCGGCTGCCGAGAAGTGGTAGATCCCTTCTTCCCCGGCCGGGACGCGGTCGGTCCAGACGTAGTCGTCGGCCGCCCCCCCGTTCCCGCCTTCCCCGGCGTAGCGGGCGGCGGCGCTTTCCTTGAACCATTGGTTCGATAGGGAGGTGTGGTTCAAGACGAGGTCTATGATGACGTCGATCCCCGCATCGTGGGCGGCGTCGACGAGTGAGCCGAACTCCTCCATCGTCCCAAAGGAGGGATCGACGGCGAAATAGTCGTCGACGTCGTATTTGTGGTAGCTTTGGGAAGGCATGATCGGGCTCAGCCAGATCCGCCTGATCCCGAGGTCCTGAAGGTAAGGGAGGCTGTCCTCGATCCCCTTGAAGTCGCCGATCCCGTCCCCGTCGGAGTCGCGGAAGCTCCCGACGAAGATCTCGTAGCCGACGCTTCCTTTCGAGCTATCGGCCTCGACGAACTCATAGGGCGAGGGCGAGCAGCCCGAAAGGGGCAAGAGGGCAGGAAGGGCAAGGAGGGCCAGGAATCCTTTTTTCATTGTTCTCCTTTCCGGCCGGAGGCCGTCCCGGGCTTAGGGCCCGGACAGGAAGAAAGCGGATATTCTCCCCCGCTTTCCCCGATTGTCAGGCCGCTTAGGCGGCAAAGAGAGGGAGGCCCTTTCGGGGCTTCCCTCCCGCAAAGTCGACTAGCCTTTCACCGAGCCGCCGGTGACCCCGCTTACGTAGTACTTCTGCATGAAGACGAAGAGGATCGAGACCGGGATGGCGATGATGACCGAGGCGGCGCAGAACCAGCCCCAGTAGTTGGTGGCGTCGATCGTCCCGGTGATGATGGAGTAGAGCTGGGGGGCGACGGTCATGTACTCGGCCTGCCCGCGGATGAAGTAGTTGGCGGTGATGTACTCGCCCCAGGGGCCCATGAAGGCCGTGAGGGCTTGGTAGACGACGATTGGCTTGGCGAGCGGCAAGGTGATCTTGTAGAAGATCTGGAGCCTCGTCGCCCCGTCGATCATCGCCGCTTCGTCGATCTGCTTGGAGATGGTGTCGAAGAAGCCCTTGGCGATGTAGTATCCGGCCCCGGCCCCGGCGCTATAGACGATCACGAGGGTGAAGAGGGACATCGAGATGTTGAGGCCCCGGAACATCCAGTAGAGGATCATGACCCCGAGGAAGCCCGGGAACATGCCCATGACGAGGCAGATCCGCATGATGAGCTGGCGGCCGCGGAAACGAAGCCGGGAGAGGCCGTAGGCCGTCATGAGGGTGAGGAGGGTCGAGAGGACCATCGTCCCGAGGGCCACGAAGAGGGTGTTGAGGAACGATCCGAGGAGGACCTCCCCACTCGGCATCGTGTAGGGGAAGAGGGCAAAGCGCCTTTCGAACTTCGCCGACCAGCCCGAGCCGGTCCAGTAGCGGTTGATGAAGAGGCCTTCGTAGTTCTGGAAGCCGAAGGTCGAGGGGATGAAGAGCATCCGGTCGGCCTGGCCGCCGCTCACGCCGAAGCTTTGAAGGACGAGCCAGGCAATCGGGGCGAGCCAGATGACGCTCATGATGGCGAGGATCACGTAAATGACCACGTCGCCGGCGATACGCTTCGCTTTCATTACTGGAATTCCTCCTCGTTTTTGACCGAGCCGAGGCGCCGATAGACGATGAGCGAGAAGAACCCGCAGATCGCGAAGACGATGCAGCCTAGGATCGAAGTCGTGTTGTACATCGGCGGCGTCGCGTTGGAGAGGTTATAAATCCACGTGATGAGGAGCGAGGTGTCGCCGGCGTTCGTCTCGAGCATGCCGCCGTGGTTGTAGCCGCCGTCGGTCAAGAAGAAGATGACGTTGAAGTTGTTGATGTTCCCGATGAAGGTCGTAAGGAGCGAAGGCCCGGTCACGAAGAGGACGTAGGGCATCGTCACCGACCAGAACTGGCGCCACTTGTTGGCCCCGTCGATCTGGCTCGATTCATAGAGATCATCCGGAATGTTCATGAGGATGCCGGAGGTCGAGAGCATCGTGTAGGGAATGCCGACCCAGATGTTGATGAGAACGATCGTGAGCTTCGGCCAGAAGGCGTGGGTGAAGGCGAGGACGAAGGGGTTGGTCCCGTCGTAAGGGAGGTCGGCCGTCGAGGCCGAGCCGGTACTCGTAATGAGGAAGGGGAAGGCCGTGGCCACCCATTCGCCGTTGCTGTAGCGGCCCATCCCGAGGGATTTCGAGAGGCCGTCGACGTACCACCCTTGGTCGAGGAGCCAGGTGTTGATCGGGCCGTTGTCCGAGAAGAGGCTCCGCATGCAGAGGAGGGTGATGAACTGCGGGATGGCAATCGTCACGACGAAGATCGTCCGCCACATTTTCTTCAGCTTGATGGACTTCCGATTGATCATGAGGGCCAGGATGATGCCGAAGATGTAGTTGAGGAACGTCGCGAGGACCGCCCAAACGAGGGTCCAGGTGAGGAGCTCGAGGAAAGTCGAGAAGAACACCTGCCCCGTCGCCCCGAGGCCGAAGGCGTTCTCCCAGCCGGAAAGCGACCACGTGAAGAGGCGCTGCCCGGCACTTTGCCCGGCCCAGTCGGTGAAGGCGATGAGGATCGATATCACGAGCGGGACGATCGAGCAGCAGATGGAGCCGAAGATCGGAAGCGACATGACGGTAAAGGCAAAGCGCTCGTCGCCGAACTGCTTGACCTTCTTGATGAAAGGATTGGCCTGCCCGTGGAAGGGAGTCTCGCTCAGCTTGGCGTAGGAGAGGCTTTCGGCGTGCCGGGCCTTGAGGTAGGCCCCGCCCTTCTCGCTTCCGAGGCGGATGGCCGTCCTAAGGTCGGCCTTGAGGAAGCGGAGGTCATAGGGGGTCAGTTCCGGGTGCTCGGTCGCCAAAGCCTTGGAGATGGCGTTTTCGTTCTTTCCGAAGCTGAGATAGGAATAGGGATCGGCGAGGATTTCGGAAACGGCCTTGGCCGAAGCGGAGCGATCGGCGTTCTCCTTCTCGAAGGCGGCGAGCCGGAGCTCATAACTTCGCCGGTAAAGCCCGACCACCTCGTTCATGCTCCGCCCGGCGAGGGCGAAGGGGTTGACGCGGTCGTGGTAGAAGAGGGAACGCCCCTTTTCCTGGGCCGGCTTCTTTTCCGAACGGAGCCCGCGGAGATAGATGCGGGCGGCCTTCTTGGCAAGCGAATAGGAACAGCCGTAGACGCCGACGAGGCGGCTCGCGATGATCGGGACCGAGGTCTTGGCCTTGGCGGCGTACTTTTCGCCGTAGGATGCGCAGCGACTCTCGTAATAGGCGAGGTAGACCTTTAGGTTTTCCTCGATGGGGCGGCCTTTCATCGCCGCCTCGTCGAGCTTTCCCGCCTCGGGGGCGGCCGTCCCGGCCGGCTCTTGCCCGGCAAGGACGTAGCAACGGTAGAAGATCTTCGAGAGCTTCCGGCGGAGGGAGGAGTCCATCGCGACCTTGACGTTCAGCCGGTCGTCGATGGCCTTCCGGGTCGTCTTGGCCTCGCCCGGCTCGAAGGCCGCCGCGAGGTACTTGCCCGGGTTCCGGAGAGCGTAGACGAGGGGGGCATCCGGCCCGACGAGGGAGGAGTCTTCCCCGCTTCCGCTCGCGCACTCGGAAAGGGTCTTCGGCGAGGAGAGGAGGGTAACCATCGCCTTGTAGTCGCGGGTCACCGCATAGTAGTCGTTGTACTTGTCGTACTTATGGATGAAGCGGACGTAGCGGGAACGGGCCTCCTGGTAGACGGCGCCATAGCCCCGGGTTTCCTTGGAGGGGACGAAATGCCATTCGAGGAAGCGGGCGAAGATGTCGCTCAGCAAATGGGCCTCGACTTCCTTCCGAAAGCCGTCGTATTTCTCGTAGACCGTCGTTTCAAGCTTCACCAAGGAACGCCGGGCGTTCGTGAGGGTTCCGGTGAGCCCTTGGGGGTTCGGCTCGAGGCGGCTCCAGGGAAGATAGCTCGCG
>CASEWT010000077.1 GCA_949291655.1 uncultured Bacillota bacterium
ATCATGTCGATGCCTTTTTGGTAATCTTCCGGCGCTGCGTCACGGTTGCCCGCCGCACGCTCGAAGTTGTCAAGCACCGGCAAAATTTCGGAAAGCACAGACGCTTTGCTGTCGGCATAAGCCTGTTCCTTTTCGCGCACGGAGCGCTTGCGGTAGTTGTCGTATTCGGCAAGCGTGCGCAGGAACTTGTCGTTGGCGTCTTTCAGGTTGTTTTCAAGTTCTTGTAATTTCTGCTCGGTTTCGGTAACTTCCGCAGCCGCAGTTTCGGCGGTTTCTTCTTCGGGGGTTACCGTTTCGGGCTTCTTTTTCGGTTCTTGTTTTGCCATACCTCTATTCCTCCACATTGTCGGAAAGAATCTTCCCGACGACGACGTTATTGGCCGTCGAGAGGGGGGCGTAGGACCCGACCTCGGTCCCGGCTTTGGTGAGGGCCGAGGCGATTTCGAGGTCGCTTTTGAGCGTTACGTCGAGGAGTTCCTCGAGCCATTCGCGGACGATCTTCATGCTATTTCTCCTCCTTGAAGGCGCTAAGGAAGCGCTTGTCGTTGGTATAGATCCGCCGGATGTCGTCGATCCCATAGCGCAAAATGGCGACCCGGTCGATCCCGACCCCGAAGGCGAAGCCGCTATAGATCGAGGGGTCATAGCCGTTCATCCGGAGGACGTTGGGATGGACTTCCCCGGCCCCGAGGATCTCGATCCAGCCGGTCCCCTTGCACATCGAGCAGCCCTTCCCGTGGCAAGAAGCGCAGCTGACGTCGACTTCGACGCTCGGCTCGGTGAAGGGGAAGTAGGAGGAGCGGAAGCGGATTTCCCGCTTCTCCCCGAACATCTTCTTGACGAAGATCTCGAGGGTGCCTTTCAGTTCGGCCAAAGAGACGCCCTTATCGACGACGAGGCCCTCGACCTGGCCGAACTGGTGGCTATGGGTGAGGTCGTCCTCGTCCCGCCGGTAGCATTTCCCCGGGGAGATGAGCTTGATGGCGCCTTTTCCCTCCCGGCGTTGCATCTCGTGGCCCTGGGCGGCCGAGGTCTGGGTCCTTAAGACTCCCTCGCCCGGGAGGTAGAAGGTGTCGCTCGGGTCGCGGGAAGGATGCTCTTCCGGGATGTTCAGTAGGGAGAAGTTATAGGGAACGGTCTCGACGTCCTCCCCCTCGACGACGTCGTAGCCCATCGAGACGAAGATATCGACGATTTCGTCGAGGATGAGGTAGAAGGGGTTCGTGTGCCCTTCGTAGAGGCTCGTCCCCGGGAGGGTGACGTCGATCCTCTCGCCGAGGAGGCGTTCCCGCTCCTCATTAGCCTCAGCTTCCTTGAGCTTCGCCTCGAGGGCGAGGCTTACCTCGTTCCGGGCGTCGTTGACCGCTTTCCCGAAGGGGCCTTTTTCTTCAATCGGGAGCTTCCCGAGCTCATGGTAGAGGGCGGCGAAAGGCCCCTTCTTGGAAAGGTACTTGTTCCTTACCTCGATGATGGCTTTGCTTCCGGCGGCTTCCGCGAGCTCCTTGAGGGCCGCGGCCTTGATCTTTTCGATTTCCATCCTTTTCTCCAAACAAAAAGCGGGGTCCCGGGAACGCCGATAGGCGCGCTTCCATCCCGGTTCGGCCCCCTATGGGCCGCACCTCGCTTCCGCCCGGTAACCTCGGGCCAAGGGGGGATTATGGCTTCACCCCGTCCTCGGGGACGAACTTCGCGAAGGTTTCCTACGGGTGGTTGCTCTCTTCACCCGTCCCAGCTTAGGACCGCCTTCGTTACTCTTCCCGTCGTGGGACAAGGATATTTTAGCCGCGCGGCCGCGCTTGCCTAGCCTCAACTCCGAAGGAAGGGGAAAAAGAAAGAAGCAGGCTCTCCGCCCCGCTTCTTCCCCTGCTCCTATTTCTTGAGGGTTAGACCGTCCTGGAAGGCCTTCCCGACCTTCCCTTTCACGAGGAGGTAGTCGTGGGAGTCCGGATCATAGGCGATGGCCTCCAGTTTATCGGTATCGACATGGCCGTCGCGGAGAATCGCTTCGTCGGCAATGACGTTCTCGATATCGGCGAGGAGGTAGCCGCTTTCCTCGTCGAAGGAGATGACCTTGCATTCGAGCGTGAGGGGGAATTCCTCGAAGATCGGGGCGTTCACTCTCCCGCTTTTCCTGACGTGGAGGCCGGCCCGTGCGACTTTGTCGGGAACCTCGTTCCCGGAGACAAGGCCGAGGTAATCGGCCTCTTTCATCGTCTTCTTCGTCGCCGGGGCGATGGTAAGGGCCCCGCTCCTTTTGAGATTGGCGACGGTTTTGTGCTCGAGGGCGAGGCAAAGGAGGACTTTGTCGTAGTCCCCCATCATCCCCCAAGCCGCCGTCATGGCGTCGGCTACCCCCTTTTCGTCGTAGGTCCCAATGACGAGGACGGGCTGGGGGTAGAGATACCCTTTCTTTCCGAGATCGATGCTCATGGTCTTTCCTCCTATTTTCTCCCGGGGATTATATCCCCTCTTCCGGGAGGCGGGGGTCGATCCCCTTCCCTTCTTCCATGAGGAAGGCGTAAAGCTCCTCGGCGTCAAGGAAAGGGAGGACATAGGAAGGGTGGCTAGCGGCGAGGGCCTCGAGCTTCAGGAAGTAACGAGCGGCGTTCCTCTTCCCTTCCTCCGGGCTTTGGTGAGGAAGCTCGATGAGGAGGCGGAGGACGTCGATGGTCGCGCTTTTGACGTCCTCCATCTTGCGGTAGGCCCCGATGGCCTCCTCGGCGGAAGACCGGGGAAGTTCGGGGAAGGCGGCGAAATAGCCGTCGAGGAGCTCTTTTTCCTGCTCCTTTCGGTAGAACATCTTGTGGAGGTGGATGGCGAGGTCATATAGGGGGTCGCTTACTTGGAAGAGCTCCCAGTCGATGAGGGAGAAGCCTCCTTTTTCCTCGACGAGGACGTTCCCCCGATGGAGGTCGCAGTGGCAAAGGGCGAAGGGATGATCGATGATCTTCCTTTCCTCGTCGGGGAATAGAGAAAGGAGGTCCTCGGGATAGCCGAGCTTATGGTAGAAGGAACGGTAACGCTTAAACCACTTCCCGACGAGACTTAGGATGAAGGAACGGTCGTAACGATAGAAGGAACGGCAGTCATCGTAGTCCCCCTTCTTCGGGAGGGGGATTTCCTTCCGGGAATGGAGCTCCTTCAAAATGGAAAGGAAGCCCGGAAGATAAGAGGAAGGGAGTTCCTCGTCGTTAGGAAGAACTGAACGTAAGGCCTTCCCCGGGAGATAGGAGTGGATAGCGCACGGCCGGCCCTCGTAGTAGAAAGAGCCGAGGTAACGGGGATGGGGTACGGGGAAGGAAATGTCCTCGAGGGCGGAAAGGACCTCGTTTTCGTCGTAGAGGCGGATGTCGACCTCGTCGAAATCGGCGACCGGGATCCTAATGACGTAGCGCTTATCGCCGGCGCTTGCCTCGTGGTTCTCGTTGTGGTAGCCGATCTTGAAATCCCCTTTCCTTTCCTCGGCATAGGCGCGGAGGGCGGAAAGGCCCTCGGAAAGGCTTTCGATATCCCTGAGGAGGGGGGCATCGCTCCCCCGCTTCTCGGCGATAGCGGAAATTAATTCCGGCTCGATCGGCGAATAATCCCCTTCCATCGTCTTGGCCTTGAGGTAGAGGCGAAGGGAGGCGAGGACCCTTTTCCCCGAGGAGCCCGAGCGGTTCAAGTCGAGGACGTTTTCCCGCATGGCCTTGCGGGCGGAGGCGGGTTTTCCCCCTTGAAGCTCGCATTGGGCAAGGAGGAACCTCGCGTTGCAGATGCCGCCGAGGTAGCCGAAAGCGAAATGCATGGCGAGGTCGTACCACCACACCGAGCCGTAAAACCCGAGCACCGAACCGAGGAACGCCGCCAGAAAGGAAAAGACGACGAACACGGCATACACGGCGTCGCCGATCCCGTCAGAGGATCTGCCGACGCCGTCCATTACTACCAAAACGAC
>CASEWT010000078.1 GCA_949291655.1 uncultured Bacillota bacterium
CGACAGCCTTGCGTTCCTCCTCGATGGAGTTGACAAGTCCGCCCTTGATGTGCTGCACGGCGCACGGGCAGTAGCAGATGACGAGGGAGGGCCCGACGTAGCTCTCGGCTTCCTAGAAGGCCTCGATGGCCTTCATCGGGTTGGCCCCGAGAGCAATCTGGGCAACATAGACGTGGCCGTAAGCCATCGCCATGAGGGCGAGGTTCTTCTTGGCCTCCTTCTTGCCCGAGGCCGTGAACTTGTTGATGGAACCGGTCTGGGAGCTCTTGGAAGCCTGGCCGCCGGTATTCGAGTAAATCTCGGTATCGAGGACCATGACGTTGACGTCGGCTTCGTTGGCGAGGACGTGGTCAAGGCCGCCGTAGCCGATGTCGTAGCTCCAGCCGTCGCCGCCGACGATCCACACCGACTTGTCGATGAGGTCGCGCTCATAGGCGAGGATGCCCTTGACCGTCTCGTTCTTGCTCTTCCTTACGAGTTCGACGAGGGTCGGGACGCTCTCCCGGAGATAGGCGCGGTCCTTGATGTGGGCCTCGTAGCCTTCGATGGCGGCCTTCAGCTCTTCTTCGATGTCCTCGCCCTTGGCCTTATCGAGGATCGAGCAGATGGTCGAGAGCTTGTAGTCGCTCGCGATCCGCATCCCGAAGCCGTACTCGGCGTTGTCCTCGAAGAGGGAGTTGGCCCAAGCCGGGCCTTCGCCCTTCTCGTCGCGGACGAAGGGAGTAAGCGGGGTCGAGCCGCAGTAGATCGAGGAGCAGCCGGTGGCGTTGGCCACGAGCATGTCCTTCCCGAAAAGCTGGGAGAGGAGGCGGTAATAGGGAGCTTCGCCGCAGCCGGCGCAGGCGCCTGAGACCTCCATGTAGGGACGGAGGAAGCCGACCCCCTTCATCGTCGTGAGGGGGAAGTACTCGGTCTTGGCCGTGCAGTGCTTATAGAGGTAATCGGCCCCTTCCTGCTGCTCGTTCTGGCTCTTGGCCTCGACCATCGTGAGGGCGAGCTTGCTCTCGTCGACCGGCTTGCCGGTCTTCTTGGCGAGGTTGAACTGGGCTTTGTTGGCCATGCACTCGTTGACGCAGAGGCCGCAGCCGACGCAGTTCATCGTCGCGACCTGGATGCGGAACTTGAGGTGGGCGGCCTTCGGGGAGCCGATGACTGGCTTCAGACCGTCCTTGACGACTTCCGGGGCATCCTGGAGTTCCTCTTCGCTGATAAGGTAGGGACGGATCGTCGCGTGGGGGCAAACGAAGGCGCAGGTATTGCACTCGATGCAGGCGCTCGGGTTCCACCGCGGCACCCGGTCGGCGATGGCCCGCTTCCCGCGGAAGGTGATGTTGGGTTCCATCGTCCCGTCGAGGAGCTCGTGCTTGGCGAAGGTGCTCGTCGGGAGCTCGTCGCCGTCGAGGCGGTCGATGACGGAAACGTATTCGTCGTAATAGGTGTCTCCGGTATCGGCCGGCGCTTCCTTGGCGAAGGGGAGATTGACCCACTCGGGATCGACCTTGACCTCGCGGAGGCCCTTGGGGCCGGCGTCGATGGCATCCCAGTTGTTCTTCACGATGTCCATGCCCTTCTTGGCATAGGACTTCTCGGCGAACTTCTTCATCCACTTCTCGGCCTCTTCGTAGGGCATGATCTTCGGCGAGAGTTTGAAGAAGGCGGCCTGAAGGGTCGTGTTGGTGTGCCGTCCCATGTGGCATTCGGCCGCCAGCTTGTTGGCGTCGATGACGTAGAAGCGGGCGTGCTTGGCCGCAAGAAGGTGCTTCATCCGGTTCGGCATCGACTTCACGAGGGTCGCGTCGTCCATGTCGGTGTTCAGGAGGAAGGTTCCGCCGTCTTTGAGATTGCTCACCATGTCGTAACGGAAGATGTAGGTATCGAGCGAGCAGGAGATGAAGTCGGCGTTCTTGACGTAGTACTCGCTATGGATCGGGCTCTTGCCGAAGCGGAGATGACTCCTCGTCGTGCCGCCGGCCTTCCGGGAATCGTATTGGAAATAGGCCTGGGCATATTGGCCGGTCGCGTCGCCGATGATCTTGACCGAGGACTTGTTGGCCGAGACGGTGCCGTCGCTACCAAGGCCGTAGAAAAGGCAAGAGGTGTAGTCGTGATCGATGAGGAAGCTCTCGTCGACCGGGATCGAGCGATGGGTCAAGTCGTCGACGATGCCGACGGTGAAACCGTGGAAGGGCTTTGCGGAATCGAGGAAGTCGTAGACGCTCTTGATGTGCTTGGGCTGGGTGTCCTTGCTCGAAAGGCCATAGCGCCCGCCGACGATGAGGTCGAAGCGCCGTCCCATCCGGGAGAGGGCGCTCACGACGTCGAGGTAGAGCGGCTCGCCTTCCGAGCCGTTTTCCTTCGTCCGATCGAGGACGGCGATCTTCTTGACGCTCGAGGGGATGGCCTCGCTCAGCAATTCGGCCGCGAAGGGGCGATAGAGATGGACCTTGACAAGGCCGACCTTCTCCCCACGCTTATTGAGCTCGTCCACCACTTCGCCAGCGGTTTCGCAAACCGAGCCCATGGCGAGTATGACCTTCGTCGCGTCCTTGGCGCCGTAGTAGACGAAGGGAGCGTATTCGCGCCCGGTGAGGCGGCTCGCTTCCTTGAAGTACTTGACGGCCGTCTTGAGGACGTCCTCGAAGTGGGCGTTTTGGGCCTCGCGGGCCTGGAAGTAGATGTCGTCGTTCTCGGCGCCGCCGCGGGTCACCGCGTGGGTGTGAGGATTGAGGGCCCGGGAGCGGAAAGCCTCGACCTTGTCCATCGGGAGGAGCTTCTTCCACTCCGCCGGGTCGATGAACTCGACGTTCTGGACTTCGTGGGAGGTCCGGAAGCCGTCGAAGAAATGCATGACCGGGGTCGAGCTCTCGATGGCCACGAGGTGGGCGACCGGGGCCAAATCGGCGATTTCCTGGACGCTATTGGAGCAAATCATCGTGACGCCGGTCTGGCGGCAGGCGTAGATGTCGGCCTGGTCGCCGAAAATCGAAAGGGCACGGGTCGCAAGGCTCCGGGCCGAAACGTGGAGGACGGCCGGGAGGAGCTCGCCCACCCACTTGTAGATGTTCGGGATCATGAGGAGGAGGCCTTGGCTCGCCGTGTAGGTCGTCGCAAGGGCTCCGCCTTGGAGAGCGCCGTGGACGGCGCCCGAGGCGCCGGCCTCGGATTGCATCTCGACGACCTTGACCGGGGCGCCGAAGAAATTCTCGTCCCCTTTCGAGGCCATCACGTCGACGAGCTCGGCCATCGGCGAGCTCGGAGTGATCGGATAGATGGCGGCCACCTCGGTGAAGAGGTAGCTTTCCATCGCCGCCGCGGTGTTCCCGTCGACGGACTTCATGGTTTTCTTGATTTCGCTCATTTCTTGGTTCTGAAAACTCCTGTCCGGGGTTAGTATAGGGCCCGAAAAAGGGCGAGGCAATGAGATAAACGCTTTTCTAGCCCCATAGGGGCTAAGGGACAAATTGGGTTGCCTTTGACTAACCAAAAGTCCGAAAAAGAAAAGGCCTCCATCGGGCCTATCGCGTTTTCTTCTTGAGGCGCTCCCGCTCTTTCTTGACGATCTTCATAAGAAGGCGGAGGTCATGGTCATCGAGACGGATCGAGGGATCGACGAGGCCGCCGGCGCTCGTCATCCGCCCGTAGACGAAGGCAGCGACGCTATCGTAGGCGTCGGCCTCCTTTTGGCTCGCTACCTTGGCTTTCCGCGTCGAGGAGCGCTCCGATATATAGGCGGAAAGGTAGGGCTCGATCGAACGGACGTTGAAAGTAGGGTCGAGGAGGATCGAGGGAGCGAAATAGGCCAGTTCTTCCCCGAGGACATCGGGATAGACGCCGAGGAGATGCGCGAGGCCATCAAGCGAAACGTATTTGGCCTTCGAGGCGCGAAGGGATTGGAGGGCTTTTTTGACGGTCGTCAAGCGCGGGG
>CASEWT010000079.1 GCA_949291655.1 uncultured Bacillota bacterium
ACGTCTATGTTGCCCAGATTGCTCTCGGGGCCAACCCGATGAAGGCCATCGAGGCCTTCAAGGAAGCCGAGAGCTACGACGGGCCCTCCCTCGTCATCTGCTACTGCCCGTGCGCCGAGCAGCACATCAAGGGCGGACTTGTCAACTCCATCGAGGAGGAACGCAAGGCTGTCGAATGCGGCTACTTCACCACCTTCCGCTACGACCCGCGGCTGGCCAAGGAGGGCAAGAGCCCCCTCCAGATCGACTGCAAGGAGCCCGATTGGACGAAGTTCCGGGACTTCCTCATGCACGAGACGCGGTTCAGCCAGCTCCCGGTCGTCAATCCCGCCCACGCCGAGGAACTCCTCTCCAAATGCGAGGAGTACGCCAAGAAGCGCTGGGAAGCGATCAAGAAGTTCGGCGCCTAATCTCCTGACGTCTTGAGCCGCCCCTCTCGGGGGCGGCTTTTTGCTTTCCCTTTGGCGGGCGTCCGTAGGCAAATTAATAAAAACGATGGCCTTTTGCCGTCTCTTTTCGAAAAAGAAAACCCCCATGCCGGGGGGAGAAGAAAGGGGAGCGCTCAGGATCGTTCCTCTTCCTCGAGGGGCGGGACGGCGGTACCGGGATTCCGCTTGACCTTTTTCCAGCCGGGCCGGGTCAAGATCCCGATGGAGATGCAGATGGCCCAGACGACCATGAAGGCCGGAGAAAGGAAGATGCCGGCGTAATAGCCTTTGAGGGATTTGATCCCGAGGGTCTTTTTCGAAAAGAGGACGGCAAGCCAGGTCTGGAGGGCATAGCCGACATAGTAGGCTATGAGGATATAGGCGATGAGGAAGCCAAGCTCGACGAGGGTGGCCATCGACTGTTCGGAAGAGATGAAGCTGCCCATGAATTCCGGCCCGAAGGCGTTCACGAGGTGGATGATGATGTAGTAGATGTAATAGCAGGGGAACCAGACGCAGCAAACGAGGGCGACGGGGATGAAGAAGACCTGCATGAAGAGGTCGATGAAGGAAAAGCGCCCGGTCTTGAAGAAGTGGCCAAGGAAACCCCAACCCTTCTTCCAGAAGATGGAATTGAGGCCGTGGCCCATCCGGGTGAGGCGGGCATAGTTGTCCTTGAAGGAGGAAGGCTGGTCCTCGTAGAGGATGGCATCGGCCACGTAATGGACCCGGTAGCCGTCCATCATCCGCTTGAAGGTAAACTCGACGTCCTCGCTCGTCTCGAAGCAATCCCAGCCGCCGATCTTGGAAAGGACTTCCATCGAGCAGGCGAGGCCGGCGCTCGTAAGCATCGAGTCGAGGTGGGCCCGTTCCCGGAAGTTGCAGGCGATCCTAGAGTCCCTGATGTAATAGGTGCCCGAGACCTTCGTCCAGGCGTTTTGCTTGAGGTTGCTGCTAGCCTCGAAGCCGCGGGCGATCTTGACCCCGGCCTCGAAGGCGTCGTTCATCCGGGAAAGGTAGTCGGGGTGGGGGAGGTTGTCGGCGTCGAAGCGGACCATGATGTCGTAATCCCCTCGCCTTAGCAGTTCCTCGATGCCGCGGGCCATCGGATAGGCGACCTTGGCGTGGCGGGGGTCCTTGTCCTCAAGGACGATGACCTCGGCTCCGGCCCTTTTTGCTACCTCGGCCGTTTGGTCGGTGCAGTTATGGGCAATGACGAAGAGGTCGTAGGCTTCCTTCGGGTAATGGAGTTCGTTCATGATGTGGCTGACCGTTCGCCCGATGACGTCCTCCTCGTTTCGCGCGGCGATGATGATGCCGAACTTGCGGATGGTCTTGGCCTTGGGGAAATGCTTGGGCTTCAGCCAGAAGAAGAGGATATAGATGACTTGGAAGACGAAGCCGATCGAGGCTACACCGATGAAGAAATAATTGATTCCTTCGAGAATGCGGTAAAGGATTTCCATATCTGAGGACAATATTATCAAAGGGCGGAAGCCCTTCAAAGCGCGGTTTCGCCCCTTTTGACAAGCCTATTAGAGGCCTTCGGCGGCCTCTTGGCGGAGGGTTTACTGGCGATAAGAGAAAAACCCCGGCAAAACCCCTTTCTTTTGTTCCTAATTCGGCTTTTGGGTGGCAAGGCAAGGAAAAACCTCCCCGCAGGGAGGCGATTTCCGCTGGTCGGAACGACGAGATTCGAACTCGCGACCCCTACCACCCCAAGGTAGTGCACTACCAAGCTGTGCTACGTCCCGGCCCGACTATTATAGCCATTTGCTTTCCCTATGCTAGTCTTTGTTCCCTCATGCCGGAGGAAGCCCTTTCCCGAAGCGCCTTCCCCCAACGGGGAAGGGCGGTGCGCTATAATCGCCCTGTATGGATGAGATTGACACCAAGCGCTTTATCGTCGTCGAGGGGGCGAGGGAAAATAACCTCAAGAACGTTTCCCTTACCATCCCCAAGGACACCTTGACCGTCTTCACGGGCCTTTCGGGATCGGGTAAGTCGACCCTTGCCTTCGACACCATCTACGCCGAGGGCCAGCGGCGTTACGTCGAGAGCCTTTCCCCCTATGCCCGGCAGTTCCTTGGCGGGGTCGACAAGCCGGACGTCGATAGCATCGAAGGCCTTTCCCCGGCCATTTCGATCGACCAGAAGACGACGTCTCATAACCCCCGCTCGACCGTCGGAACGGTGACGGAAATCTACGACTTCCTCCGCCTTCTTTTCGCCCGAGTTGGCGTTCCCTATTGCCCCCGGCATCATGTCCCGATCACGGCCATTACCCCCGTGGAGATGGCTAAAGCGGTCCTTTCTTATCCTTCCGGAATCAAAATCGTCCTCTCCGCCCCGGTCGTGAAGCACGAGAAAGGGACCCATAAGGATGTCATCGAGGCCCTTCGGAGCCGGGGCTTTACCCGGGTTCGGATCGACGGGGAGGACTATCTCATCGAAGAGGTGCCCGAACTCGATAAGAACAGCCGCCACGACATCGACGTCGTCGTCGACCGCCTGGTCGTCAAGCCCGGCATCGAGTCGCGGGTGAACGAAGACGTCGAGCTCGCCCTCGACCAGTCGCATGGCTATTTGAAAATCCGCGACGAAGAAGGCAATGAACGCCTCCTTTCGAGCAAGCATTCGTGCCCGATCTGCGGCTTTTCGGTGCCTGAGCTTGAGCCGCGGCTCTTCTCTTTCAACGCCCCGCTTGGCTATTGCCCTTCCTGCAAGGGCCTCGGCATTTCCCGGAGTGTTTCCGAGGACCTTTTGGTTCCCGACAAGGGGAAAAGCATCAAAGAGGGGTGCATCCGCTTCTACAAAAACGTCGTCGGCTCGAGCAACATCGATTGGCAGAATTTCGAGTATCTCCTCGACTATTACCACGTCCGGAAGGACGTTCCCTACAAGGAACTAAGCAAGAAGGAGCGCGACGTCATCCTCTACGGGAGCGACCGCCCTTTGCCGCGGACGATCGTCTCCAGCGGCGGGAATACCATGCACCCGGTTGGCCGCATCGAGGGAGTCAAGGAAAGAATCGAGCGCCTTTACCTCGAGACGAAGAGCAAGTGGATGCTCGAATACTATGAGTCCTTCATGAAGGACGACGTCTGCCCGAAGTGCCACGGGGCCCGCCTCAACGAAGAGGCCCTTTCGGTCTATGTCGCCGGGAAGAACATCAAGGAAGTTACCGACTTAACGGTCGGGGACCTCCTCTCCTACGTCGAAGAGGTGCGCTCGGGGCTTAGCGAGAACGAGCGGAAGATCGCCGAGCTCGTCTTAAAGGAAATCGAGGGCCGGGCCAAGTTCCTCCTCGACGTCGGCCTCGATTATTTGACCCTTTCCCGAATGGCCATGACCCTCTCGGGAGGCGAGGCCCAGCGCATCCGCCTCGCGACCCAGATCGGCAGCCGGCTGACCGGGGTCCTCTATGTTCTCGACGAGCCTTCGATCGGCCTCCATC
>CASEWT010000080.1 GCA_949291655.1 uncultured Bacillota bacterium
CGTGTCTTCGAGGGAATGGAAGGAGATGATGACGGCCCTTCCGCCCGGGGATAGCATCCGCGGGATGCTCATTAAGGCCATTTCGAGGGCGTCGAGTTCGTGGTTGACCTCGATCCGGATGGCTTGGAAGGTTTGCTTGGCCGGGTGGCCTTTCTTCGCCCTTTCCTTCGGGCTTTTGGCGGAAACGACGATCTCGGCAAGCTCCTTCGTCGTCTTGATCGGCCCTTTTTCCCGGGCCATCACGATGGCATGGGCGATGTGCCGGGCTTCGTAGTCTTCCCCATAGAGGCGGATAACATCCCCGAGCCGGCGCTCGGGATAGGCATTGACGACGTCGTAGGCGCTAAGGGGGAGGGTCGGGTCCATCCGCATGTCGAGGGGCCCTTCCTTCTGATAGGAGAAGCCGCGCTCGGGATCGTCGAAGTCGGGAGAGGAGACGCCGAGGTCCATGAGGATGCCGTCGACTTCGCTTACCCCCCGCCGCTTCAGCTCCGCCTCGAAGGAGGCGAAGTTGGCGTTGATGAGCTGGAAGCTCTTCCCCGTCGCAGTAAGGCGCGGGGTGCTTTCGAGGATGGCGGTCGGGTCGACGTCGAAGGCGAAGAGCCTTCCTTGCGGCCCGAGGCGCTCGAGGATGGCCTCGCTATGGCCGCCGCGGCCGAGGGTCAGATCGACGTAGGTGCCGCTTTCCTTGACCGCTAAAAGGTCGATGGCCTCAGAGAGGAGGACGGGAATGTGTTCCATGCCTAGTTCTCCTTTTCCCCGAGGGAGGTAGCAAGCTCTTCGTAGGAGGAAGCGTAGCTGGCGAGGTACTTCTCGTAGCCTTCCTTCGCCCAGAGCTCGAAATGGTCGAGGGCCCCGAGGAGGACGATGGTCCCGCTTAGGGCGTGGGCATTCGCGACCTCGCGGGGGATGACGAGGCGTCCCCGCCCGTCGACGGGCAATTCGAGGGCGCTATCGAGGGCCAAGCGGACGTAGGCCCGCTTCCGCGGGTCGGCATAATCGACCCTCCGAAGGCGTTCGAGCTCCCGCTCGAAGTCTTCCTTCGGATAGACGCTCAGGCAGCCATCGAGCCCCTTGAGGGCATAAAAGGCCGCTGGAACGTCCTTTCCCACGAGCTTAGGGGGAAGCGGGAGGCGGCACTTCTCGTCGATGATCCGTTCGTAGTGCCCAAAGAAATTTCCCACTTTCTCCCACCTCGTACTTAGATAATATGGCCAAAGCCCCCTGGAGGCAAACGAATTTCGCGAAAAACGTTCACTTTTTGCGATTTTGGCCATCGGGGACGCCGGAAAAGGAAAAGCCGCCGGGGACCGGCGGCCGAGCAAGGAGAGGAACTACTTCCGCGTAAGCTTCATCGGAAGCTCGGCGTAGACGAAGGAGAGGGCGATTTCCTCAAGGCTCATCCCCTCCTTCGGGAAGACGAGCCCTTCCCCTTCGTCGTCTTCTTTCTCCATGGCATCGAAGGCCTTATGGAAGGAAAGATCGTAGAGGAAGCGCTCGTCGTCGATGGCGTCCCTTACCTTGAGGGTGGCCTCGACGTCGAGGTAGCACCGGGGATAGGGCCGGGCCCTTTTCGAGGAAAGGGAGGCCTTCAAGGAGGGAATCTCGACGATCGGGTAGGAAAGAGGACCGACGTAGGGCCCTTCGCGGGAGACTTCGATGCCGGCTCCGGCCCCGAGTTCCTTGTAGAGGATGGGCTTCTTCATTGCCGGAGCTTCCCCCCGAGGCGCCCGAGGGCGGAAAGAGCCTTCTCCACCGCTTCGGCGATCTCGCTTTCGACCAAGGTCCCGTCCTTCTTCCGTAAGAAGAGGGCGTAGGCGACCCGCTTTCCTTCTTCCCCTTCGTAGACGTCGAAGGGCTCGACTCGCTCGATAAGAGAGGAAGCCCGGCGGATGGCCGCGAGGGCATCGGCATTCTTTGCCTCGCCGGAGAAGACGACCTGGATGTCGCGCCGGACGGCCGGGTAAAGGGGCGGGACCGCGGCTTTGGCGGGGCTACCCCGGAGGGCAATGAGGGCGCCTAGATCAGCCTCGAGGCCGAGGGCGGGGCGCGGAAAGGCGAGCTCGCGGACGGTAGAAGGATGGAGTTCCCCGAAGACGGCGACCCTTTCCTTACCAAGGAAGAGGGCGGCGCTTCTTCCCGGATGGAAGAGGGGATGGTCGAGAAGAGGCTCGAGGCGAAGACGCTGCTCACTAGTCCCAAGGAGGGCGAGGACGCCCCAAAGGAAGCCCTTGAGGTCATAGAAGGACCACTCGCGGGCGGAGATCATCCCTTGGCCCGGCCGCTTCCCGGAAAGGAAGATGGAAAGCCGGAGGTCGGAATAGCCTTCCGCGTATACCTTCGAGGTCTCGAAGAAGGAGAGGTCGCCTTCCCCCCGGGCGGCGTTATAGGCGGCAACCTGGAGAAGGGAAGGAAGGATGTCCTGCCGCATTACGGCATGGTCGAGGGTCAAGGGATTAAGCGGCTTTACCTCCGCTTTCTTCGGGAGGAGGACCTCAAAAGAGGAGAGCTTCGGGGAGACAAGGGAGTAGGTAAGCGTCTCGTCGAGGCCGAGGTGGGTGAGGTAACGCCGGACGGCGTCTTGCCTTTTCCGCTCGATAGAACGTCCCGGGGCATAAGGGAGGACGGTGTGCGGGAGAACGCTTTCGATTTTCTCGATCCCGAGGAGGCGGATGGCCTCTTCGGAAAGGTCAGCCTCCTCGAGGAGATCCTTCCGGTAGGAGGGGATAATAGCCACTAGGCCCTCCTTCCCTTCCTTCACGAGGAGGTGGTCGCGCCGGAGGGCGCTAACGATTTCCTCCTCGGAAAAGGAGGTCCCGAGGCGGGCGTTGATCGAAGCAGCCGAAAAGGGAATCTCGACCTTCGGGGCTTCCTTTTCCCCATAGGAGGCGATCTTAGAGACCGAAGAAGCGCCGCAGACGCTACGAAGGAGCAAAGCGACGATGGCGAGGGTCCTTTTCGAAACGGCCGGGTCGATGCCCTTGCTGAAGCGGAGGGAGGATTCGCTCGCAAGGCCGAGGCGGAGGGAGGTCCGCCGGATGGCCGCCCCGGCGAAGGAGGCCGCCTCGACGGCAATCGACCGGGTGCCCGGTTTGACCGCGGCCTCAAGCGAGGTCATGATGCCGGCTAGGCAAACGGGAACCCCGCCCGAGACGATCGCGATATCCCCTTTTTGGAGCTCCCGTTCCTTCCCGTCCATCGTGACGAACTTCCCCTCGTAATCCTCGACCGCCGTGAGGTCATTTCCCTTCAGGGCGTCGAGGTCGTACATGTTGAGGGGCTGCCCGGTGAGGAGCATCGCGTAGTTGCCGATGTCGACGATGGCGTCGATCGGGCGGATGCCCGAGGCAAGAAGCCGCCTTTTCAACCAGTCGGGAGAGGGCCTGTTAATAAGCCCCGAGGCGACAAGAAGATGGAAGGAGGGGCATTTTTCGGTCCGGCTTCCGGGGGTAATCGAAGGTTTTTCGCCCGCGGGAGAGGGATACTTCTTCTCCTCGTAGGGGAGCCCGAGGTCGCTAGAAAGCTCGCGGGCCACCCCTTCGTAGGAGAGGAGGTCGCCGCGGTTAGAGAGGACCTCGAGGTCGAAGACGGTGCTTGAAAGGCCAAGGGCGGCCACCGCGTCGTCCCCGACCTTTACCGAGGAAGGGTCGAACTCGTGGATCCCGGAAAGGTCGCACTCGTCGGCAAACTTCTCCTCGAGCCCGAGCTCGAGGGTCGAGCAGCACATCCCTTCGGAAAGTAAGCCATGGACCGTCCCGGCCTTGATGGCCTTCCCGCCCGGGAGAACGGCCCCCGGGAGGGCGACGGCCGTAAGAAGGCCCG
>CASEWT010000081.1 GCA_949291655.1 uncultured Bacillota bacterium
CTGCTCAAGGAAAAGGGAGTGCCTTTCAAAACGGCCCTCGAGCTCTTCCGTTCCTACCTTGGCTATCGGGCCAAGAGCTGTCTCTTCCTCACTTGGGGACCGGGGGACATTTCGATCCTCGAACACTCCCTCAAGCACTCGCCGGACGCCGACGGGCTCTTCATCCAAAGCCTGAAGCGCCGCCACCTCGACTTCCAAGCCTTTCTCAAGACCTACGTCCAGGACGCCAACGGGAATCCTCTCTCCTTGCACAATGCCATGGCTGTTTTCGGCCTCTCGGCCGATGGCCACGAACACGACGCCAGCACCGATGCCGTCTCCCTCGAACGACTTTACGAGGCGGCCATCTCCTCGCCAGCCATCCTCGAACGGGAATATGCCAAGACTCTCTCCCATTACCGGAAGCTCCCCCTTCCTTTGCTACGCCTCCTCAATGCCATCCACCAAGGCGAAAGCGTCGACCGGGAAAAATGGATCTCCTACATCCGGGAGACCTTCAAATGAGCGATATCCATTACCCGCTTGGCTTCCGTCCCCTCCCGAGCAAGGAAAAGCCGGCTCCCATTCCCCGTAGCAAGAACAAAGGCGCGGCCAACCGCGGGATGGACTTCGAGGCGGAAATCAACGAAAGCAACGCCTACTACCGCGAGAAGGACCTCTGCGTCATGTACAAGCGGCCGACCCCGATCAAAATCGTGAAAGTCGATTACTCCAAAGGGGCAACGATCAAGGAAGCCTACTTCGAGACGCAATCGACAACCGACTACAACGGGGTCTACAAGGGCCGCTACGTCGATTTCGAAGCCAAGGAATGCCGCTCGAGGACGTCTTTCCCCCTCCATAACGTGCCGCCCCAGCAAATCGAGCACCTTAAGGCCGTCATCCGCCACGGAGGGATAGCCTTTTTCCTCATCCGCTTTGCCTTGCTCGACGCTACCTACCTCTTACCGGCCGCCTATCTGATCGCGTTTGTCGAAAGCGGCAAGCGCCAATCGATTCCGATATCCGAGATAAAAATCCATGGGAAAAAGGTCGCCGAGGGCTTCCGCCCCCGCTACGACTATCTTCCCTTGATCGACGAAATCTTCCTGAAGTAAGGGCACATCTCCCTTAAGCCGCAATCACTGCACCTCGGAGCGGACGAGCGGCAAAGCTCGCGCCCATGGGCAATGAGAGCCAAATGGACGAAGTGCCAATCCTCCTTCCTGAAAAGGCTTTCCAGCCGGCGCTGGACGTCGAGAATGGAATCCTTTTCCTGAGCCAAGCCAAGACGCACGGCCAGGCGGTAAACATGGGTATCGACCGGGATGGCCGGAATGCCGAGCCTTTCAAGACGATAGACGTTGGCTGTTTTCCAACCGACACCAGGTAGAGAAGTCAAATCGGCGATTTCAGACGGGATTTGCGACTGAAAACGCTCGACGATTGCTTTAGAAGCAGCCACGAGGTTCCGGGCTTTGGTCTTCGAAAGCCCGAGCGACGAGATGTATTTCTCGACGTCTTCCGGAGCGGCTAAGGCCATTGCGGAAACGTTGGGGTAGGCCTCGAAAAGGGCCGGGGTCGCCTTATTGACCGAAGCATCGGTCGTCTGGGCCGAGAGAGCAATGGCGAAAAGGCATTCGTAGTCGTTTTTGAAACGAAGGGCGCATCTGGCATCTGGATAGCGTTCCCTTAGAAAGGCGTAGATCTGGGCAGCCCTTTCTTTCCGGGTGCTCATTTGTCCTCGAGGGCCTTTTGGATCGAGGCCAGGTGCTCGTCGATCGGGGTAGCGTCGATCGGGCTGACGGCCGAGGCTCCTTCCTTCTTGATGTCGTCGCTCCGCCGCCTCGCCACGAGCGAACGCTCCACTGCCTTGAGGGAGGGGCGGTTTTCCCGGAGGCAATCGAGGAGGGCGTTTTTGATTTCCTCGTCGCTGAATCCTTGCTGAACGAAGCGGCTGAGGGAGTTTTGCTCGAGCGGGGTAAGGCTTCGACCCAATTTATCCTCGAAGAAAGAATGTAGGGCTTCGAGGCGGGCTTCGCCGACATGGGCCCCGTCACTGGCTTCCAATGCCTTTTGAAAACGGTCGTAGGCCCGCTCCTTGGCCGGCTCGGCCGAAAGCGAATCGTTCGCGTAAGAAAGGAACTTCCGGGAAAAAAGGGAGGCCAACAGTTGATCGATTTCCTCCGAAGGGAGGCTCATCTTGAGCGAGAGGGCATCGCTTCCGAGAACCTTGTTCCCGAGCTCGACGAGATGGTCGAGCATGAGGAGGAGGCAGACTTCCCCTTCCTTAAGCCCCAATTCCCGATAGGTTTCCATCAGGACGTACTCGAAGGGGACGAAAGTCCTTACCGCTTTATTGATTTTGGCCATGTCCAACCTTTCCTTTCTTCTTCTTTCAGCTTCGCCGGATTTAGTTCGGCGAGAAGAGGATAGCATGCCTTGAGGGCTTCCAACGTCCTTTCCTCGATCGAAAAGCCAAGGCGCAAGGCGAGGCGCTCGGCCCGCGGGATGCGAAGGGGGTCTTCTTGGAAGCGGACATAGGGATCCCCGATCGTCCGGATGATTCCCTTCTCAAGGTCGCCGAGTCCGCCATGGAAGTCGATGGGTCGATATTCCGCATCGAGATAAATGGCGTTGATCGTGAAATCCCGCCGGAAGGAATCTTCCTTCAAGTTCCTGACGAACCTGATAGCCGAAGGGTGGCGATGATCGAGGTAGGGCCCTTCTTCCCGAAGGGTCGTTATTTCCATCTTCCCATATTCCTTTCCCATCTTGATCCGCCCGTAACGGCTGAAGGAAAGGTCGACGTCGGAAGGGAGAAAGGGCACCGCTTCTTCGACCCTGGCGTCGCTACAGGCGTCGAGATCGTCGGGAAGAAGGCCGAGAAGAAGATCGCGGCTCGTTCCGCCGACAAGGTATAGGGAGTAGCCGTGCCGGCGGTAAAGGGCGGCCAGACGGTCGAAAGGCGGGATTGTTTCCACGTCAGGAATTATACAAAAAGCCCGCCGGGGGAGGCGGGCCTTGAAAGAGGAAACCGTTAGTTGAGTTTCTCTTTGAGGGCCTTGGAAACCTTGAAGGTCGCGGTGGCCGAAGCCGGGATCGTGATCTTCTCTTGGCTCGCCGGGTTGGTGCCTTCACGTTCGGCCCGCATCTTCTTCGAGAAAATGCCAAAGCCGGAAAGCTTGACTTCCTTGCCGCCGACAAGGGCTTCGGTGATGACGTCGATGACAGCATCGACCGCCGCTTCCGCATCCTTCTTGGTGAGGTTGCTCTTAAGCGCGACTTCTTCGATGAGTTCAGCCTTGTTCATGGTATTTGCTCCTTTCAAAACTGTGTCCATAAGATAGCAACGAAAACTTGGCAATGCAACATCTTACATCTCAGAAAAAGTTAGGCAGCGCCGGACATATTGGCATTTTAGACACCCAAAATGACTAAAATTTTCATACTTGCTGAGCAAAAAGGACAACCGAAAAACCGTAAAAAACGCCGGAATTGCGTGGATTTTGCTTCTCTTCCAATCTGTCAATGAAAACGCTTCCATCGTTTTCATTGACCTCAAAATTGCGGCTTGGGGCCAAGCCTACTTTCTTTCCCGGTAAATGATTTTGATGGGCGTCCCGTCAAAGTCGAAGGCTTCCCGGAAGCGGTTCTCGAGATAGCGCGTGTAGGAGAAGTGGGCGTGCTTTGGTTCGTTGCAGAACATCACGAACGTCGGGGGAGCAACCCGCGGCTGGGAGGCATAGTAGATTTTGAGGCGGCCATGGTGGAAATCGGGAGTCGGATTGATTTCCTGGGCATCG
>CASEWT010000082.1 GCA_949291655.1 uncultured Bacillota bacterium
TCTTTTCGATGATGTCGACCATCCGCATATCCTCGCTCCTCCTTGCTAGGCGGGCGCTCTTAACGAGGCCCGGCCAATTCATTATAATGAAAGCCATGGATTTCCGTGCATCTTTGGAACAGCACTTCGGAAGCGAGAACGCGGAATCGATCTACCGCGAAGTGACCACCGGGCGGCTCACCCACGCCCTCATCCTCAATCCGAAGAAAATCTCGGACGAGGCCTTTGTGGCAGCCTATCCCGAGGTCAAAAGGCATCCCTTCGTCCCCCATGCCTTCCTTTACGAAAAGGAAAAGTACGATTTCGGGAAGAAAATCATCTACGACGCCGGGGCGATTTCCATCCAGGACGCCGCGGCCATGATGGCCGTCTATTTCCTGAACCCGAGGAAGGAGGACACCCTCCTCGACATGTGCGCCGCTCCCGGCGGTAAGTCGATCGAGGCCTCGATCCTCATGGAGGACCAGGGAACGATCGTCGCTAACGACATCTCCTACCCCCGGGCCAAGGCCCTCAGCCAGAACGTCGAAAGGATGGGCCGGGGGAACATCATCGTCTCCAGCAACGACTTCGTCTTCTCTTACGCCAGCTACGCCGGGCGCTTCGACAAGGTGCTCATCGACGCCCCTTGCTCGGGCTCGATGATGTATCGGAAAAACGCCGAGGCCAAAACGAATTTCACCCCGGCCAAGATCTCGGGGAACGCTCGGCGGCAAGCCGAGCTCCTCGAACTCGGTTACCGGATGCTCAAGCCCGGCGGCGACCTCCTTTACAGCACCTGCTCCTTCTCGAAGGAGGAAAACGAGGATGCCGTCCTTTCCTTCCGCCGCTCCTTCCCCGAGGTCGAGGTCGTCCCCCTTCCCGATGATCCCAGCTTCTACCGGCCCGAGAGCCTCAAAGAGGCTGTCTATCTCCTTCCCGACCGCTTCTACGGAGAAGGGCAGTTTATCTGCCTCCTCCATAAGCCGGGGGTCCATATCCCTGACCGGGAGGTCGAAAAAGGCGAGGAAGGGGTCGCCTCGCGCTACCGGGGCTTCCTCGAGCACTATGGCCTTGCCGCCCGCTCCAACGAGATGTTCCGGAAGAAGTTCTACTCAATTTACCGCCCCTTCGACGCCAGCCACCTGAACCTCCTCCGCTACGGGGTCAAGCTCTTCGAGATCCGCGATAGCCTCATCTACCTCCCCGACCACCACCTCGCCGCCTTCCTCGATAGCTCCTACTCCATCCCCATCGGGAAGGAAGACGCCAAGAAGTACATCCGCGGCGAGACCTTCCTCCTCGACCGCCGGGACGACTTCTATATCGTCAGCTACCAAGGATTGAACCTCGGCTTCGTCAAGGTGTCGGGAGGGATCGCCAAGAACCACTACCCGCGGGGGCTCCGCCGGGAATGGGATCCCGACGCAGAATGAAAGACAAGCGCGATTCGTAAGGAACGCGCTTTTTTCTTGCCTAAGGAAAGGAAAAGACCGGCCCTCAGCCGGTCTCATTTACTCCTCGACTTTCTTCCGCAAAGGGATGCGGTTAAGGCCTTTTTCGTAGTAGGAAGCGTCGAAGGCGCGGGCTTCTTTAATGGCTTCCCCGACCGCGCCTTGGACCTTCGCGGCCAGCTCGTCGGTCATCGCGTCTTTACCGGGGACGAAGCTATCGAGGAAGGCGACTTGGAGAGGAATCCGGCGGTCGTCCTTCCGGGCCTTGAAAAGGCGGAAGGTCCCGAAGATGGCAAGCGGGAAGACCCTTGCCCCGCTTCGGGTCGCCGCCTTGAAGCTCCCGGGATGGAAAGGGAGGACGTCGACCTTCATCGGATCGCGGTTCCGCGTCCCCTCCGGGAAGATGAGGTAGTCCTTCCCGCTCGTAAGGCCGGAGGTCACTTCCTTAATGACCCCAAGGGATTGCCGGAGGTCTTTCCGGTCCATGAAGAGGCCGTCGAGGGCCCTTACGGCCCGTCCGATGACCGGATAACGCCGGGTCTCGACCTTGGCCACTGGGCGGATCGGCCGATGGGAGAGGGCGATGAGGAGAAGGGGATCGAAGTCCCCGAGGTGGTTGGGGGTCAGCAAAAGCCCCTCTTTCCCTAGCTCGGCTTCGTGGTAGGCCCTTATCCCTTCAAGATAAAGGTCGGCCCGGAACACCTTGAGGAGGAAGCGGACGAGCTCGGCGATCTTATGGAAACGAACCTCGATCGGGTAGCGCTCGGGATGGCGGCTATAGGGCAGGATGAAGAAGAGGTAATCGAAAAGGACCCGGGGCCAAGCCAGAAAGACGATGCGGAGCCACTTGAGCATTTCTCAGTCCTTCCTGATCGAGGAGGCGTAGGACTCGCTTAGTTCCTCGACGAGGACGAGCCCGTGCTCGGGATCAGTTTCCAGCCGCCCCTTGAAGATGACAAGCGACCCGTCGGAAAGCTTCATGAAGCGCGAGCTTCCCCCGAGGGCGTCCTTCACGAGGAAGCGGTCGATTTTCATCCTCCCTTCCCCGTCGGGAACCGGGCGGTCGACCTCGATGTAACGGTAGCCGGGAAAGGGGGAGGCCCCGACCCGGCCGGAGACGAAGACGGAAGATAGCATGCTCAGTTTTCCTTTCTAAGAGCGTAGACCGTTGCCGAAAAGGCGGGCACCTCCGCCTTTTCGAAGGTCCCAAAGCCCTCGCTTCGGTATTCCTTCCCGTCGAAAAGGAGGCTCATCTTTTCCTTGAAGGCGGCCTCCAAGGGGTGGGACGAGGGGTTCAAAAAGACCTTGATCTCCCAATTGGGCCCGAGGGCGACCGGGTCGCGGACGGTGAGGGCGATGCCCTCGCCGAAATCCTCGATCTCGGCCATCGGCTCGATGACCCGGGGATCGTAAGGCCTGAACGCCAGGCACTCGCGCCGAAGGGCAACGAGGCTCCTGAAGGTATTATAAAGGGCCTTCCGCTCGTCGAGGAGGCGATATGGGAGCTTGTTGAAACGGTCGCCTTCGTTGTAGGTGTTTTCGTGGCCGAACTTGCTCGCGCCGATCTCCTGGCCCATGTGGATGAAGGGCACCCCGAAGGAGAGGAGGGGGAGGGCGAAGCCGAGGACGGCGAGCTTTAGCCGCTCCTCGAGAGGAAGGTCCGGCCTAGCCTTGGAGAGGAAGTCGAAATAGGTGCCGTTATCGTGGCACTCGAGGTAATTGGTCGATTGCTTGGCCGAAAGGAACATCGGGACCCGGTAGTCGAAAGGCGAAGCGCTTCCGAGGACGGAGAACTTGACGTCGGTCTTCTTCTCGAATTCGCCGGCGAGGTAGTGCTTGAGGGCCTCGCGGTAGGAATCGTTGAAGAAGCCGTAGTCGGGGAGGAGGCGGTAGTTGCCCATGTTCCCCCCGGCCTCGCCCGGGATGTCGCTTCCCATGTTCCAGCCTTCCCCGTGGAGGAAGAAGGACGGGTCCTTTTTCTTGGCGTAGCGGGCGATGGCGTTCAAAGTCGAGCAGTCGACGATGCCCATGAGGTCGAAGCGGAAGCCGTCCATGTGGTAGAAGTCGATCCACCACTTCGCCGAGTCGACGATGAGCTTGCGGACCATCGGCCGCTCGCTCGCCACGTCGTCCCCGCAATAGGAGGTGTTGGCAAGGTGCCCGTCCGCCCGCTTCCGGAAGTAATAATTGGGCACCGTCTTCTCGAAGGGGGAGGAAATGTACTCGTAGACGTGGTTGTAGACGACGTCCATCACGACCCGGATCCCCTCCCGATGGAGGGTAAGGATAAGGTCGCGGAGTTCCTCGATCCGGGCGTAGGGAT
>CASEWT010000083.1 GCA_949291655.1 uncultured Bacillota bacterium
CGCCTTACTGTAGAAAGCGAGCTCGGCCGGCTCGTGGTCGCGGAAGCGCAGGTTCTCGGCCTTCGGTCCGAGGCTCTCGACGAACTTGAGGCAGTATTCCTTCCAATAGCGGAACCACTCGAGGTCGGTCCCCGGCTTGCAGAAGAACTCCATCTCCAGCTGCTCGAACTCGCGGGTCCGGAAGGTGAAGTTCCCGGGGGTGATTTCGTTGCGGAAGCTCTTGCCGGCATTGCAGATACCGAAGGGGAGCTTCTTCCGGCTCGTCCGCTGGACGTTCTTGAAGTTGACGAAAACGCCCTGGGCCGTTTCCGGGCGGAGGTAGACCTCGCTCGCGGAATCCTCGGTCGGACCGATGTGGGTCTTGAACATCATGTTGAACTTCCGGATCGGGGTGAAGGAAGTCCCGCCGCACACCGGGCACTTGAGTCCGTGGTCCTTCAAGAAGGCGTCCATGGCGGCGTAATCCATGTTCTCGACGTCGGCTTCCGGGCACTGCTCCTTGATGAGGTCGTCGGCCCGGTGACGGGCGTGGCACTTCTTGCAATCGACCATCGGGTCGTTGAAAGTCGAGACGTGGCCGGTGGCTTCCCATACCTTCGGGTTCATGAGGATCGCGGCGTCGATGCCGACGTTGGTGGGCGATTCCTGAACGAAGCGCTTCCACCACGCCTCCTTGACGTTTTTCTTCAGCTCGCTCCCGAGCGGGCCGTAGTCCCAGGAGTTGGAAAGGCCCCCGTAGATCTGCGAGCCGGGATAGACGTAGCCGGTGTCGATGAGATGGGCGACGATTTCGTCGAATGCGAATTTGCTAGGCATGTGGCTCCTTTGGCGATAAGCCGAAAACGGCCATAGTCTAGTGACAAGGCAAAACGGTGTCAACCCTCTTTAAGGGTACGCCTTCAAAGGGCGGCCAAGAGGGCCTCGGTCTTCAGCTTGGTTCCGGTAAAAGCCTCGAGGTGGCCGAGGTAATCGCGGATGATCTTCTTGCTGATGAGAGGAGGAAGAACAAGGGGGAGGGGCTTACCGAGGAGCCCTCGACGTTGATCCCGTAGCCGATGAGGTCCGTCGCCTTCGCCAAAAAGGAAGCAAGGACCGTCAAGGCGTCGTCGCCCCGCCGGAGGGCTCCCATGAAAGAAGAAAGAAGGGGGTAGGCCCCTGCTCCTTCCTCGTCCCGGACGAAAGCCGCGATGATTTCCTCGGCCATCGAGAAAGCGACGCCCCGGGCGAGGTCGCCGCGAAGGTCGGGGAGGGAAAGAGGGCGGCCTTCCTTGTAGGAAAGGCGGCCGCCCCGGGCAAGGGCGAGAACGACCTCGGCCTCGGAAAGGACATAGGTCAGGAAATGGGAACGGCTCGTCGGTTTCCCGGCTCCCCGGACCGCGAAGGAAGAAAAGCCCTCTTCCGATAGGAAGCGGACCATGGCCGCACTATCGCGGTAAGGGACGTAGCGAACGACGTACCCCTGCCGCTTGAGGCTATTTTCCGTCATAGCCTAGGTAGGAAAGCAGCTTGGGATCGGCCCGCCAATTCTTCAAGACCTCGACCCGGACGTCGAGCCGGACGTGGGCCTTCCATCTTTTCTCGAGGTCGCGGCGGGCGCTCATCGAAATCTGCTTGATCATGCTGCCGCCC
This sequence comes from uncultured Bacillota bacterium, assembly GCA_949291655.1. GTDB lineage: Bacteria > Bacillota_I > Bacilli_A > RFN20 > CAG-826 > UBA4951. Next base: position 1,630 of record CASEWT010000083.1, read on the forward strand.
CGGCCGATGACGATGGCCTTTTGCGAGGGTTTCTCGACGTAGATGACCGCTTCGATCTCATAGGAGCCGTCCCTAGCTTCGAGCCTCTTCACGAGGACGGCGGACTCGTGGGGGACTTCCTCGTGGAGGAAGCGAAGCATGTACTGGCGAATCGATTCCTTGGCGAAGAAAGCCTCGTCCTTGTCGCTCAGTTGCCCTTCCGGATAAAGGGGGAGTCCCTCCGGGAGGGCCTTCTTGACGGCGTCGAGGATGGCGGAGATCCCGAAATTGGTGAGAATGGAAGCCTCGATGATCGGGAAGTCCGGGAAGGCGGAGGAAAGGCGCTCCTTGGCGGCGATGGCCTCCGGGGCCCGGACGAGGTCGATTTTGTTATAGACGATGAAAATCGGGGCATCGACCTTGATCGAGGAAAGAAGGGCGATGTCCTCCTCGAGGTCCTTGCTCGAGGCATCGATGAGGAAGAGGACGGCATCGACCCCGGAAAGGGAACGCCGGGCATTCCTGTTCATCCGCTTGTAAAGGGCCTCTTCCCCCTCGAAAAGCCCGGGGGTATCGATGAAGGCAATCTGGAGGTCCTTGCCGTTATAGACCCCGACGATATCGTCGCGGGTCGTCTGGGCTTTCGGGGAAACGATGGAAACGCGCTTGCTCAAAAGGGCGTTGAGGAGAGTGCTCTTCCCGACGTTCGGGCGGCCGAGGATGGCCACGAAACCGGCTTTCATAGGTCGCTGCCGTCGAAGGCGAAGGGCAAAAGCTCCTCGAGGCTCGTCTCCCGGCTCTCTCCTTTGAGGTTGGCCATGAAAATCCGGCAATCGCCCGGCAGCAGCTCGCTCATGACCTGGCGGCAGGCCCCGCAGGGGGAAATCGGCCCCTCGGTATCGCCGATGACGGCGAGGGCAAGGAAGTCGTCGCGGGTCTTCCCGTTCATCATGGCGTTGTAGATGGCATTGCGCTCGGCGCACATGCAAACCGGGTAGGAGGAATTCTCGACGTTGGCCCCGAGGTAGACGCTCCCGTCCTTGGTTAGGACCGCCGCCCCCACCGCGAACTTGCTATAGGGGCTATAGGAGAGGGAGCGCGCCTCGCGCGCGCACTCGATCAACTGTTCTTTATCCATTGGCCTCAACCTCCGAAAGGATCTCGTCTTGAAGGGCGAACATCACTTTCCGCTCCTCTTCCTCCATGTGGTCATAGCCGAGAATGTGGAGGAGTCCGTGGGTAAAAAGGAAGGAGAGCTCGCGCATCGGGGAATTGCCGATTTCCGCGGCTTGGCGGAGTCCTTGCTCGAAATCGATGACGATTTCCCCAAGGAGAGGGCATTCCCCCTCGCCCATCGCGAGGGCGGAGACCGGGTCCCCTCCCTCATTGAAGGCCCAGGAAAGGACGTCGGTCGGCTTGTCGAGCCCCCGATATTGCCTATTCAGCTCCTGGATCGTCATATCGTCGACGAAGGAGCAGTCGACCTCGTAGTCGGTCTTGACGTCCAGGCGCCGGAAAGCGGCGGCCAGGATGGCGCGGTAACGGGCCTCAAGCCCTTCGGGAACCGCGAAATCCCCCAAATCCAAGATGAGTTCCATGGCGGGGTTAATCTAGCATGGAATATGGCAAATTGGTATTCAAAGGCTAGGAGATCGGGGTCGGATCGAGGCGTTGGTCGTAGAAGTCGAGATCGGCCTTTCGGAGCGGGGCCTCCCCGAGGTAGTCGGCGCACCCGCGGAAAGCGAGGCCGAGGCCGAAGAGCCCGAAGGCCGTAAAGAGGTAATGATTGAGGTTGAAGGGCCCCTCGAGAAGGGGCGGGAGGAGGGCTAGAAGGAGGACGATTGCCCCATATAGGAGCCGCCGGTAGGAGAAGCGGTCGGCCAGGCGGTAGGCCCGCCGCTCGAGGGCCTCGAGGGAAGAAAGGCGCTCTTCGGGACCAAGGCGCAGCGACATCGCCTTTTCCTCGTCGGAAGAAAGTTCCCTTGCTTCCTGGCGTTCCTTCCCGGCCACGAGGGCACCCTCCAAGAGGAGATAGAGGGCTAGAAGAGCCCCCGAGGCAAGGAAGGAAGGCGCGTTGAGGCCGAGGAGAAAAAGGAGGACGAGGCCGGAGAAAAGGGAAGAGAAAAAACCGGCACTGTCCCCGACGGCCTCTTTCTTAAGGCGCTGGAAGCGGACGTAGCACTCCCGGAATTCGCCGTTCCGGGCACGGGACAAAAGGCGGTTGCCTTCGTTGTCGAGGCGACGGAGGAGGCGGATCGAAAGCCGCTGGCGAAGGATGGAGAAAAGACCGGCAAGGAAGAGGAAAGCGGGCGCAAGGAAAAGCAAGCCGTCCTTGACAAAGAAGAAGCCGACGGCCATCGAAATGGCGACGAGTCCTTCGAGGAAGGGAGTGAGGAAACGGCCGTGGAAGGGGACGAGGGGACGCTTCGGCCGGGGATGGACGATCCTCTCCTCCCGCTTCCCCTCCCCGAAGATCCCGCTCCAGTCGGCAAGGAGGGCCTTGCCGGGGACGAGGCGCCGCCCCCGGGCCGGGTCGTCGACGAGGAAAAGGCGCCCGAGGCGCCCCCGGACGAGGACCATGTGCCCCTCCTCTTCCTTCCCGAGAAGAAGGAGCAAGGGGAAGCGTCGGGCCCTAAGGAGGGAGGCTTTCTCGTAAGCCCGCTTGAAGGTAAGCTCCACCCCGGCGGCTTTGGCCCCTTCCGAGAGATGAAGGAGGTTATAGGGCGGCTTCCCGCGAAGGGAAAGGCGGGCATAGGCCCGCGCATGGGTGAGAGAGACGAGGAGCATCCTCGTC
>CASEWT010000084.1 GCA_949291655.1 uncultured Bacillota bacterium
CAATTTTGACAGATTCAAAGAATCGTTGGCCATTGATCGGATTGGATTGTTTCTTACCCAAAATGACTTTTGTTTGCCGGATCTTTCTGAGGACATTTCTGAAAGTGAATGGCATTTCTCCAATCAAATTGCTGAACTGGCACATCTATTGGGCTTGGACGAAGCTTTTATCAATTATGAAAAAAGTAGTGGGGAATACTTCTTCCTAACCTTTGAAGGACCGTTTTCAAGCACTCATTCAGTACAGGCTCAAGCAGCCTTTGGAGTTAACCGAGAAATGAGTTTTTTGCCTGAACATATGAACTTTTCCCGGTATTCTTACCTTGTGCTAATTGTTCGTATTCGACATTTCTTGCGTAATTTAGAAATCCAAGTATTAACCTGTTACGGACCATCTCTTTGCCGCTAGAAAAGCGTTTGAGGAACCTGCCCTTGATTCTCTTTGACTCGGTTTCGTTTCCAAAGATGCTTTCCGCCTTTAGCAAGTCATATTCTAAAAAGAAGAACAAAATGCAAGATAGCGCACCAGGAACTCCAATTGCGCTTTGGCTTGATAAACTGATTTCAGAAAAGCGGAGGTCTTCTCATGAAATGGGAATACAAATACATCTCGATCGGCTTACACCTTTCAGATAAGAAAACGGCCAATCTGATAAACGAAGAGCTCGGCAAGCTCGGCGATGATGGATGGGAACTTGTTAACTTCGTAAACATTGTCGTAGATGCTAGGTACGCACTCATTTTTAAGCGGCCAAAATAGTAGCCTTTGACCGGAAACGAGAACAGAAAGCGCGCCCGAAAGAGCAGAAGACGCCTTTGGGAAGAAACGAAAGCATTGAACGCTAGAGGAAGATTAATTTCTTTGTTCTTTTAGCCATTCACCCCGCAGGTCGTTATTTGTTTTGTTGATCCAATATCAAAAAGGTTCCGGCCCGATTGCCGCCGGAACCCTCTCTATCGCGCCCCGTCTTTCGGCTGTCTCACACCCGGTAAAGGGCAACGTCATGGACGATTTCCCGGTCCGCTATCTTGCCCGTGAGCACGTCATAGACCGACCGCGAAATGTCCTTGTAGGAGAAACAGATGCTCGGGTAGTTCCCGATGCATTCGTAGTCGCGGCTGATTCCGTCGTAGCCGATGAGCTCGACCTTCGCCTTTCCCAAATTGAAGCGGCGGAGCATGAGGGCGATGTTGAAGAGGATCTCGTCGCTATAGACGAAGAGGCCGACCTTGCCCTTCGCAAGGCTGTCCCGGAGGCCCGACAGGGTGAAATCCTGGGCCGAGACGGAGGAACATTCCTTCCCTTTCTTGGCCAAGGCCTCCCGAAACCCTTCGTAGCGGCGGACCGAACACTCGCTTCCCTCGAGCCCGATGTAAATGTAGGAGGCCGCCTTCTTGCCGAGGAGATACTCGGCGGCCAGCCGTCCCCCCTTCCTATCGTCGGTATATACCGAGCGGACCTCCGGAAACGGCGATCGGCGGCCGACGAGGAAAAGATCGATGCCGTTCTCCCTCGCGAAAGCGACGTCCCTTTCCTCCGGCTCGAGATAGGTTATGGCTTCCTTCGCCCCGATGGCCTTCGCTTCTTTCAGGGCGTCGAGGAGGCTTCCGTGCCCGTTCAGGAGGAAGGAGACGGGCAAATAGCCCCCTTCCGTCAGGAGCGAGACGAGCCGCTCCGACATCAGGGCGAAATAGAGGTTCTTGCTGCTATCGGCCACGATGGGTAGAAGACGCATAATCTATTTTGCCACGATTCCGTTGATTTGTTTAATGATCTTTACATCGGCCTTCGGCTTCCGATCGAAGGTGAGAAGGCCATTGATTTCCTGCTCGACGTCGTAAAGCTGGGTGTAGCAATAGCCGGCCAGATATGGCGAGGAGGCGACGGCCTCCTGCGTCTTTCGGTAGCGGGCCAAGAAGCCGTCCCGGCTTTCGAAGCTCCCGTAGCCCCAGATCCTCGTGCTATCGTCGGCATTGAAGGGAATCCCGCCGTACTCGCTTAGGACGAAGGGCTTATCCATCTGCTCCCGCCCGGGGGCGAAGACCGGCCGATCGGCGTTCGGGGGATCCTCGACCATCCTTTCCTTGCTCGAAAGGCGCTTTTTGAAGGCTTCGAGGCGCTCCGGCTCGTCGTCGCTGTAGTCGTGGATCCCGACGAGATCGGTCAGGGGATTCTCCCACCCGTCGTTGCTGATGACCAAACGACTCGGGTCGAGTTCCTTGAGGAGGCGGTACATCCTTTCGGCAAAGGCCAGCTGCTCGGCCTCCCGGGAGATGTCGTCGATTCCCCACGATTCGTTGTTCGGGGTGTAGGCAATGACCGAGGGATGGCCGTAGGCGTCCTTCACGATGTCGCCCCATTCGCCCTCGAGGGCCTTGGCCCCGGAAGGGGAATAGAGGAAGCAGCTCGGGGACTCCGTCCAAAGGAGGAAGCCTTCCTCGTCGGCGTAGTGGTAGAACCAGGGGTCGGGCGTCTTCTGATGGACCCGGGCCCCGTTGAAGCCCATCTCCTTGGCGAGGCGGATGTCCCGGAGGAAATCCTCCTTCCGGGGAGAGGTGAGGTTCCCGCCGGGATAGTAGCCCTGGTCGAGGACGAGCCGGAGGTAGCATTCCTCGCCGTTCAAATAGACTTTCCCGTCCCGAGCCTCGACGTCGCGGAAGCCGACCCGGGTCCGGGCCTTGTCTTCCCCATAGGAGAGTTCAAGCTCATAGAGGCAGGGGCTATTCGGCGACCACGGCTCAATCGGGGCGTTCCCGAGGTCAAAGGCGATTTTCCCGGACGTCTCCTCAATGAGACTTTGTCCCGACCAAAGGACCGATGATCCGTCCAATAGCCGCGCCTCGAGGACGAGGCCGGGCTTACTCACTTCGTAACGGAGGAGACACTCCTTTTTGGCATAGGACCCGTTGGCCGCGGCATGGGCGAGGTGGAAGCTCGGGAGCTCCTCGAGATAGACGCTTCGGTAGATCCCGGTCGTCCGGGTGTACCAGATGATCTCGGACTCCTCTTCCCAGTATTGCTTGCCCCTCGGGATGTCCTTCTTCTTCCCGGGATCGTCGACCCGGAGAGCGATTTCGTTCTCCCCGTCGACGAGGAAGGGGTCGAGGAGGAAGGAGAAAGCGGTGGCCCCGCCGACGTGGGAATAGGCCTTCTTCCGGTTGACGTAGACCTCGCAGGAATGATCGACCGCCATGAAAGTGAGGCGGTAGGAGCGATTCTTTTTGCGCTCGAGAGCAAAGCGCCTCCGGTAATAGCAGCGGTCGTGGAACCCCGTGTCGCCGATTCCCGAGAGGGCACATTCCGGCGCGAAGGGCACCTCGATCGAAAGCGGGAAGGGAACGCCCTTTTCGATGTAACCGTCTCTTTCGCCCCTTCCTTCCGGATCGAAGGCGAATTCCCAGGTCCCGTTGAGGGAACGCCATCCGCTTTCGTGGACGAAGTCGGGCCGTGGACATTCT
>CASEWT010000085.1 GCA_949291655.1 uncultured Bacillota bacterium
CGCCCTAAGCGGCTCGGCCGAGGAACTCGCTTCCCCTACCCTTTTCTCCTATGCCGGGCTACGGCCCGAGGAGTCGGTCTATTGAGGCGAGAGCCACGATACCTACGCCAAGGAAGGCTGGGGCACCCGCGACGTCAATCAAAAGACGGTCGACCAAGCCTATGCCGTCGCCGCGACCCGCGGGGGCAAAGTCCTCTATTTCGCCCACCCGGGGGAAAGCCTCCTCGGGGAAGTGGGGATCGACGACTGGGAAAGCGCGGCCGTGATGGCCGTCAATTCCTTCGCCTCCTACGGAAGCGAGAATAAGGAATACCTCGCTTCCGGAAGCGCTTACGCCGCGGCTGCCTTCGGGGAAGATGAAACGTCCGTCCTCCTTGTCGGCTTTGCCTCCGAAAGCTTCTCCTCGAAGTTCGATCTCCCCGACGGGGAGTACCTCGGCGAGGTTTCCGAAACGGTTTTCCGCTCCCTTGACGGCATCTTGTGCGGCACCCTCGATTCCTCCGGCATCGCCTATCTCCATGGGCCGGGGGAGGGAATTTCCGGGCTTTCCATCGCCGTCGACCCCGCCCCAACCGGCATCTTCTTCGACGCCATCGAGGTGAGGATCCGGGTAAGCGGAGCCCTCTCCTCTTCGTATTCGATCGACGGAGGTGACCCCGTTTCCTTCGAGGGAACGGCCTCCTTTTCCCTGGGCGGGAAAAAGGACGCCACCCACGTCGTCGCCGTCGAGGCCCATGGGGAGACTGGCTCCCTTTCCCCATCCTATTCCTACGTCTTCGCCGCGGAGGAGGAAGGCGCCTACGCCCAGCGAGTCATGAACCTTCATCCCGCGGAGACGGAGAGGAGGACCCTCGCCGCCTGGGTTTGGGGCGGGCCCTCCGGAAGCCGCTTCGTCGAAGGGAAGCGTGAAGGAAATGCTTTATCCTTCCGGGCGGAAGAGGGAGACACCCATTTCACCTTGGCGAGCTTTCCCGAAGGGACCTCCTCCTTCGCCTGGGAAGAGAAAATCCGCCAGACCCCCGGCATCGCCATCGTTTCCTCAGGGGTCTACGATGCTTCCGATTGGGCTTGGTTCTAGCAGAATGAATTCAGGAAGGGCCGGACAAAGCGAACCCTAAGCCGGATTTCCCACCCACCGGCCCTTCCTTCGGCCCGGGGCGCAAAAAAGGAAGGAGAACGCGCTCCTTCCCTTTTCTTCGTGTATCAGGCAGCCGTGAGGACGTGGCTTTCGCTGGTCGTCGTCGTCTGGCTGAGGTCTCCGAAGGTGAATGACTGGACGTTGGTTCCCTCGACCGTCGCGAGGATCCCGTCGACGATCGTGAAGGCGAGGTAGACCTCGGTCGAGCCGAAGGACGTCGTCGTGCTGCTTTCGAAGGCAATCGAGATGGTCCCGCCCTCGTTGGTGGCCTCAAGGAGCGTCTGGGTCCCGGAACTATAGTCATCCCCGAAGGTCCCGAAGCCGTGGGAAATGGCGTCGCTTACGATGAATTCCGAGCAGGCGACGCTCCCGGTCGCCGTGAAGGGCCCGGGGGTGAAATAGCTGGCCCAGCTGGTGACGTAGATTCCCGGCGTCGTCCCGTCGGAAACGACCGTCCCGTCTTGCGAGGCGATGACGCGCACCCCTTCCTCGGTCGCCTCGTTGCTCATCGACTGGACGACTTCCGTCCCGTCCGCTAGTTCGTAGGTGGTCGACTCCTCATAGTGGTCGCCTTCCACGCTCGCCGTCCCGGTGCCGGTCGCCGCCCCGAGGCTCTCGTAGGTGAGGAGGTCGGTAAGGCCGCTCGTCTCGACGGTGAAGTCGTCGCGGGTCACTCCCTCGGCGTAGGCGGCGATGTTGGAAAGGATGGCGAGGACGCTATCTTCGCTCAGGGTGCCGGTTTCGAGTCCCTCGACCTTCTCGGCAATGGCGGAATTGATGTTCTCGGGGTCGATGAGCGACTCGTCGATCGGCTCGACGGTCCCTTCCGTCCGCTCGCCGGTTTCGTAGATGACGATCGTATTGTCGGTGATCCCGTTGGCACTTACGTTCGGGTCGGGATCGACGTAGCCCATGTCGTAGATGAGGGCCGTCGTCCCGAGCTCGACGACCTCGCCGGTATAGGCGTCGAGGAGGCAATAGACGCTATTTTCCTCCCGCCCGAAATATCCCTCTTCGGGCGCGTATGCCCCAAGGGTGATCCGGAAGGTCCCGTTTTCCTCCTCGATCACCGGTTCGGAATGGGAATAGCCGTAAGCGAGGGGATAGACGCTATCGAGGTCGACGAAGCCGGCGGCCACCGTGTCGATGAGGGAGGAATAAAGGCTTTCCTCGACGGCGTTCGGATCGAGGTAGCGGTTTACCTCGTAGATGTCGAGGTGGTCGGATGAGTGGTCATCGTCCCAGTTGTATCCGTAGGCGAAGCTTTCCTCGTCGAGGTAATAGCCGGCGAAGCGCCCGCTTCGCTCGGAGACGACGCTCGTCTCGATGATGCCGGTAAGTTCCTCCACGGTCTCCACGCCTTCGAAGGAACCCTCGTAGCTATGGATTTCCATCGTGTCGATGTCGTTACTGACGACAGTGCCGTCGATGTAGCTGTCCTGGTAGGAGCGTTGCCGTAAGAGATAGTGGATGAGCGTCGTCTCTTTCAGCTCCCCGAGCATTTCGGCGGCCAGCTCGACGCTTGGCTCGATTTTCGTCACCTCGCTCGAGGAAGAGGAGGAAGAGGAGGAAGAAGGAAGCGAGGAAGCGGATTCCCCGGAGCTTTCCGATATGTTAGACGATGAGGAATCCCCGGCGCCCCCGCAGGAAACGAGGGCCAGGGCCGATAGGGCGAGGAGCAGGATGAGTGGCTTTTGCATATGAATGCCTCCTTTGATGGAGGCAAATTACTGAATGGAGGCCGAATTTCAAGGAAAAAGTAACGAAAGTAACATCGAAGATGAAAATAAGCCTCCAAGAAACGGCCCCCCTTCCTAAAGGAAGGCCCAAACCGTCCTCCTTAGGTTCCTTCCTCCTCCGTGCGCTCCAAGGACGCCGGCCTTTGGGGTATAATCCGAGCCATGCCAGTGAAAGAAAAGCCCACGGAGAAGGAACCGAGCTGGATCCGCATCCTCCGCTGGTCGCTTGCCGGAGGGTTCACCCTCCTCTTCCTCGTCCTTGTCCTCTGCCAATCGAATAGCGGCTTCCTATCCTCCCTTCCGGGGCGCTACCTGACCAACACCTTTGCCTTCTTGGCCGTTGGGGCCTTCCTTTTCGTCCGGAAGAGGCTGCCCCATCCCTTAATCGGCGCGATGGCCCTTCTATTTGCCTTCGGCTTTTCCTACCTCACCCTCCTCGTCAGCCGGAAGGTCTATTCCTGCGCGAT
>CASEWT010000086.1 GCA_949291655.1 uncultured Bacillota bacterium
TGCTTATGAAACCGGCAACGGAGTCATGACCGAATCCGATTACGAGAACGAGATCACCAACGTCTCGCTGCCCCTTCCCTCCGGACCCGACACCATCGGCGTCTCCGTCTCCTATTACTGCGAGCCGCCCTTCGACGTCTCCGGTATCGCCATCACCTATTCGGAGGAAGGCATCGCCACCGCCTCGCTTGCAGAAGGCGAAGACGGCTTGGTCCTAACCGTCACCCCGCTAGAAGTCGGGCAGACCACCATCACCCTAACCTCTTCCTACGTCCTCGGCCCCGATGACTACGGGCAGACCGAGGCGAAGCTTGCGGTTACCGTCACCCCGGATGCCCCGGTCGTCCTTGAAGGCTGGGACAAGCTGAAAGCCGATTGGGAGCAGACCACCATCTATTCCTTCGGCATGGGGCTTGCCTGCCCCTCTGAGCCCACCTTCCCCTATGAGGCCGCCGAGCTTCATGAGGAAGCGGGCATGATCAACGTGAGCAACTACCTTTACATCAAAGCCACCCAGGATTGCGTCGACCTCTTCATCGAGCAGCTGCTCACCGAAGGGGCGATAATCGATGGAACCCGCGTCGAATACGCCTCCTCGACCAATTCCGATGGCAACACCGTCTTGACCGCCGACGTCTATTCCGTCGTGATCGAGTGGGACAGCTCCAACGAGATGATCCTTGCCACCTTCACCTATTAATCGCATTAATGAAAATGCCGACCGGGTTCGCCGGCCGGCATTTCTTTTTGCCATGACGGGATTAGATATCCAATATCTTGTCGACTACCGATTTGACTGAAAGGCTGGCCTTGGCATAGGAGTCAAGCAGCTTTTTCTCCTTATCGCTAAGCTCGGCTTTGCCAGAGGGCTCAACCCCAAGCAGGTAATAAAGCGAGACGCCGAGGCAATTAGCGAAAAGGAAAAGCTCGTCGAGGCTCGGGAAGGGGGAGCCGGAAAGCAAACGCGATATCCGGTACTGGGGGATGCCGGTTTTTTCCGATAACGCCCTTTGGCTTAATCCCTTCCCTTCGATGAGGCGGCGGAGGCGAAAGAGGACCCCGCTTTCAGTTTCGCCCATCTTGGCCTTTCTTCCTTTCGACCCTCACGAGCATATAGGCCCCAATCGCGGCGGCGACGAACAAGGCGATGCCCAGGCAAAGGTCGGTTATCCCCTTGGCGTCGAAAGCGAATGATGAGTAAATGTCGACCATGTCGGGGTTATAGAACATCGAGGCGATGGAGCCAAGGGAAAGCCCGGCGATGCAATAAAAGCAGGGGCCATGGAAGCGAGAAAGCAATTTCGACATCCCCTTGGAGACGGCGACTAAGCCGATGAGCAAGCCGATGGCCAAGCAGGCGTAGACGAGGAGGACATAGGGGTTCTCCTTCCAATAGCTTAAACTGACCGAATCGACGAGCAAAGAGAAGCAGCCGACCATCATGAGGATGGCGGTGGCGCTTAACCCCGGCACGAGCTGGGTGATGGCCACGACGAAGCCAAGCAAAACGAATACCGGGTACCAATACCAGGTAAGGCCCTGTAGCGGCGGAAACCCGCTACCGAGGAAAACGCCGGAAAGCGATAGGGCGATTGGAATCAATAGGCCGATGGCGAATAGGGCGATCCGCCAAATCGAGGGCTTTTCCCCTTTAAGCTGGTCGGTGATGGCCGGATAGGAGTCTGCGGGCTGGATGTCGCTCTGTCGTCCCACGAAGTTCCACATGAAATAGCGCCAGTACATGTAGGAGAGCTGGTAGCTGAACAGGTAGTTGAGGTTTTCGCCGAAGGTCGGCTCCACGATGGTCCGCGTATCGCCGTAGGGGTCCGTATAGACGTGCTTGCGGCCGTAGTCGAGCACCTCGCCGCGCTGCGGGCGGCCCTGGGCGTCGCGTTGGATCTCGCCGTTTTCGTCACGCAGCGTCTCGGTTTTCGTGCGGTAGGCGGCCCACTGCTTGTACTCCTTCTCGCCCTTGGCGTAGTTCCACATCCGCGGGAAGAGGGTCATGAACTCCGGGGCGTGGGTGTAACCCGTCAGTACGGAGGTCCGTTTGTACTTGCCGTCCTCGTCGAGGTACCAGACGTGTTTCTCCTCGACGCCCTCGGGCGGAGCCGAGTACTGGGCGCCGTAGACGAGCGGGCGGCTGCCGTACTGGTCGCGGTTGAGCACCGAGAGCAGGGCGTGGGGGTTGTTCGGGTTGTTGGAGTTCATCGGCGGGTTGACCGCGGCGCGGATGGTCATCGAGGCGTAGGACGAGAAGCCGACGAGCACCATCGTGGTCGAGACCAGGAAGAGGTTCAGCACCACGCGGCCCTTTTGGTGGGCTTTCCACGCGGCCCAGCCCAGACCGAGGATCAGCGCCAGGGCGAAGACCGCCATTCCGGAGTTGACGGGCAGCCCGAAGGTATTGACGAAGAGCGTGTCGACCTGGGCCCCGAACCAGACGGTGTAGGGGATGATGATGTTGTTCAGGAAGACGATCAGCGCTCCGGCGAGGAGCGTGGTTCCGACGATGCCCTTCCAGGTGACGCGGTCACTCTTGCGGAAGTAGTAGATGAAGACCAGCGCGGGGATACACAGCAGGTTGAGGATATGCACGCCGATGGAGAGTCCCATGAGGTAGGCGATCAGGACGATCCAGCGCGAGGCGTGGGGCTGGTCGGCCTGCTCCTCCCACTTGAGCATGAGCCAGACGACCAGCGCCGTGAACATCGACGAGAGGGCGTAGACCTCGCCTTCGATGGCCGAGAACCAGAAGGTGTCGGTGAAGGTGTAGGCCAGGGCTCCGACGGCTCCGGCGCCGAGGATGGCGACGATCCCCGGGGTGGTGAGTTCGGCGCCGTTGCGTGTGGCGAGGCGGCGGGCCAGGTGGGTGATCGTCCAGAAGAGGAAGAGGATGCAGAAGGCGCTGGCCAGGGAGTTCATGGCATTGACGGTCATGCCCACGTAGTCGGGGTTCCCGAAGGCGAAGAGCGTGGCCAGGCGGGCGAGCATCATGAAGAGCGGGGCTCCGGGCGGGTGTCCGACTTCGAGTTTGTAGGAGGTGGCGATGAACTCCGAGCAGTCCCAGAGACTCGACACGGGTTCCATGGTCATCAGGTAGACGACGGCCGCAATGGCGAAGACGCCCCATCCGACGAGGTTGTTCCAGCGCTTGAAAAGGTGCATATCGTTCTGTTCCTAAATACTATACTGTTTCGGGAAGGGATGGGCCGGGAACCCTGCGGGCTCTTTTTCGCTCACCCTCCCCTCCTCGGTTATTTCCGGAATGATCGCAAAA
>CASEWT010000087.1 GCA_949291655.1 uncultured Bacillota bacterium
GATTCCACGTAGAACCTTGGCCGGAGCCTCGGTTCCTGGTAGATGGGAACAAACCTCTCCAGCGGCATCGGCTGAACCGCCGACGCTACCAAAAAACCAGTAAGTGCAACTTTCTTTTTGTAGAGCGAGAGGTTGTTTTCATACGTATCGAAGAACGACATGATGATCCGGTCATGATCGAGGCAGTTCCAAGGCGTGAAACGGATTATCAATGTTTTGCGTTCTCCCTTTCGCCTCGCGGAATTCGTTTCCCTGATTTTTTCTTCGATGAGATTAAGAAGTGAGGACTTGCCGCTTCCCAAAGATCCGTCGATGGCATAAACCATCGAAGCGCTGCTCAAAGGATTTCCCACGGCATTGGCAATCAAGCCGGCGAACTCGCCCCATCCAAGATAATCGTCTTCGCTTCTTTTTATCTGTTCGTCGCTTGCGAAGAACCATTCCTCGTTCGCCGAAGTCTCCATGGGCAGTTGCCTCCGCTCCGTCCATCATAGCACCGGTATCTCTCTTCGATAGGAATCCACCACTTCAATGGAAGAAAAAACCTCAGAGGTCTAGAATCCCTCCTGAAGAAAGGACTGGGCTTAAGCCCTCTCATATAAACGATGAACGACAAATCGAAGAAGCGGCTGGAAAAGTTCCTCCGCTACGTGAAGATCGACACCCAAAGCAACGAGGAGAGCCCCTCCTCCCCCTCGGCCGAAAAGGAGTACGACCTCCTGAACCTCCTGAAGGAAGAACTTCTGGCCCTCGGGCTGAAGGACGCCGAAATCGACGAATACGGGCGCCTTTATGCCCATCTCGACGGCGAGTATGGCTGGGAGCGCATCGGCCTCAATTCCCACGTCGACACCGCCTCGGAAGCCTCGGGGAAGAACGTAAGCCCGATCGTCCACGAGAACTACGACGGAAGCGACATCATCCTTCCTAACGGCCTCGTCATTTCCCCTAACGACTTCCCGCGGCTTTCTAAGCACATCGGGGATACCATCGTCACGACCGACGGCACCACCCTCCTCGGCGGCGACGACAAGGCGGGCCTCGCCATCATCATGAACGCTCTCGAGGAACTTATCGCCGAAGGCACTCCCCACCACCCGGTAAGCATTCTCTTCACCCCCGACGAGGAAATCGGCCGCGGGCCCGAGCACTTCAATAACGATCGCTTCGGGGCGGCTTTCGCCTACACTATCGACGGGGCCGACCCCGACCTCATCGAATACGAGAACTTCAACGCCGCCCACGCCGAGGTGAAGATCGAGGGCCTCGCCATCCATCCGGGGGAGGCCAAAGGGAAGCTCGTCAACGCCCTTACCCTCCTCGAGAAACTCGACCTCTCCCTCGGGGTCGCCCGCCGTCCGGAAATGACGGAAGGCTACGAAGGCTTCTTCCACCTCATCGCCGTGAAGGGGGACGCTGCCTCTTGCGAGGCCCGCTACCTCATCCGCGAGCACGACAAAGGCAAGTTCGAGGCCATGAAGAAAGAACTCCTCGAGCACGCGAGGGAAATCAACGCCATCTACCCGAAGGCCCGGATCGACGTCCACATCAAGGACGACTACCGGAACATGAAGGAAATCCTCGACAAGGATCCGCGAGCCATCGAGCACGCGAAGAAAGCCTTCGCAGCCGCCAATATCCCGATGCGGGTCGATCCGATCCGCGGGGGAACCGACGGGGCGACCTTCTCCTTCCTCGGCTGCCCGACCCCGAACCTCGGGACCGGGAGCTACAACCACCACGGGGAACGGGAATACCTCTCCCTCCGGGACTACGAGACGCTCATCGAGCTCGTCAAGAAGATCCTGACGGTCCGCTGAATAGAAAGCCGGGAAGCATCGTCTTCCCGGCTTTTTTCTTGTCTTTAATGGGGTTTTGCGGGCAAATTGGGCCTTACTTCCTCCCAATCCCGACGAAGTCGACTTCCTGATACCAGAAGCCCGGTTCGGCGAAGACGTTCTCGAGTTCCTCGAGGCCGTACTTGATGGCCTCGAGCTTGCTCTTCTTCTCGAGGTTGTTGGGGTCTTCCTCGTAGGAGCGCTGGAGGTAGTTCTTCCGATAGGCGAAGCGTTCGAGGAAGATGTCTTCCTTCTCGTCCCCGTCGAGGCCGGAGGTATCCTTCACGTAGGACACCATCCTCACGTCGGCAAAGCCGGCTGCGACCAGTTGGCCGTAGATCTTCCGCCCGTTGAAGCGGTCGCTGATGCCGTCGGCCGAGACGTGGAGCGCCACGATCTTCTCGATGAGGCCGTTATCCCCCATCGAGACAATGGAGCCGTCGTCGGAACCCCGGACGACGATGTAGGCGCCTTTCCCCATCAGCTTCCGGATCCGGCGGAGGAACTTCCCCGGGTTCTTGAGATGATGGAGGACGAGAGAAGCGAAGACGAGGTCGAAGGAGGGGATGCCGTGCTTTTCCATGAGGGCGGCGGCTTCCTCCTCGAAGTCCTCGCTTTCAAGGTCGAGGTGCTCGTAGGAAATGTTCGCGGCCGCGGAGTGGGCACGGGCATACTCGAGGCAGGCGTCGCTCCGATCGACGGCTAGGACACGAAGCCGGGGATCGCCTCCGAAGCGGTCCTCGGTCACGAAGCCGTAGGCGCAGCCGGCGTCGAGGACGTTGATTTCCTTTTTGTGAGAGAGGTCGGACAAAGCTTTCTCGATGGCCGGGAGGTCGGCCGGGCGGGTATTGTCGCTCTGGATCTTGAGGCGTCTCAGCTCCTTGGCCGTCGCCGGGTTGTAGGTCGAGGCCCGCTTGCCGGTAACGAGGGACTTCTCGAAGCTTCGTTCCTTCCCGCCCGCGGCCTTCTTGAGGCAATTGACGATGAAGGCGACGATCTTCTCGTGTCCTTCCTCGACCGTGAAGGCCTCGAAGGTCCTTAGAGACCGCGGCAAATCGTTCGTCGAGACGCCGGGCTTGAGATAGGAAACCATCGACTCGGCTTTCTTGATGCCCGAAAGGATGTCGTTATGGAAGGAGTCGCGTTCATAGCTCACCCAGCGGCTTTCGAGGTATTCCTTCTTGCTCGCGACGGCGACGAAGACGTCGGCTTCGTCGAGCGCCTCGTCGATGGCTTTCTTGTAGGCCGCTTCCCCGAACTGGAGGAGGCGGACGTTGCTATAGAAGGCGTTGATGCCCCGCTTCGAGAGCTCTTGGAAGAGCTCGGAGGCAATGAGGGCGTCTTCCGTCGGGTCGCCTCGCTCGTCGCTGTTCTTGAAGGAGATGAATACTTCGTACTTTTCGCGTTCCATATAACGATTGTAACGAAGGCTTCCCGCTGG
>CASEWT010000088.1 GCA_949291655.1 uncultured Bacillota bacterium
CCCGCTGGCCACTGCACCCGACGAAATCAGAATGACCTCCACGCCGGCCCGCCGCAATTCCGCCACTTGGTCCACCAGGGCGGACATACGCGTGATGTCCAACGCGCCATCCTTGCGGGTCAGCACGTTGCTGCCGATTTTCACGGCTATGCGCTTATATACTTGCGACATGGGATTGCCTGTTTAAGATTTCACGGAAGCCCTCAACCCCTTGATGACGCTGGTGGTGAACCCGGCCTCCTCCATCGCGTTCAGCCCGCGGATGGTCAACCCGCCCGGCGTGGTCACCTTGTCAATTTCAGCCTCGGGATGCGCGCCGCCTGCAGCCAGCAGCTCCACCGCCCCTTTCATCGTCTGCATGATGATGCGCTGCGCGTCCTTGGCGTGGAAGCCCAGTTCCACACCGCCTTCCGTGGCCGCGCGGACATAGCGCATCACGTAGGCGATGCCGCAGGAAGACAAGCCCATGCCCGCGTTCATCAACCGTTCTTCGACCAGCATGGCATCGCCCAGCTCCTTGAATACGGCCAACAGCTGTGCGTCCATTTCCGCCGTGGAAAACACCGAAGTCATGAAGGTCATCCCAGCCATCACATCAACCGCCGTGTTGGGTATCAGATAATACACCGCCGGGAAACCCGCGTCGCCACGGTCGAGATATTGGCAAATCTGTTTTGTCCCGACCCCGCCGGCGATGGAGACGAGGGTCCTTAAGATCTTCCCGGCCCCGTCGTTGAGGGAGTAGCTGACCGCCAGCTCGCGGTCGGCCGCCCGGTCGACCTCGAGCCAGCCGGCGTCCTTGAACTGGTTGATCTTGGCGAGGGCCTTGCTTCGGACGTCCTTGCCGCTGATCGATACCCCATCGGCGTTTTCCATGAGAGGGAACGCCTTCTTCGAAATGTAGTCCGTGAGGCGGCGGACGAGCTCCTCCTTGCCGATCGAGATCCGGACCTCGCGGCCGTTGTACAAGCTATGGATGTAGGCCAGTAGCTCGTAGTTGGCCCGGCGGTCCGTCCGGTTGAACACCGAGAAGAGGCGGGAGGAGACGACATCAAAAAGGTTTGCCATTGGCAAAATGATACCCCAAAAGCGCCCGCGTGACAGAGAGAAATCTATGTTTATGCGTTCCATTGATAATCGGGCTTCTCAATGCTCGGTTTCGTAGACTGACAACGAAACTAAATAAAAGCGGCCGTCGAGGGCCGCCTTTCGGGGCAAAGAGGGGGGTTTTGCGAAGGCTTTTAGGCTTTGTTCGAGGACGGAACGGGCCTGCTTTCGTCGCCCCGGCGCTCGGAATTGAGGAGGTCTTGAATCTCGCGTGGTAGAAGCGCGCCCATGAGGAAATCGGCCGCCGCGGTGTAACGGAGGACGCCGGATGGGGTCATCCCAAGGACCCGGCTCCGGACGAGGCCGTCGAGAGAGGAGGCAATCTCCTCTTTCCCGAGCTTCACCCCTTCCCCGCCGTTCATCTTGATGACGACGACGGAGGTACCCTTCGCCGGGGCCATCTCCCTGATGACGCGGTCGCGGGTCAGGCGCTTCTTGCCTTCAGGGTCGAAGAAGACGGAGAAGGAGAGGATGGCCGCGGCCGCGTAGAAGGTAATCTCCCCGCCGGGGAGGAGGCTTTTGCCCTTTTCTCTGAGAGAAGCCAGTGCTTCTTCGAAGAAAGGGAAGGAAAGGCGAAGGGCATAGAACTGGTAGGCAGCTTCCTCGACCGATGGAAGGTAGCTCCGCTCTTTTCTTCCGAGGAGGCTGATCTCGAGGTCGTGGATCGGCCGGAGGAAGCCGAGGAGGAAGTAGAGGAAATAGGCGTTCCGGGGGAAGATGGCATCGACGAGGGCCTGATGGTTTTCTGTCTCGATGTCATCGTAGATGGCCGAGGCGAAAAGAGGTGACAAATTGGTCGGGAAAGATAGAGTCAGTTGATCCAGCTTATCCTTCTTTCCGAGGGCCAGATAAAGATAGGCGAGGCGGTCCACCGCTTCGTTATCGGACGAAGAATCGATCGAGATGCTTTCCTCAAAGGCGGCCATGGCTTCGGGGAATAGCCGAAGTTCGCTTAAAGCGTCGCCTTTAAGGAAGAAAAGGCGAGCGTAGCCGGCTTTGTACGACAGCGATTCGAGGTTCTCATGAAGAGGATTTTTACCATTGGGGCCATAGGTCTCGATCGCGGTCTCGGCGGCATGCAGATAGGCCTCGCTGTCGACCGGCACATGCGTGGTCGGATCGTAATGGAGGCGGAGGGCTTCCCTATGGGAAAAGAGAATTCGTTTGGATAAAAGATCGAGGTTCAGGAGGCCCCGCCGCTCGATCTCGGCATACGGGGCAGCTGAATCGAAAGCCATGCCGCCGAGATGCTCGAAAGCTTCAAGGAGGGCGGTATTGGTGAAATGTTTGTAAGAAGGGGGATTAGTCATCGCCCCATATTAGGCTTTTTGGGGCCGGAATGGGTAGCCACATCAAGGAACAATATAGAGGGCAAAGGCTCCGGGGGTCGGGAGAAGATAGCCGTCCTTGAGGCGGAGAATGCCGCTTCTTAAGAGGGTGCGCACCACTTTCTTAGCCCGGGTTTCGTCGAGGCCTTCACGTTCCATAAGGAAGGCGAGGGCCTCTTTCCTCCTGGCCTGGTTTCCCTTCCCGAGCCGGAAGCGCGTCCCAAGGAAGGAAAGAGCCGCCTCGTTGGTCTTGTCCCTGAGGAAGCGTTCCCTCTCTTTCGGGGCGGCAGCCTGGATCTTCAGGAAAAGGCCGTTCAAGTCGAAGCCGGCGGCGCGAAGATAGCCAAAGAGGCGGGTGGCCTCGGGGAGGGACTTCTTAGAGCCGTCGTCGTTCCTCTCGGCGTAGGCCAAGAGCCCCTCTTGGAACTGGCAGACCCCAAAGGAGGTGAGATAGGCGTAGAAGTTGTCCCGGATGAGCTTTTTCCGGAGTTTGTCGGCGTTCCCGTCCTTGAGGAAGGCGGCGAAGTCGGAGAGGACCTTGAGCCCATGGGCTTCGGGGGAGCGCCTCTTCAGGGCCCGGAAGGCCTTGGCGTCGCCTTCGGATAGGTAGATGGCCCCGAGGGCCTCGGAGGCCCGCGTCGCGAGGCCGTCGGTCATCTCGACGGCCGAAAGGAGTTCTTTCTTGGCTTTGTCCTTGTCGCCGAGGCGAAGATAGCCGATGGCCAGAGCGGTTACGATCTCGAGGTAGACGAACCCGGCGGCCAACTCGTCCTCGGAGAGGGCTTCCAAGTCCTTGGCAAAGACGGTC
>CASEWT010000089.1 GCA_949291655.1 uncultured Bacillota bacterium
GTGATGATATCCCTCGCCAAGTGCTGCACCCCGATTCCCGGCGACCATATCGTCGGCTTCGTAAGCAAAGGCAAGGGGATTATCGTCCACCGGGCCAACTGCCCGAACGTCGCCTCGAGCAACCGCCTTCTCCCCGCCAAGTGGCGGGATGACCTCGGGGTGGTCGGAACCTACCCCGTCGACGTCGAGATCTACGCTAACGACCGGCCGAACCTCCTGGCCGATATTCTGGTCACCCTCTCGAGCAAGAACATCGTCTGCAGCGACCTCAAGGCGCATCTGGTCAAGGAAAACATGAACTGTTACGTTGAGATGACGGTCTACGTCTCCGACGCCCTCACCCTCGAGGACGTCTTCCTCGCCCTCAAGGGGGTCCGGGGGGTCTACGACGGAAAGCGGGTCATCCATTAGAAAGGAACACCATGGCATTTCAAAGAGTCAAAGGAACGATGGACGTCTACGGGCACTACGCCCGGGCCAAGGAAAAGGTCTCGAACGTCCTCAAGGGCATGGCCGAGCTTTACCATTTCTCGCCCTTCGAGACGCCGGTCCTCGAGCCGACCGCTCTCTTCGAGCGGGGAAGCGGGGAGACGACCGACATCGTCGAGAAGCAGATGTACACCATCTTCGACAAGGGCGGGCGGAGCCTCACCCACCCGCCCGAGTACACGGCCGGGGTCGCTAGGGCCATCGTCGAGAACAAGCTCTACGCGACCGAGGACCTCCCGATCAAGGCCTATTACGAAGGTCCCCTCTTCCGCTACGAGCGGCCGGGGCTAGGAAGGTACCGCCAGTTCACCCAGTTCGGGGTCGAGTGCGTCGGGGCCGATAGCCCCTGGCTCGACGTTGAAACCCTCCTTTTGGCCGTCGAAAGCCTCTATTACCTCGGCTTCAAGAAGGTGAAGGCCCTCGTCAATTCCCTCGGCGGAAAAGCCTCCCGCGACGCCTACCGGGAGGCCCTAAGGGCCTATTTCGAGCCGCACAAGGACGAGCTTTGCCCCGATTGCCAAAGGCGGCTAGCGACCAACCCCCTCCGCCTCCTCGACTGCAAGGTCGAGCACGACCATGAGCTTGCGAAGGGAGCCCCCTCGATCATCGACTACCTGAGCGAGGAGGACCGTCAGCGCTTCGAGCAGATCGTCCGCTACCTCGACGCCCTCGGCATCGACTACGCCGTCGACCCGGGGCTCGTAAGGGGGCTCGACTACTATTCGGGCTTCGTTTTCGAGGTGAAGATCGAAGGGAAGAAGGACTACGGCTCCGTTCTCGGGGGCGGCCATTACGACGACCTCCTAAGCGAAGTCGGAGGGCCGGCCCTCCCGGGAGTCGGCTTCGCCCTCGGCCTCGAGCGCCTGCTCGCTTCCTATATCGACGAGGGGCTCGATTCCGATGCCGACCCCGGCCTCGACGTCTACCTCATGCCGATTGGAAGCGCCGCCTTCGAGCGGAGCTTCGGCCTCCTCGTCGAGACCCGCCTCTCCGGCTATTCGGCCGAGATGCCGAGCAAAGAGGGGAAGCTCTCCTCCTATTTCAAGAAGGCCGAGCGCTCCGGGGCCCGCTACGCCCTCATCTACGGCGACGAAGAGCTCGAGCAGGGCAGAGCCCAGCTCAAGGACCTCGCTAGGAAAGAGCAATCGGAAATCGACTTGACGAGGTTAGCCGAGGAGCTCGACGCCCGCCTCGGGGAAGGAGAAGGACACCATCATGCTGAATAAGGAAGAAGGAAAGATGCGGACGGCCCTTGGGGGAGAACTCCGGGCCATAGACGCCGGGAAGGAAGTCGCCCTCGTCGGCTGGGTTGCCGTCAAACGGAACCTCGGGGGGCTTCTTTTCGTCGACCTCCGCGACCGCTCGGGAATTTGCCAAGTCCGGGTCGACGAGGGCCTCGATTGCCCGGACATCAGGAACGAATACCTCCTCCGGGTCGTCGGGACGGTAATGCTCAAGCCGACCCCCAACAAGAAGCTCAAGAGCGGGGAAATCGAGGTCGCCGCCTCGAAGATCGAGGTCATCTCGAAAGCCGAGCAGCCGCCATTTATCATCGCCGACGAGACCGATGCCCTCGAGGATACCAGGATGAAGTACCGCTACCTCGACCTCCGGCGGCCTCTTATGCTCGAGCGCCTTCAAAGGCGGGCGGCCATCGTCCGCGCGGCCCGGAACTACCTCGAGTCTCATTCCTTCCTCGAGGTCGAGACCCCGTGCCTGAACCTCGCGACCCCGGAAGGGGCCCGCGACTACCTCGTCCCGAGCCGGACAAAGCAGGGGAAGTTCTACGCTCTCCCCCAAAGCCCCCAGCTTTTCAAGCAGCTGCTCATGGTCGGGGGAATCGAACGCTACTACCAGGTCGCCCGCTGCTTCCGGGACGAAGACCTCCGGGCCGACCGCCAGCCGGAATTCACCCAGATCGACGTCGAGTGCTCTTTCCTCAGCCAAGAGGAAATCCTCGAGCTCGGGGAAGGGCTCGTGAAGGCCATCTTCCGGGAAGCCGAGGGGGTCGAGCTCCCTTCCTTCCCGCGGATGCCCTATTATGAGGCTCTCGACCATTACGGAAGCGACAAGCCGGACCTCCGTTACGGCCTTAGGATCGAGGTTCTCGACGAGCTTACTTCCCTTTCGAGCTTCCCGGGCTATTCGGAAGGCGCCTCCATCCGGGCCTTGAAGGTCGATGGCTACGCCCCGAAGGCCAGTCGGAAGAAGATCGACGAACTTGCCGCCGAAGGCCGGAAAAACGGCCTCGAAGGACCTCTTTTCGCCTTCAAGTGCGAAGGCGGGAAACTCGCCGGTAGCGCCCTCAAGTTCCTGAGCGAGGAAGGGGCGGCCCTTCTTCTTGAAAAGACCGGGGCAAAGGACGGCGACGCTATTTTCCTCCTCGGCTCTAATAGCCGCCGGAAGGCCGGCTTTGCGATGGGAAGCATCCGCATCCTCCTTGCCAAGGAACTAGGGCTAGCTTCCGGGAAGGGCCACGCCCCCCTCTGGGTCGTCGACTTCCCGATGTTCACCTACGACGAGGAAGAAGGCCGTTAC
>CASEWT010000090.1:0-2201 GCA_949291655.1 uncultured Bacillota bacterium
CGAACTGCTCGAAAAGGGAAAGGCGAACGCGGAAATGTCGAGCGAGGAAGCCAACGACGAGCTCATCGACATGATGTTCGTCAGCTACGTCGAGAAGGGCGAAAGCATCGTCAATGAGCTTTCCTTCAAGGACGGGGTGCCGACCGTCCTCCTCATGGAAGGGGTCAACGGGGTCGGCAAGACGACGAGCATCGCGAAGCTCGCCTACCGTTACCAAAAGCAGGGAAAGAAGATCCTTCTTGCGGCCGGGGACACTTTCCGGGCCGGAGCGGTCGAGCAGCTCTCGATTTGGGCCGGGCGCCTTGGGGTCGACATCGTGAAAGGAAAGCCCGGCGCCGATCCGGCCTCGGTCGCTTTCGATGGGGCGAAGAAGGCTAGGGAAGGGCATTACGACCTCCTGATCGTCGATACGGCCGGCCGCCAGCAGACGAAGGCGAACTTGATGAACGAGCTCGGGAAGATCCGGCGGGTCATTGCCCGGGAACTTCCCGAAAGCCCAATCGAGGCCTTCCTCGTCATCGACGCGACGACGGGGCAAAACGGCGTTAGCCAAGCCAAGGCCTTCGCCGAGGCCTCGCCCCTTACCGGCATCGTCATCACCAAGATGGACGGGACCTCGAAGGGCGGGATCATCCTCTCGATCCGCGACGAAATCGGGGCGCCCGTTCGCTTCATCGGCCTTGGGGAAAGGATGGAAGACCTCGTCGAATTCGACCTCGACGAGTATCTCCATGCCCTCCTCGTCGGAGACGACCATGGCTGATCTCAAGGAACGCCTGCGCCTGGTTTCCCTCTATCGTCTTTACGGGGAACTCCTTAGCGGAACCCAGAAGGAAATCCTCTCTTCCTATCTTCTATACGACCTCTCCATCGGGGAGATCGCCGAGGAAAAGGGGGTCAGCCGGGCGGCGGCCTTCGACGCGATAAAGAAGGGCGAGAAGAAACTCGAAGGCTACGAAAAGCGCCTTCATTGCCTCGAGGCGCGGGAAAAGTTCGCTTCTTCGCTCGGCCGGGCCCTAGAAAGCGACGACGAGGGGATGAGGAAGGCAATCCTTTCTCTCAAGGAGGAAATCGAAGATGGCATTTGAATCGCTGAGCGAACGCTTCCAAAGCGTCTTCAAGAAGATGCGGAAGGAAGACCGCCTGAACGAAAAGAACATGGAGGAAGCCCTCCGCGAAATCAAGGTGGCGCTTTTAGAAAGCGACGTCAATTTCAAGGTCGTCAAAGCCTTCCTTTCCGAGGTCAAGGAAAAGGCCCTCGGGAGCGAGGTTACCCGGACCGTTTCCCCAAGCGAGCAGCTCATCAAGATTTGCCATGACGAAATCACGGCCTTGCTTGGGGGCGACGATAGCGAGCTGACCCTTCCCTCCAAGGGGCGGCTAACGACCTACATGATGGTCGGTCTCCAAGGTACCGGTAAGACGACTTCCGCCGCAAAACTGGCTTATTTTTTCCAAAAGAAGGGCTTTAAGGTCCTCTTGGCCTCCCTCGACGTCTACCGTCCGGCCGCTATCGACCAACTCCGGGACCTCGCCTCGAGCATCGGGGCCGGCTTTTACGAAACCGACGCCCGCGACAATCCCCGAAAGGTCGCGAAGAAGGCCAAGAACGAAGCTCTCATGGGCGGCTATGACGCCCTTATTCTCGATACGGCCGGCCGCCTTCAGATCGACGAAGCCCTGATGGGCGAAATCGCCGATATCGCCAAGGAAGAACGGCCGGACGAGGCTCTCCTCCTCATTGACGCCTCGGCCGGGCAAGACGCGGTGAACGTCGCCAAGGCCTTCAACGATTCGGTTCGCCTTACCGGTGTCATCGTTTCCAAGCTCGACGGCGACGCCAAAGGAGGCTCGGCCCTTTCGATCAAGTACCTGACCGGCCTTCCCATCAAGCTCTCGGGCACCGGCGAGAAGGTGGGTGACCTCGAAGCCTTCCATCCCGAGCGGATGGCCGAGCGGATCCTCGGGATGGGCGATATCGTCTCCTTGGTCGAGAAAGCCCAAGAGCAGATCGACGAGAAAGAGGCCGAGAGGGCGGCCAAGAAGATGATGTCGGGCGAGGCGACCCTCGACGACATGCTGAAGCAAATGAAGATGGTCCAGCGGCTCGGCTCCCTTGGAAGCATCGCCGCCCTCATTCCTGGGATGCCGAAACTAAGCGACGCCGACAAGGAACGCGGGGAAAGGGAAATGAAGACCTT
>CASEWT010000090.1:2217-5206 GCA_949291655.1 uncultured Bacillota bacterium
CCTTCGAGGCGGTCATCAACTCGATGACCCCCTACGAAAGGTCCCACCCCGAGGTTCTCCGCTTCTCGCAAAAGAACCGGATCGCCAAAGGGTCCGGGAAAACGAACGCCGACATCAACCGCGTCCTCAAGCGCTTCGAGATGTACAAGAAGATGATGGAGGAGATGAAGCGGTACAAAAAAGGCGGGAAGTTCCCGCCGGGCGGACTAGGCGGCCTTGGGGGCCCCCGCGGCATGGGCGGCTTCCCGCGCTAATCCTTCTTGATGAATTTACGGCCCTTCTCCAGGGCCTTTTTCAACCACTCCGGTTCCTCGTTGCCTTCTTCGAGCTCCTTGACGAGCTTCCTATCGGCCTTGCTCAAGGGATAGTTTCGGTAGAGGTCGGGGCGGCGCTCCATGGTGACGCGAAGGGCTTCCTTCTTGCGCCATTTGGCGATGGCCTCGTGGTTCCCGCTATAAAGGATGTCGGGAATCTTTTTCCCCTCGTATTCGTAAGGCTCGGCGTACTGGGGATATTCCAAGAGTCCGTTGGTGAAGCTTTCGTCCTCCAGGGAGGCATCGGCAATGGCTCCTGGAAGAAGGCGAATGACGCTATCGGCGACCGCCATGGCCGGGATTTCCCCGCCAGTGAGGACGTAGTCCCCGATCGAGAGTTCCTCGTCGACGTAGGAGAGGAAACGCTCGTCGACCCCCTCGTAATGGCCGCAGACGAGGACAAGCTCCTCCATCTTCGAAAAGCGGACGGCGTCCTCCTGCCGGTAAGTATGCCCGCGGGGCGTAAAGAAAACGACGTGGGCGGACGGGCCCTTGTTGGCTCTCAGGCAGTCGACCAGGGGCTGGAGTTGTTCGATGAGGCCGGCTCCGCCCCCGACCGGGGCGCTATCGACCCGGCCGTACTTGTCCTTGGTGTAGGAACGGATGTCGATGGAGGAAAACTCAACGATGCCCTTGGCGAGGGCCCGCTTGACGATCGAGGTGTCGAGAAAGGAATCGTAGAAGCGGGGAAAAAGAGTAAGGACTTTTATTTTCATAGCATGCCCGGGACTTCGTGGATGATCATTTCCTTCTTTTCAAGGTCGATTTTGCTGATGAAATCGTCCATGAGGAAAGGAAAATAAAAGGGTTTTCCTCCTTCGCGGACGGCCTTGATGGATGGGACTTTGCTGTAGGTAAGGACATCGTCAATCTTTCCGAGGATATACCCGAGGTCGTTTTTGACGATGAGCCCCTTGAGGTCCTCGAGGCGGTAGTAACCCTCGGGAAGCGGGGCGTCCCCTTCGTCGAGATAAAGGCCGTATCTCTTGTACTTATCGGCCTCTTCCGGGGTCGAAATGCCCTTAAGCTTCACGATGGGCTCTTTGAGGGTTCCCCGGACCTCCTCGAAGGATGTCTCGAGGAACTGCTTCCCGTCCTTTGATAGAAAGACTTTCTTTCCGGGGCGGAAGCGCTCCTCAGGAAAGGACGTATTGGGAACGACCTTGGCTTCGCCCTTGACCCCGAAACTGCGGGAGAGAGTTCCGATGAGCACTTTCCCCATACAAAAGAAGGGCGCCGATCACTCGGCGTCCTTGTCCTCCTCGTCGAAGCTTTCGAACTTGAGGTGGATGCGGGTCGATTCGTTGGCGGCCTTCGGGGCAATGCCCATCGCTTCGCGAAGGGCGTTGGCCACGACGCCGCGCCGCCCGATGAGGCGGGCCGTGTCGCTATCCGAGGCGCAGATGAGGATCGTCACGTCCCGGTCGCTGTGGCTCGGAAGCTCCCTGATGAGAATCGAGGAAGGATCTTCGACGAGCGGATCGATGAGGGCGTGGATCGTTTTCTCGTAATCGATCATCTTGCTTACTTCTTGCTCTTGGTTGCGGCGTGCTTGGCGATGATGCCCTTGAGGCTTAGCATCGAGCGGACCGAGTCGGAGGGGATGGCGCCTTTCTCGAGCCAGGCGAGGGCCTTGGCTTCGTCGATGACGGCCTTTTCCTCCCCGAGAGCGGGATCATAGGTCCCGATTTGCTCGATGTAGCGGCCGTCGCGGGCGTAGCGGGAATCCGCGGCGACGATCCTATAGAAGGGATCCTTGTGGCGGCCGATGCGGGTGAGCCTGATTTTGACTGACATGGGAATATCTCCTTTTCCGGGGGTAAATGTAGGCCCGAGCTCCTTCCCTGTCAAGCAAAAACGCTTTATAGGAAGAAAAAAAGCCCCCGCGCGGGGGCCGAAGGATGAGGGGAACTTACTTCAAATACACATAGTCAACGGCCGAATCCCAGTCGACGTCATAATCGAAGCGGAAGCACTTGAAGTCGTAATTGGTGAACGGAGTGCTGTAGTCGGGGGCGCTTACGTCAGTGTAATCGTCGCTGCAGGTGTAGGTTACTTCGCTTAGGACCAATTCCCCGGCGGAAACCTCGAAGTTCCCGGCGATGTCGTAGGAGATCGAATCTCCATAGTAGTTTTCTTCCTCTTTATGGTAGGCGAAGGTGCCGCCGTTTTCGCTTGTCTTGACGAAGTCGAGGGTTTTCGCGCCCGTGTTATCGGCAATCGTCGCTCCGTCGAGCATAGCGGCAATCGAGGCATCGTCGTTCCCATAGACGGTCACCGTCTTGGTAATGGCCTTTTCCTCGCCGAGGGACTCTTCGTAAACCTTGACGGTGAAGGTTCCGGCATGGTCGGCCGCGACCACGAAGCTATTGGCCGTCTGGGCCGGTTCGATCGTCGCGCCCGCGGTGTCATCGACAATCTCGGCGTGGACGGTCCCCGAAGCGTTGCTTGGAGTCAAGTTGACGAGGAACTCGTGCTCGATGCCGGCGACGATCGAGGAGGGGAGCCAGTTCCGCTTTCCGTAATTGGACGGGCCGAAGGAGATTCCTTCGACCTGCGGGGCGACGACGTCGCACTCGATGGTCTTCTCGACGTTGGCCGTCCTTATGGTGATAGCGTAATGGCCGGGGGCGCTGAAGGAGCCCGAGGCAAAGTAGCCGGAATAGCTGCTATAG
>CASEWT010000091.1 GCA_949291655.1 uncultured Bacillota bacterium
CGATCTCGACGTAGTTCATCGCCCCTTTCTTGATCGGGGAAGCCTTGAGAAGCTGCCGGAGGGCGCTTTGGGCCATCGCCGGCTGAACGGCGCTTAGGAAGAAAACCATCCCCCCGATTATAGAGCAAAGCCGGTCGCCTTACTCCCAATCAGTTCGATCGTCCCCTCCAAATCGGTTCGCCGTACTCGAATTTCGAGGGCTTTCAGGCGCGAAAGGACCGCGATGTCGGGGTGCCCATAGCGGTTCCCTTCCCCGCAGCTGACGATGGCAAGGGAAGGGTCGACGGCCTCGAGGAAGGAATAGGAAGAGGAAGTGTCGGAGCCGTGATGGCCGATTTTCAGGACGTCATGGCGGGAAAGCCCATCGAGGAGAAGGCGGCGTTCCACTTCCTTTGTGGCGTCGCCCATGAGGAGGAAGGAAGTCCCGCAAAGCTCGAAGGAAAGGACGAGGGAGGAGGAGTTTTCGTCTTCGGAGGTCCCGGCCAGCGGATTGAGGTTAGCGATTTCCGTCCCGCCGAAGTGATAAGGAAAGCCCTCCGGCCCCCGGATCACCTCCCCGACCGGGAAACTTGCCAAAAGGGAGGATGCGGCCCCGTCGTGGTCGAAATCCCCGTGGGTGAGGATAAGGGCGTCGAGGCGGTAGATCCTCTCCTTCCGGAAATAGGGAATGAGCACCTCCTCCGCCATGTCGAAGGAAAGGTTCCCGCCGGTATCGACGAGGACGTTATGCATCCCGGAGGAAAGGAGGATGGCATCCCCTTGCCCGACGTCAATGAAAGCGACTTTCGTAAAGGCGAGGTTGGCCAAAGGGACGTAGTTCAAGGCCCCGAGGGCGAGACCCGTAAGGAGAGTCCCGCGGAAGAAGAGGCGGGCCCCGCTTTCGAGGAAGAGGAAGGCGAGGAAGAGAAGGAGGCAGTAAACGGGCACGGCGAGGGCGGGATCGCCGGGGACGGGAAGGGCGAGGTCGGCCCTTGAAAGAAAGGTCCCGGCTTTCCCGAGGAAGGCGGCATAGGCATCGAGGACCCGTATGAAGGGGACGGTCAAGAAGGAGAGGAGGCTCAGGAAATGGAAGGGATAGACCATCGGGGCGAGGAAGAGGGAATATAGCGGCGAAAGAAGGTGGAATTCCCCGCCCTCGACGAGGATGGGAAGGATGAGGGAAAGGGAAAGGAGGCTCCCGTAGATCCCCCGCCTCTTCCAGCCGGCATGGCGGACGAAGCCCGAGAAGGCGAAGGCGAAGGATATCGCGTAGCCAAGGAGGAAGCCGTCATCGAGGGCCAGGCGGAAATCGAAGAGCAAAAGGAGGGCGGCCGAGACGAGGGGCGGGACGAGGGGCGCTACCTTCTGTCCACGCCGCTCGAGGAAAAGGCGGGCGCCCCGGGAAAGGAGGACGCGGGCGACCCCGACCTTGAAGGGGTAAAGGAAGCTCAGTCCGATTCCGGCCCCGAGGCAAGCCACGGAACTCTTCTTCCGGTCGAATCTTAGCCCGAGGACGTATTCGACGCCCCGGAGGAAGGCGGCGAAAAGGGTTCCCGAGCCGGAAAGGTAGAAGAGGGCCCCGGCCGCCTCGAAGAGGGAAAGGGTCGCGGCCGAGGCGTCGCGGCGGCCGAAGAGGAGGGAATCGACAAGGTAGCCGGTTTCCGCTTGAAAGGAAGCAAGGAAGGCACGTCCTCGTTCCCGGAGGCGGAAGGGAAAGGCGAAAAGGGAAGAGACCTCCGCCCCTTCGATCTCCCGGTAAATCCCCTTCTTGTTCAGGTATTCCTCGAAGGAAAAGCGGCCTTCGTAGTGAGCCATCTCCAGGTCGGAGGAGACTCCCTCGACCCGAACGAGGTCAAAACGTTCGCGGAGACAGCCTTCCTCATAGACAAGATAGCGACCGTTAAACGTCTCGAGGAGGAAATAGGAGTCCCGGGCGTCGATCACGATGCCGGAATAGGAGCCTTCCCCTTCCTTCCCCCGGCTCTGGAGGAGGTTCAAGGCCGCCCCGAGGGCGAAGGAAAAGGCACAAAGGACGGCGACAAGGCGCACCCGCCCTCTTTTCGGGACGGCGAAGAAAAGGAGGAATGGCAAGGCGAGGAAGGCGAAGGCCCCGAGGGCGAAGGCAAGGCGCGAGGCGAAGACGAAGGAAAGGAGGGCGAGGGCAAAGCCGGCGGGAGCAACTAATCGCGCAAGGTCACGTAGTCTTTGCACTTCTCGAAGGTCGCCGTCCCGATCCCCTTGACGTCCTTCAGCTCCTCGATTCGGCGGAAGAGGCCGTGGTCGTTCCGGTAGGTGACGATGGCCTCGGCCACCGAGGTCGAGAAGGCGCTTACCCCTTCGTCGAGCTCGCTTTTCGAGGCGGAATTGATGTTTACCTTCGGGATTGGCTCAGTCGCGCAGACGTCGGTGAGGTCGAAAAGAGGGGCGATGTAGAAAGTCATCTTGCTCTCGAGGACGAAGGAAGTGTCGTAAGCCCTCGCATCGGCGTTCCCGTTCGTCCCGCCGGCGCTCGCGATGAGGTCGCTTAGGGTCGCCCCTTCCTCAAGAAGGTAGGTCCCCGGCCGGGCCACCTCCCCGGAAATCGTGGCCTGGACGTTATTTTCCCCTTCGAGGACGTAGCTGTTGGAGTCATCCGGCTCGACGATGTCGGTCGTGATGGCGTCGACCCCGGCCAGGGCGACGAGCATGACGACGGTTATGGCCAAAACGGCGATGATGATCTTGAACATAAACAACCTCCCACCTCTAAATAGGGCGGAAGGGCGGCTTTGGGCCCTCGGAAAAGGAAAAGGCGGCCCCGCGGGCCGCCTTCCCTAGAAGAGGCAAATCAAAGCGTCCGTTCGATCCGGACGATCTCGACGTCGTAAGGATGGGCCGCCTCGACGTGACAGATGTCCCCTGCCCCGTGGCCGAGGAGGGCTTTCCCG
>CASEWT010000092.1 GCA_949291655.1 uncultured Bacillota bacterium
GGATCCTCCGCCGGGAACTGAGCGAGGAGGAGAAAGATGGACTCAGGGCGTGAG
The DNA here is from genome assembly GCA_949291655.1 of uncultured Bacillota bacterium. Taxonomy (GTDB): domain Bacteria; phylum Bacillota_I; class Bacilli_A; order RFN20; family CAG-826; genus UBA4951. The sequence continues at coordinate 55 of CASEWT010000092.1, forward strand.
CTCGGCTTCCTCGGAATCCTCTTCCGGGCTGGGAAATTGACGATCGGAAGCCGGATCGAAACCTCCCTTCGCCGCGGGGTTCTCCTCGTGAAAGCGAAGGATACCGATAGCGGCGAATCCCGGCGCCTCTTAAGTAAGGCCGCCAGCCGGTCGATCCCCGTTTACGAAGCCCCTTATGGCAAGGCGGAGCTTGGGCGCGCCCTCGGGCGCGAGGAAGTGTCCCTTGCCCTACTTACCGACAAAAAGGCCCTCAAAGGCCTTGGGAAGGAGAATGCATGAAGAAAAACAACAACCGCCATTTCTCGAAGAAGAACCAAGCCCAGAAGGCTAGGATCAACAACGTCGAGCACGTCCCAAGCGACAAGAAGAAAACCTTTGCCAAGGTCAACGGCGGCGTTTTCGTCTACTCGAAGCCCCTTTCGGTGAGCGAGCTGAGCGAGGCCATCAACGTCCCGGTTCCGAATATCATCAAGTTCCTCTTCCTCCAAGGGAAGGCCGTTACCATCAACCACGTCCTCGACGACGAGATGATCGGGACCGTCTGCCTTGAGTTCGGCTACGACTTCAAGAAGGAAAAAGTGGTGGACGAGGCCCACTTCGAGGAAATCGAGATCGAAGACGACCCCTCCTCCCTCGTCGAGCGCTCGCCGGTCGTGACCGTCATGGGCCACGTCGACCACGGCAAGACCTCGATCATCGACGCCATCCGCCATTCCAACGTTGCCGATAAGGAAGCCGGCGGCATCTCGCAAGCCATCGGCGCCTATCAAAAGGAGCATAACGGCAAGAAGATCACCATCATCGACACTCCGGGGCACGCGGCCTTCACCGCCATGCGGGCCCGCGGGGCCAGCGTAACCGACATCGTCGTCCTCGTCGTCGCGGCCGACGACGGTGTCATGCCCCAGACGATCGAGGCCATCGACCACGCGAAGGCCGCCAATAGCCAGATCATCGTCGCCATCAACAAGATGGACAAGCCGGGCGTAAACCCCCGCAAGGTCAAGGAAGAACTCATGGCCCACGACGTCATCGCCGAGGATTACGGGGGCGACGTCATCATGGTCGAGGTGAGCGCCAAGACGAAGCAAGGCCTCGACGACCTTCTCGATGCCATCCTCCTCAAGGCCGAGATGATGGAACTCAAGGCCAACCCGAACCGCTATGCCATCGGGACCGTCCTCGAGGCCAATCTCGACCGGGGAGAAGGCCCGAAGGCGACCCTCCTCGTCCAAAACGGCACCCTGAACGCTGCCGATTTCGTCGTCGTCGGGGACATCTACGGGAAGATCCGGCGGATGAGCAACGAAAACGGGCAGGTGCTTAAAAGCGCCGGTCCCTCGACCCCGGTGGCCGTCACCGGACTTAGCTCGGTGCCGGCGGCCGGCGACCGCTTCATGGCCTTCCCGACCGAGCGCCAAGCCAAGGAAATCGCCGAGCGGAGAGCCCTCGAGAAACTCGAGAAGACCCGCTCGAAGACCTCGGCCATGTCTCTTAGCGACCTCAATAACCTCGTGACGGCCGGCCAGGTCGAGGATATCAACGTCATCGTCAAGGCCGACACCGACGGCTCGGCCGAAGCCCTCAAGGCCTCTCTCGAGAAGCTGAGCGAGGACAAGGTCCGGGTCAAGGTCATCAGCGCCGCGGCCGGCGCCATCAGCGACAACGACGTCCTCCTCGCCAGCGCCTCCCACGCCCTCATCTACGGCTTCAACGTCCGCCCCGACGCCCGGATCAAGGCTCTAGCCGAGGAACAGGGCGTCGAAATCCGCCTTCACCGGATCATCTACGAGCTCCTCGACGAGATGAAGGCGGCCATCAAGGGCAAGTACAAGGCCGAGGTGGTGGAGAAGGTGACCGGCCAGGCCGAGGTCCGGCACATCTACAAGATTACCCACGTCGGGACCGTCGCTGGTTCCTACGTCACCTCCGGCGAGATCAAGGCCGGGGAGAAGGTCCGCCTCCTCCGCGACGGCGCCATCGTCTACGAAGGGACCCTCGAGTCCCTCAAGCGCTTCAAGGACGACGTGAAGGAAGTCCGCCAGGGCTACGAATGCGGCCTTAGAATCGCCGGCTACAACGACGTGAAGGAAGGCGATGTCGTCGAGGGCTACGAGATGGTCGCCAAGGAGGAAGCGTGAAGAAGAATCCCAACGGGGCCGCCCGCCTTTCCTCCCTCATTGCCCGCCTCATTCCCGAAATCATCCTCCGGGACATCAAAAACCCCCGGGTCGGGCTTGTCTCGGTCAATGAGGTCAGAGTCAACTCCGACCATTCCCTCGCCAAGGTCTACGTCTCCTTCCTCGGGGCGAAGTACCCCCGCCAGAACTTCGCCGAGCTTTGCTCCCTCAAGGGACTCGTCCGGAGCCGCCTCAGCAAGAAGCTCGGGGTCTACAAAGCCCCGGAAATCGCCTTCGTCCTCGACGAGAGCTTCGACGTGGCCGAAAGCCTCGAGGAGGCCCTGAAGAAAGAGGAAAACGACCTCGCTTCCCTCGGAGCGAAGGACGAAAAATGAGCCCTCGCGGGCTCTTTTTCATATGAGGCGCTTGTAGAAGCCCCGGGGGCCTTCCTTGTAGCCGAGGGCTTCCTTTTCCTCTCTCAGGAGGCCGAAGAGCATGAGGGTCATCGGCGAGGTTTTCTGCCGCAAAACCGCCTCGAAATGGGCGATTGCTTCCTTTCTTAGCTCCTGCGGAAGATGAATTCCCCGGATGGCGTAGCGGTGGGCGTCGAGCATCTGAATGGTCAATTGGCCGGCCAGTTTCCCCTTATCGTCATAAACAAGGTAGGTGTCCCCCGTCCCCTGCGGCGGCTTATAGGGGAGAAGGAGGGCGCGCTGGGGGGTCGAG
>CASEWT010000093.1 GCA_949291655.1 uncultured Bacillota bacterium
GGAGAGGGCTCTACGCCCGGGAGAAGGCAGTTTCATCTATAGGTCATTGTAGAGGCGTAGAAGGACGCGGTCTAGGAGGTTCATCCCCCGCGGAGTCGGCTTTACGCTCGACCCCTCGAGGAGGAGGAGCCCCTCCTTTGAAAGCTCTTCGAAGGAGGAAGCGAACTCCTCTAGGAAAGAGCCCCCGCACTTCCTTTCGTAGGAAGAGAGGGAAAAGCCCTCGGCGAGGCGGAGGTTGGCCAAAAGGAAGTACTCCCGCTCCGCTCGGGCGTCGACTTTTTCCTCGCTCCGGGGCGCCTTATTGAGGTAAGGGACGAGCAAGGAGGGGTTGACGTAGCGCCTCCCGTCCTCGTAGCCGGCCGCCCCCATCCCGATGCCGACGTATTCCTCGTCCTTCCAGTAGGTCAGGTTGTGGCGCGAGGGAAAGCCCGGGCGGGCGAAGCTCGAGATCTCGTAGCGGGAATAGCCATGCCGCCCGGCCTCTTCCTCGATGAGGGCAAGATGCTCGGCAAGGACCTCGTCGGCCCCTTCGCGGATCCCTTTCCGGAAAAGGGGCATCCCCTCGTGGATCTCGAGAGAATAGGCCGAGAAGTGCGTCGGGGAAAGGGAGAGGAGGGAAGCGAGATCGAAAGCGACCTCGTCGAGCGTTTCCCCGGGAAGGCCGTAGATGAGGTCGAGGCTCAGGTTGGTAATCCCCTCCGCCCTTAGGCAGTCCACCGCCCGGGCGACCGTATGGAAGTCGTGCCGCCGCCCGAGGAGGGAAAGAGCGAGGGGCCGGGCCGACTGCATCCCCATCGAGACGCGGTTCACCCCGTATCTTGAAAGGAGGGCGACGAGCTCTTGCCCGACGTCCTCGGGGTTAGCCTCGAAGGTCCACTCGGCCTCCGGGGCGAGGAGTTCCCTAATCCGCCCGAGGAGGGAGGAAAGGAGGTCGAAAGGAAGGCAGGAAGGGGTCCCCCCGCCGATATAGGCTGTCTTAAAAGAGGAAGGGGGAAAGGGGGCAAGGTCCTCAAGCAGGCGCCCGACGTAAGAAAAGGCCCAGTCGGGCCTTAGGACGCTTCGGGGGAACGAGCAATAGGCGCAGAGATCCCGGCAGAAGGGAACGTGTATGTAGAGGGAACGGGCGTTACTTATCTTCGCTTTCCGCCTTCTTTTGGGCTTCGAGGGCGGCCTCGCTTTCCTCAGGGTGCTCGGCGGCGTAGCGTTCCATGGCGGCGAGGGCCGCCTCGTCCTCGACCGGCCGGGTGGCCCGAGAGAGTTCTTCCTCGCTATAATCCTTCTCGTCGAGGCGCTCGGCATCGGAGGCGAGCTCGCGGCTCGCTTCCTCGAGGAGCTCGTCGCGCTCTCCTTCGGCCCCGCCCTTATTCTCTTCGTCGGGATCGACGACGAGGCGCTTGACCTCCTCGGCGGCGATTTCCTCGGGGCTCTTCGGCTTCTCGTCGCTTTTGAAGAAGGGAACGTACTTCTTGATGAGGATGACGGCGAGGACGACGAGGGCGAAGATGACGACGATGAGGACAGTGATGACGATCGGATTGTCCAGGAAGCTGTCGTAGAGGTTGATCATTTGCTAGACCTCCCTTTCAAGACGGGAGTATAGACGAATTTGTTCTTGACTTGGAGTTTTTCGTAGTAGCCGAGGGCGGCGAGCTTGTCCATCGAGGTGCGGGCCGTCTCGTAGGCCACCCGGGCGTAGGCCTTGAATTGCTGGATCGAGTAATAGCGCCCCATCGTGCAGTGGGTCGAAAGGAAGCTGGCCTGCTTCTTGCTGAGGGAGGGGTTCGTCTCGAGGAGATACATCATGTACTCCTTGGCTTCCCGCTCGCTGAGACGCTGGGGCTCGAGGACGAGGCTCCTTTACCCGGCCATCTCCTCGGGGGCGATGACGCGCGAGGGCTCGAGGGTCGTCCGCCCCGGGGCTTTCCTCGGGCGCGGGGCCTCTTTCTCCTCAGTCTCTGGCTGGGAAGGAGGAAGGGGGATGCTTGAGGCGGGAGGGGTTTCTTCCTCAGGCGGCTCGGGGGCCGAGGGGGTTGGGGCCGGGGCGGCCTCCGCTTCGACTCTCTCCTCAGCTCTAGGAAGAAGGGGCTCTTCGGGCGGAAGAGGGGCCGCTGGCGACCTTTCCGCGGTCTTTTCCTCGACGTAGAGGGGAGTCACCGCCTCCTCTTTCCGGTAAGCTGGGGCCGGGGAAGGGGCCGCTATGGCCTCCTTGATCGGCCCTTCTACGGGGGAAGAGGCGGCCGCGATTTCCTCCTCGCTCGGCCGGTTCTCGTTCCGCACGGCCTCGAGGCGAACCTTGGCAAGAAGGTCCTCGAGCTCGTCGATGAGGGAGCCTACGGAGGCGAGGGCATCGAAGACGACGTAGGTGAGGTCCCCGGTCCGCTGGATGTCCTTCCGGAGGTTCTCGTAGCGCTTCTCCTCTTTGATGTCCCGGGCCGAGGAGGGACGGCCGGACGGGTTCCTCTTCCCGCGGAGAAGGAGTTTCTCGAAGGGGAAAAGGTAAACCAAGGGCTGGTTAGTCAAGGAGGCGTACTGCTCCTTCATGAGGATGGAGGCCATCATGCCGTTGTAGTCGCGGTCGAAGGGCTTCACGTAGGAGAGGAAATAGAGGGAAAGGGCAGCCCGGACGAAAGGGGCATCCCCGCTCGTCCCGAGGTAGGAAAGGAAGCCTTCCATGAGCGGCTCGACCTCGGAGAGGGGAGCCGAGCTATACTCGGCCTCGACGAGGAAGCGCAGCTTGCGGATCGAGGGATCGAGCTCCCGGACGCGGTAGAACTCGGTGAGGTCGTCCACTTCGCCCCGCAAGGTCCCGTAGGCGTGGGCGAGGAAATCCTCGATCGAGGGGCAGGAAGGCGAGGGAGAAGCCAAGAGCTCCTCGAGGA
>CASEWT010000094.1 GCA_949291655.1 uncultured Bacillota bacterium
CTATATAGCATACATATTTTAAAGTCATTTCTCTATGTTATATTTACTTTTTGGGATACATTTGCAGAATGGAGGACGGGTGTCGAAATATGGATGTTTGCAGACCGGGATTCCGGCATGCCGCCGCCCACCGCGTAAAACTATAGTGTGCAGAGCTTCTCACTATAGTCTGCAATGCGTAACACTTTAGTTTGCAGTGCTTCAAACTAAAGTTGTACGACGCGCTTTTCAAGCCTTTTCTTATCTAATTTATTATAATATACGACCTTATGGACAGAATTGAATACGATTTCTATGAAAACCCCAACAGCAAGAGTGAAAACTCAAAATCGAAATACCATATCAGGATATGCAAGCGTCAGAAGATTTCCACCAAATCCATGGCGGCAAGGCTGAACAAGTACACCACACTTACTCCTGCCGATATTTACGCCACCATAACCGCACTTCAGGATGCAATATCGGGAGAGCTGGGCGCGGGAAACATTGTGGTGCTGGACGGTATCTGCCAGTTTGAAATAACACTGGGCACGGAAAGCGGGGTTGTGGACGGACTGGAGAACGGCAAGAATGTGGTTCTGAAATCGGTGAACATCAGGCCTCTGCCCGAATTTGTGGACATGGTGAAGGAGGCGCTCAAGCCTAGGGTAAAATCGAGGGGATGAAAGTCCTCGAGGTCCTCGTCGAATATTCGGCCCGGTCGCTGGACCGGCCTTTTTCCTATTTCTATCGGGGCGAAAGGCCGATCGGTCCTCGTTTTCGCGTCCGCTGCGCCTTCAACAAGAAGAGCCTCGTCGGCTTTGTCGTCGCCGCCCGGGAATACCCGGGAACTCCCGATGAGCTTTCGGCCGAACTCGGCTACCGGGTCAACGAGATCCTCGATGCCGACATCGTAGACGAAGAGCCGCTTCTAACCTCTTCCCTTATGGACCTCGCCAAGGAGGTCGCCGCCTACTACATGGCTCCCTTGATCAGCGTCCTCCAAGCGATGCTCCCACCCTCGTTGGCTCCCCGTTCCTCTTCTTTGAAAGCCCCGAAGGTCGCCTACGAGACCTATGTCGAGGCCGTCGACGCGAAGGAAGAAGGGCTGACCCTCAAGCAAATCGAGGCCCTTCGCCTCCTCGTCTCTTCCTCGCCCCTCCGGAAGAAGGAAGCCGGGAGCCCCTCCGTCCTCGAGGCCCTCGCGAAGAAAGGCAAGGTCCGCTTCTTCAAGAAGGAGCGGCGGCGCCTCGAGATTCCCGAGCGCGAGCGGGAAGTGCCCCACGAAATGACCTATGAGCAGCGCGAAGCCTACGGGAAGATCGTATCTTCCGAAAAGCCCGTCGTCCTCCTCGAAGGGGTGACCGGCTCGGGGAAGACCGAGGTCTACCTTCGGCTGAGCGAGCACTGCCTCGAAAGCGGGAAGAAGGTCCTCATGCTGGTGCCGGAAATCAATTTGACTCCGGCGATGGTCGATTATTTCGCCCGGCGGTTCGGAAGCAAGATCGCCATCCTCCATAGCGAGCTCACCCCGGGGGAACGCTACGACGAGTATCGCCGGATCGCCCGGGGGGAAGCCGACATCGTCGTCGGGGCCCGCAGCGCCGTCTTCGCCCCCCTCGAGAACCTCGGTCTCATCATTCTCGACGAGGAGCACGTCGATAGCTACAAGCAGGACAATGCCCCTCATTACCATGCCCGGGAAGTCGCCATCATGCGGGGGCGGGCCGGGGCCAAGGTCGTCCTCGGCTCGGCCACCCCTTCCCTCGAGACGAGGGCCCGGGCCCTCAAGGGAGTCTACGGTTATGCTTGTTTGCCCCACCGGGTCAACGAGCGTCCCCTTCCCATCACGACGATCGTCGACCTCCGCGCGCCCGGGGCGATGGGAAGCGAGTCGAACAAGCTTTCGAAGTACCTCGTCGAGAAGATGCGGGAAAAGCTCTCCAAAAAGGAACAATGCCTCCTCCTCATCAACCGCCGCGGCTATTGGAGCGGAATCAACTGTCCCCGCTGCGGCCACCTCTTCAAGTGCCCGGAATGCGGAAGCAATCTCGTCTACCATTTCCGGGAACGCCTTCTCAAATGCCACCATTGCGGGCACGTCGAGCTTTATCCCGAGGCCTGCCCCGAATGCGGTTCCCACGGTCTAAGGCGGGTCAACTACGGGACCGAAAGGCTGGAGGAGGAAGTGGCGTCTTTATTCCCGGATGCCCGGATTGCCCGCCTCGATAGCGACACCGCCCGGTCGACTTCCCGCCTCGAAAAGCTCGTCCGCTCGTTCCGGGAAAGGGAATTCGACGTCCTCGTAGGAACCCAGATCGTCGCCAAGGGCCACGACTTCCCTTACCTCACCCTGGCCGCCGTTGCCGACGCGGACATCGGCCTTGCCCTTCCGGGCTACCGTTCGGCCGAGCGGAGCTTCGAGCTCATCGCCCAGGCCGTCGGCCGGGCCGGCCGGAGTTCGATTCCCGGGGAGGCCATCATCCAGACCTGCAACCCGAACCATTACGCCATCGTCTATGGGGCCAAGCAGGACTATCCCGGCTTTTTCCTTCGGGAGATGCGGGAACGGAAGATCGCCCAGTTCCCGCCCTACGTTTTCCTCATTGCCGTCGAATTTGGGGCCGCAAGCGAGGAGAAGGCGGCCGAAGAGGCTCCCGCCGCGGCGGAGGAGGCTCCGGTGGTCCAGGAAGCCCCGCTTCCGGCGGCGGAATAAATCCCGCCTACCGCGAGAGAACTGCCGATGTTCAACTTCTTTAAAATCGCCGCGAACACCTTCCGGGAATCGGTCCGGGAACCGGTGTTCTTTCTGATGCTCTTCTGCGCGCTGGTGCTGATCGGCCACTATCCGTCGGCGGCGCTCTTCGTCTTCTCCGAGCAGCTCAAGCTGGTGGT
>CASEWT010000095.1 GCA_949291655.1 uncultured Bacillota bacterium
TTTTTGATGAGCACGCTGCCCGCCACCACGAGGTCGAACCCGCTGCCGATGAATCCGCCGACGATGGGCACCGAGTTGCTGATCGCATACTTCGCCGCCTTGAAGGAAAGCCTCCTCCGCTCCGAAAGCGGGACCCTCAAGGTCCTTGGCTCCTTCGCCCCCTCGTGCCTTCTTTACCTCAAGGGCGGAGGGGACGATAGGGTAAGAAGCGAAAGCGAGGCGGCGAAGTCGATATCCCGCTCGATTACTCTCGGCTCCGATAGCAACGACGAGGGGCTTATCCTCGAAAAACTCAAGGATATGAGCCGGGAAATCGCTTCAGCCCTCGCCTCCGAGCGGAAGAAAGCCCGGACGGTGACGATGACTCTCCGCGACCCTTCCTTCCGCACCCACAGCCGTTCCTTGACTCTCGAGAAGGGCATCGCCTCCGCCGAGGAGATATTTGAGCAGGGAAGGACCCTTTACGAATCCTCCTTCGCCGGCTGGACGGCCCGCCTCGTCGGCCTCGGGGTCAGTAGCCTCTACGACCCGCGGGAGGAAACGGTCCAGATGTCCTTCTTCGACTACCAGGAATTCGAGAAGATGGATAAGACGCGCCTCCTCGTAAACGAATTCAACCGCCGCCTCGGGAAGGGCGGGAAGTTGATGATAGCCCGGGAGGTTAAGAAAAATGGGACTGAATGAGGCGGCCGCGCGCTACTTCCAGTTCCTCCTTACCGAGAAGGGGGATAGCCCTTCGACGGTAGTAAGCTACCGGGAAGACCTTCTCGCCTTCGAGAAAGAGCATCCGGAAATTAGCAAGGCCGAAGAACTTACCCCGGAAGCCGTGAAGGGCTACCTCTCTTCCCTCCTCGAAAGGGAGTTTGCCCCTTCGAGCATCCTCCGGAAGCTTTCCTTCTTCCGGCGCTTCCTCCTTTTCCTCGTCGAGGAAGGCTATTCCGATGAAGCCCTCCCCCCTTCCTTCCGGGGACCGAAGAAAAGGAAGCGCCTTCCTAATGTCCTTACGACCGCGGAGGTCGAGGCCCTCCTTTCGATGCCGGACACGAAAAGCGAGCGCGGGGCCAGAGACTTGGCGATGCTCGAGACGATGTATGCGACCGGCCTCCGGGTGAGCGAGCTCTGTTCCCTCAAGCGGAGGAACGTCGACCTCGAAAACGGGACCGTCCGGGTCATCGGGAAGGGGAGTAAGGAACGGACCGTCCCCTTGGGCGACTACGCCCGGGAGTGTCTCCTTTCTTACCTTAAGCTCTTCCGTTCCCGGAACAAGGGGTCCCGCTCGCCCTATCTTTTCCTCAACCGCTCCGGGAAGCCGGTCAGCCGGAACTACTTCTTCCTCGCCGTCCGGGAATACGCCCTGAAGGCCGGGATTGCCAAGAAGGTCAGCCCCCATACCCTCCGCCATAGCTTTGCCACCCACCTTCTTGAAAACGGAGCCGACCTCCGCTCGGTCCAGGCTCTCCTCGGCCACGGCAAGATCAAGACGACGGAGATCTATACCGAGGTCTCCTCCCGGCGGATCATCTCGGCCTACGACCTCTACATGAAGCGGCGCTAATGGAAGCCCATCTTGACATTTTTTTCGGCGGGCCATTCTTTAAGCAGTAGGGGCTTTCTTTGTCGAAGCGCCCCCAAAGGAGGAACCGCGATGCCTGGACGCACCCTCGGAGCCTACTTGGCCAAGGCCATCGTCGCCCTTTCCTTTCCCTTGGCCCTTCTTATCGTCTATCTCTCCGGCGGCTTTCCCGCCGGCTATCCGAGTGGCGTCGGCTTTTTCGGGGATCCTTATTTCTATGGCATGTGGCTAATGCCTTTCCTAAGCGTCTACGAGATCGTCTACATCCTCTTCGTCCACCGGCCCCGGCGGGTAAGCGACTACCTCGCCTCTGCCCTCTGCCTCCTGAGTCTTCTTTTGAACGCCTATCTCTTCCTCTATCCCTTTTCCGGGAGCGACTACTTCGCCTCCCGCGCGGCAAGGGAAGTTGCTTCCTATGCCGCGGCGGCCGCCGGCCCCCTCATGAGCTTTTCTTATCTTGCCGGGGCGAGCCTCTCCTTCTTCCGCTATAGCGAGGAAAACGAGCTTTGGACCCGGGAAGGAAAGGGGAAGACGGCTTATCTATCCTTCCTCGCCGGGCTTGGGGCGGTGGTCCTTGCCTTCGTCCTTTTCTTGGCCATTTATCCCGCCGTTGGGCCCTCCTCGACGGGAAGTGGCTCCTCCGTGCCGGTCCGGCTTTATCTCGATATTTTGGAAGGGCGAAGAGGCGCTGCCTTCTATTCCTAAACGCCCGTAAGAAACTTCTCTGGCCCGCTCGTTTAGGCGGGCTTTTCCTTGTCTAAGCCCGAAGGAGCGTATCCTTTGACTAATCCGGCGCGGGGAATAAGATACTCCTTAGGAGAAACAACAATGCCTTTCAAGCGGATTTACCTCATCGTCGCCGATTCCCTCGGGGTCGGGGAGGAACCCGACGCCGCGCGCTTCGGGGACGTCGGGAGCAATACCTTCAAGCATGCTTCCTATAGCCTCGACGACTTCGCTGTCCCGACCCTCGCTTCCCTCGGCGTCGGCGCCCTCGACGACATCAACAACACCCCGGCCGTCTTTTCCCATCCCCATAGCTACGTCATGCGGCTCAGGGAGGAAAGTAACGGCAAAGACACGATGACCGGGCACTGGGAAATGATGGGCATCTACACCGAGAAGCCCTTCAAGACCTTCACGGACACCGGCTTCC
>CASEWT010000096.1 GCA_949291655.1 uncultured Bacillota bacterium
CTTTCGCGCTGATGCGGGCAAGGGAAAGAGGCGGGGGCCCAAGGGGGCATTTTCTCTTGATGCCCGAAGGCGGAAGGCTCGGTTAGAGGGCTTTTGAAGACCCCCTGGACCAATGACGTTATTCTTAGCATAAGGTATTCCGACTTTATTCATTGACGTTAAAAAAAGCGAAGCAACAGGGGTTGATGCGGTTTAAAGCCGGCGTTTTTGAGACGGGATAAAGGCATGGCAAAGGGCGACGGTTAAGCATGGGTGGGTCTAGTGCGGATAAGGCAAAAAGGCCGCCGCAAAGCCAATATAAAGAATGAGGAAAAGGGGAAGGTGTGATGTGCTTGGCCCTTGTAAGACACCAAAGCGGTTGCTAATATACGACCGGCAGAAGATCCCGGAAGGGCTCTGCTACATGCTTTTAAAGGTCAGGCGACCGCGAAAGCGGCCGCCTTTTCTTAGGAGGAAAGGCTATCGAAAAGGAAGAAGAACTGCGGTCGAAGCTCGCTTCGGCCCTCCGGGAAAAAGGCTATGAGCTTTATTCGCTTCGCCTGAGGAAGAACCCGGCCACCCTCGAGGTCGTCATCGACCGCGAGGAACCCATTTCCCTCGAGAACATCGTGGAGGCCAGCGGCCTCGTCGATGCCATCGTCGACCCGGTCGATCCCTTCGACGGCCCCTATACCTTGGACGTCAGTTCCCTCGGGGCCGAGAAGCCGATTCCCGTCGAGAAGCTCGAAAAGGCCCGTGGGAAGAAGTGCTATCTGCATCTCTCCCATCCCTTCGAGGGCGAGAACGAGCTGACCGGCCTCATCGAGGATGTCGACGAGGAAAGCGTGAAGCTCATCCTGACGAACAAGGGAAGAAAGAAGAAAGTCGAATTGGAACGTCGTTACGTCGACCGCGCCCACCTCGCGGTCTAATGAGGAAAGAAAGATGAATTACCAGGAATTCCTAAACGCGGCCAAGCTGGTCGCCGAAAGCAAGGGCATCGAGGTCGAAAACGTCCTTACCGCCATCAAGGAAGCCATCACCCGCGGCTACGTTCGTAGCCTCGGCGGGGGCGACGACGCGGTCGTGGACGTCACCCTCGACGAAGAGCACGGAACCATCGTCATCGCCCAGATCAAGGACGTCGTCGAGGAAGTCGAGGACGACTATCTCGAAATCACCGTCGAAGACGCTCTCGAGACGGCCGAGGAGGAGCGGGAGGACCTCGAGGAAAAAATCGCCGAGACCAAGGACAAGGACGAGCGGAACCAGCTCAAGTACCTCCTGACCCTCGTCGAAAGCAGCGCCAAGGGCCTTCGGCCTGGCGACCGCTTCCCGATCTATTGCCCCCTCGAAAGCCTCCGCAAGATCACCGTCAACGCCATCCAGAGCGCCCTTCGTAGCAACATCCGTGTCGCCGAGCAGACGGCGCTTTACGACGTCTACAAAGACCACATCGGCGAGATGCTCACCGGCACCGTCGAGAAGGCCGGCGACCGGAGCGTTTCCGTCAACATCGGAGGCCACACCGTCGTTGAACTGACGGCCAAGGAGCTCATCGGGGACGAGATCTTCAAGGTCGGCGACCCCATCAAGGTCTACCTCCAGGAAGTCAAGGAGCAGCGCACCCCGGAAGGGAAGCTCATCCGCGGGCCCCAGATCGAGGTCACCCGGGCTTCCGGGGGCTTCCTCAAGCGCCTCTTCGAAGAGGAAATCCACGAAATCTACGACGGAACCGTCGTCATCAAGGGCATCGCCCGGGATGCCGGCATCCGGAGCAAGGTCGCCGTCTATAGCAAAGACGACGATATCGACCCGACCGGGGCCTGCATCGGTCCCAAGGGCAGCCGCATCCAGAAGATCGTCCAGCAGCTCGGGAACGGGAAGGACAAGGAAAAGATCGACATCATCGCCTATAGCGACTACATGCCTCTTTACATCGCCGAGTCGCTCCGCCCGGTCCAGGTCCTCGGGGTCGCGATGGAAGGGGAGGGCGACGACGAAAGCGACCGCCCCTCGGCGACCGTGATCGTCAACGACGGGGACACCCGCCTTGCCATCGGCCGGCGCGGGGCCAACGTCCGCCTCGCCAAGAAGCTCACCGGCTGGAACATCGACATCGTCCCCCTGAGCGAAGCTACCCAAGACGGGATCGCCTATACACCGATCGAGCAGATCAAGGAAGAGGCCGCGAAGGCCAAGAAGGAGAAGGACAAGGCCGAATACCTCGCCTCCTCGCTCAAGGCTGCCGCTGAGAAGGCCGGTTTGAGGGCCGATGAAGAGAAGGCCGCCGTCCCTGAGGAAGCCGCTCCCAAGGCCGAAGAGATTGCCCAAAAGCCCGAGGAGAAAGCCGCCCCGACCCCCGAAAAGGCCGTCGAGCCGGCCCCGAAGGCCGCGGAAATCCCGGCTGCCCCGGCCATCGAGAAACCGGCCAAGCCGGTCGTCCATACCGAAGTCAAGACGACGACGACCCTCGAGGACCTCGAGACGGAGCTCGCCGAGAAGAAAGACGAGCCGACCCGCCGCGGCGGCGAGAAAAAGCGCCGGCCGCGCCGCATCTCCGAAGAGGAAGTCGAGCGCGTCAAGCCGAG
>CASEWT010000097.1 GCA_949291655.1 uncultured Bacillota bacterium
CCTGGAACTTGGCCCGGGTGAGGGTGCCCTCATAGTTGATCGGGCCGTTGGCCCCCATCCCGATGAAGGGAAGGGAGATCGTCGTCTCGACCGAGCTGGAGAGCTCGATCTTGGCCTTCTCGGCCGCGTCGAGGAAGCGCTGCTCGGCCATCTTGTCGCTCAAATCGGCTCCGGTCTCGATCTTGATCTGGGCCCGAATCCAGTCGGCGATGGCCCGGTCCCAGTCATCGCCCCCGAGGTTGGTGTCGCCAGCCGTCGAGAGGACCTGGAATGTGCCGTCCCCGATGTCGAGGATCGAGACGTCGAGGGTGCCGCCCCCGAGGTCGAAGACGAGGACGCGCTCGCTCTTGTCGGTGTCGAGGCCATAGGCGAGGCAGCTCGCGGTCGGCTCGTTGATGATGCGGACCGGTGATGACGGCCTTCTTGACCGGCTGGCCGAGGCTCTTCTCGGCGTAGCCCTTCATGTAGGAGAGGACCTTCGAGGAGATCTCCTGCGGGGTGAAGTCCTTGTTGAGGCAGGCGATGTGGAACTTCTCGGAGGTTCCCATCCGCCGCTTGGCGCTCCGGACGGTGTCCGGGTTGGTGATCATCTGCCGCTTGGCGGCGTTGCCGACGATTTCCTCCCCGCTCGCCTTGAAGGCGACGACCGAGGGGGTCGTGTTCGTGCCTTCGGGGTTGGGGATGACCTTGACCTTGCCGTCGGCTTGCATGTAAGAGATGACGGAGTTGGTGGTACCGAGGTCGATACCGACGATGATTTCCTTTGCCATATCGATGTTCTCCTTTCGCTTAGGCTTCGCTCGGCTTGACGGCCTTCGGAGCCTCTTCTTCTTTCTTTTCGTCCGCTTTCTTTCCGTAGACGCTCACCATGGCCGGGCGGACCATCCGGTCGTGGAGGCGGTAGCCCTTGGCCAGGAGCTTGGCGATCTTCCCTTCCTCCCCGCCCTCGACGAGGTCGACGGCGTGCATGGAGGAGGCATCGAAGAGGTCGCCTTCCTTCGGGGCGATTTCGCTCACCCCTTCCTGCTCTAGGGAGCTGCGGATCTGGTTGTAGATGTATTGGAAGCCGACGCGGTAATTGCGGGCTTCCTCGCCGTTGGGGACGGCCTCGAGGGCAATGTGGAAGCTATCGAGGGCCGGGATAAGGGAGCCGAGGAACCCTTCGCTACGGTAGCGAAGGGCCGTCCGGTGGTCTTCCTCGAGGGATTTCCGGAGGTTCTGGGTGTCGGCCAGGGAAGTGTAATAGAGGTTCTTCCACTTGGCGGCCTCTTCCTCGGCCGCCTTCAGTCTTTCCTCGAGGCTTTGCCCCTCCCCTTCGGGGCTTCCGCCTTCCTCTTCCCCGAGGAGTTCGTCTTCCTCGTCGAGGGGCTTTCCTTCGCCGGGGTCGGCTGCTTTTTCCTGCTTTGCTTCGTCCACGCTTCGCTATCTCCTTTCTGATTGAAATAACTGTCGAGCTGCTCCGCGAAATAGCGGAGGGTGGCCAGGGCCTTGTTGTAGTCCATCCGCGTCGGGCCGAGGAGGGTCAAACTCACGGCGTTGCTACCGGGGACCTTCACGTCGGTCGAGAGGATCGACATCTCGTTTTTGGCCCCGTGGCCGATCGAGACGTCGACGCCGCCGATCTTCCTCTTGCTCAATTTGGAGAGCCGGTTCTCGAGGCCGTCGGGATGGGCGAGGGCCTTCATCAGCTCCTTCATCGCTTCCGGGTCCTGGAACTCGGGCTGGCTGAGGAGGGCATCGGCCCCGTAGACGGAGCCGCGGCTCCCCGAGAGGGCGGCGAGGGCGCTATAGAGGAAGTCGTAGATCATCTCCTGGCCGAGGAGGTAGTCGACGAGGATCGACTTCATCGCCTCCATCTTGGCCCCGAGTTCCCCGACCGGGGTTCCCCTTAGGCGCTCGTCGAGGAGGCCGACGGCTTTCTGGACGGCCTCGATCCCCGGCCTTTCGTCGAGGACGAACGTCTTGTTCTCCACGTATCCCCCGTCGGTCACGAAGATGGCCGAAGCCGTCGTTTTGCTGAGGGGGATGAGCTGAACGGAGACGAGCCTTTCCTCGCTCGTCCCTTGGCCGAGGACGGCCGAGGCGAGGTTGGTCATCTCGGAAAGCACCTTGCAAGAGCTTTCCATGACCTCCTCGATCGACTTCCGCTTTTCCCCGAGGACGGTTTGAAGAGCGTTCTTGGCTTGCTCGTCGACGCTCCCTTGGCTGAGGTGCTCGACGTAGTAGCGATAGCCGGCCGTCGTCGGGATCCGCCCGCCCGAGGTATGGGGCTTTTCGATGTAGCCGTCGGCTTCGAGGGAGTTCATCTCGCTCCTGATCGTCGCCGAGCACACCTCGAGGCGGTAGGTCTCCAAAAGGGTCTTCGAGGCGACGGGCTGGTGCGTCTTGATGAATTCCTCGACTATGAGTTTCAGGATTTCGTCGCGCCTGGTCATCGTTCGGGCCTCCTTTGGCAATCCCCTTCCCGGGGTGCTAGACCTATTATAGGAATGCCCTTAGCACTGTCAACATTCGAGTGCTATATTTTTCCAAAGGCAACGAAAAAAGGGGCCGCCGCCCCTTCAATCCCGAAGAAGGATCGTCCCGGCCAGCTTGTCGGAGAGGCTCCTTTCGCTATGAAGGTAGAAAAGGCTCAGCCCCGAGCAAACGGCCACCGGGAGGAGGGCATCCACCGCCGATTTCAAGAAGGCCTCGCGGGTCCCGGCCGGCGTGCCGTCTTCCTTTTTGAGGGAAAGGGAACAAAGGGCGAGGCCGAGGGTCTTT
>CASEWT010000098.1 GCA_949291655.1 uncultured Bacillota bacterium
CGCCCGAGCGTCGTGAAGAAAAACGGGCGCCTTTACCTTGCCCTTCTGACCTTCATGGCCTTCAACGCGGCCGTCGATAGCTTCCTCCCCTACTACATGGTTTACTTCCAGAACCCGGTCGAGCTCGGGGGCCTCGGCTATAGCGGCGACAACATCTTTCTTTTCTATCTGGCCTTCGCCATCATCCTCGTCCTTTCCTCGGCGGTTGCCATCGTTAGCGGCGTCTTCATGGAACGGCTTGGGAAAAGAAACCTTCTTTTCCCGGCCATGGGCCTCGGCCTCCTCGGCTCGATTCTTCTCGCGGCCGTTCCCGAGCCCGAACCCTGGTTCGTCATTCTGGCAGCGACTCTCCTCATGAGCGGCTACCTCGTCGGCACCGCTTGCCTTGGGGCCATCATCCGCGACTATACCCCGAAAGGGGAAGCCGGCCTTTTCCAAGGGGTAAGGATGATCTTCGCCGTCATGGTCCCGATGATCGTCGGAAGCAATGTCTCCCAGCTCGTCTTCAATTTGACGAGCGAGCTCTATGAGTCCTCGACGACCTTCGAGGAAATCTACGCTCCGAACGCGAACATGTTCTATGTCGCGGCAGCCTTCATGGCCCTCGCCGCTGTCCCGGGAACGTTCTTCTACCTAACCGAACGAAAAGGGAAGGGCGATGCCCCAGCGGAGGGGGAAATCTAGGAAAACGCCGGCACCCCTCCCCTCTTGCCCCAAGGCCGTCGAGGACTCGGGCATTTCAAAAGGGCTCGCGAAGAGCCCTTTTCCATTGCCCATTCTTGCTTAGGCCAAAGTGTAGATAATTTCCTTTTGTCCTTCGGCCTCGTTTACCGTCCGCGACCAGGAAAGGCCTGGATCAACAAAACCCTCGAGGCGCCCGCTATGGAAGCCGTATTCGTAAGGATATGTATAGCTGATGGCCCCATCGGGGCTTTCCTCGGAAACGGGCTTCCCGGTGAGGAGGCGGACACCCGGGGTCACAAGCCCCACCGTCTGGCTCACGGTTCCCCCATCCCTTTGGTAGGAAATCACGAGATCGTACTCCCCGACAACTTCGCAATAGACGTCGGTCGCTCCCGTCACGAGGAGAGAGGAAACGCCTTCTTCCGCCGCGATGGAAGAAGCGCCATAAAGGGAAGAGGCGGCCGGGGTCGAGCGGGCGGCCAGCGAGATGCCGGCTACGCCTTCTTTCCCAATGGAATAGGAAAGACGTTCTTCAAGAGATGAAGAGGAATCCGGCACAACGGTAACCTCATAGGCGTCCGCGCCTTCCAGCATCGAGAGATCGATGGTCGAGCCGGCCGGAAGCGACAAGGTCCCGATCAGCTCTCCGGAAAGGTCACTATCGTAAACATTGACCTCATGAAGCGTCTCGTAAAGCCCGACATCGATCTCGGCCGGACCATATATGGCCGTTAGCTCGACGGGGTTTCCGGCTAGGTGGGGAGCGGCGTCTTCGTCATAAGTAGCCTCATAGGAAAGCTCGGTCCCAAGATTTTCGGCAATCGATGCGCTCGCGGCGAGAAGGGTCGCGGAGGAAATGGCCTCGTTGGTAATCGACAAGGAATAGTTTCCGCCCTCAATCAGGGCATCGACATCTAGCCCCGCCCCGTGGCGGACCTCGGTCTCGATAATCGTTTCGCCGTATTTGATGGTCACCTTGTGGAGGGCGTCTTCCTCGGCATAGGCGGCCTCGAGGTCGATGACCGGCCGCTCGGAGAGAAGCCCGACTTCATGGCGTCCCTCAGCTAGGGAGGGATCGAGGAGGAAGAGGCGATAGTCACGCTGGCCGCGCTCGTCGATGAAGGGCTCGATGGCAAGGGAGGAAGCAACTTCCTCGAAATCCACGAAGGTGCCGCTCCCGGGATATCCGCGGAAGTAGAAACCTTCGCAGGTATAATCCTTGCCGAACTCGGCCGAGGACTCTTCGTGGGTCAAAGAGGCATAATCAACGGCGAAATCGCCCGCAAAAGCGCCCCATTCGAACGAAGATTCAATGGCTGAAGGGAACTCGGAACTCTCCTCGCGGATTAAGCTTGCGCCATTGTAATAGCGGAAGGAAACGCTGTAGATATCCTTTTCGAAAGTCGCGTAGACCGAGCAGTCCTCGGTCACAGAAGAAAGGTCGACGGCGCTTCCGTCTTCGTACTTCCCCGTCCATCCGACAAAGGAAAGGTATTCACCGTTTTCCAATGCGGCCTGCGCCGAGGCATCGTGGGACAGGAAGTCGTAATCGGCGCTCAGGCGGAGATCGACCGGGTTCCCGGCGATGCAATAGCCATAGCCAACGAGAACCGGCTCGGTTGAATCATCGTAAAAGGAGACCGTGACGGGGGAAGGAGCGACATAGGAATTGCTCGTTCCGGCATCCTGGCAGGAAGCTAGGGCGAGGAGAGGGGCGGCGAGGCCCAGTAGGCAGGCAATTTTCTTCACGGGGGAATTATCCATCGAAAGGCGGCAAGTGTGAAGGTTTTTCCCTTAGGGAAGTACTTGTCCCCGGAAAGCGTTTTAGAGCCATGAAAAAGAAATTCCCAGTCAAAATTGCCTCGGCCATCAGCATCCTGGCCATCATCGTGAGCGTCTTCTCGATGTTCGCTCCGGCCTTCGACGAAGACGCCGGTTCCGTCCGCGGATCCTTCTTCGACGTCATGTGGGGCCTCCAGTCGGATGCCTATCAGGTTTCCATCGTCCTGACCGTCGGCTTCTGCCTCTTGCTATTGGCCTTCCTCCTCGCTTGCTTCGGTCTCACGCTCACCGACAAGGGCACCCGCCTTTATGGCCTCGCCCTTTTAATCCTCGCCGTTGCCGGCGGAACCATTTGCCTCTTCTCGATTCCCCTCTACGTCGGAGCTAACGCCGATGTCATCGGCAACATCGAGAATACCGGCGTGACCACCCTCGGCGCCGGAAGCATCGTCCCGGCCGTCTTTGCCTACATCGCCGCCCTGCCTGGCCTCTACCTCTTGCTCAAGAAAAAGGAAGCCTAAGAGCTTCCCTTAATCTTGTTCGCCCGTCTTCTCAATGAGGAGGCGGGTTTTCCTTTCCTCCACCGCCGCCAGGACTTTGGCGACGCACTCGTCGAGCTTCTTCTCGATGTCCCCGCCCCAGAAGCGGAGAACGGTATACCCCTCGGCCGCCAAGCGCTCATCGACCTCGCGGTCCCGGGCGATGTTCCGCCGGATTTTCTTGACCCAATAATCGCGGTTCGTCGTCAGCTTGGCTTCGTTTTCCTCGAAGTTCTTGCCGTGCCAAAACTCGCTGTCGCAGAAAATGGCGATCTTCAGCCCTTTCATCGAAATGTCGGGATGGCCATAGATGTATTTCGTGTTTTTCCGGTAACGAAGCCCCTTTTGGTAGAGGGCCTTCCTTAAGCGGATCTCGATGCCGGTTTCCTTGCCCCGGATCGAGGACATGATCTTGTGATTGAGCTCGGGAGAGCGCTTCATTGGAACTGGGCCTCATAAAGGGAGGCGTAGAAGCCGCCTTCCCTCAGGAGGGAGGCGTGGGTCCCGCTCTCGACGATCTTTCCTCCGTCGAGGACGAGGATGAGATCGCTATGCTCGACCGTCGAGAGCCGGTGGGCCACCACCA
>CASEWT010000099.1 GCA_949291655.1 uncultured Bacillota bacterium
GAGGTAGCCGTAGGCGTTGAGCCCCTTGACGGCGTTTTCGACCCGGACCGGCCCTTCGAAGGCGAAGGGGCGGGTGACGATGGCAACGGTGAGGGCCCCGGCTTCCTTGGCGCACTTGGCGACGATCGGGGAGGCCCCGGTCCCGGTCCCCTTGCCCATTCCGGCGGCAATGAAAACCATGTCGGCCCCCTTTACGAGGGCCCTTATCTTCTCGATGGATTCCTCGGCCGCTTCCTTTCCCCGGGCGGGATTGCCGCCGGCCCCGAGGCCGTGGGTCTTCTGGTCGCCGAGGATCATCCGGATAGGAGCCCGCGAGGTGGCGAGGGCTTGGGTATCGGTGTTGAGGACGGCAAAGCGGACGTCCTGGATCCCTTCCTCGATCATCCTGTTGACGGCGTTGTTCCCGGCCCCGCCGACCCCGACGACGACGATCTTGGCGACCGGGTCGAAACTATCGAGCTTCTTGGAGTCGTTGAGGGCGAGTTCCTCGAGGGTCGAGGTATCGTCGTAGCTTTCGATGCTCTTTTCTTCTACGTCCATAATCTAAGGCCTCCTAGGAGCGCGTCAAACGCGAAAGGGATCCGACCCCGACTCCCTCCTCCTCGGCGGCGCTCCGGTAAGAGGCCTCCGAGGCGATAAAGCCGAGCATCGAGGATAATGAAGGGTCGCGGGCCCCGATCGAGCGGGGCGTAAGGAAGACGGCCTTCCGCCCGGAAAGGGTCTTCGGGAGCAGCTCTCCGATTCCGTGGAGGGCGCTCAGCCCGCCGACGAAGATGAGGGGCAAGGACCCGAGACGGCCGGCCGAACCGCCGTAGTCGCGCTCGATGGTCAGGATTGAATTGGAAATGTACTTGTCGTAGGAAAGGAAGGGAACCCTGAGGGATTCGTAGACGGCGTCGAGGCGGACCCTTTCCCCGCTGTCGAGCTCGACGTCGGCTTCCCGGCGGCTGAGCGAGCGGTAGCCGTAGCGTTCCTTGAGGAACCTAGCCCCCCGGGTGTCGATCTTCAGGGAAGAGGCCATCGCCTCGTCGATGTCCTTCCCGCCATAGGGGAAGAGGACGCTCGAAATGGGCTGGCCGTTCCCGACGAGGGCGACCTTCGTCGTCCCGGCCCCGAGGTCGAGAAGGAAATAGGAAGTAGGAAGGTCGCGGTAGCTTTTCACGAGATTGCTCGCCGCCGAGGTCGAGACGGAAAGGCGGGACGTCCGGATGCCGGCTTCCTCAAGGATGCTCCGGTAGGCGTGGACGACCTCGCCGGGAAGGGTATGGACCTGGGCCCGGACCCCGAGGTGGGCGCTCTTCGAGCCGATCGGCGGGGCGGCGAACATCCGCCCGTCCTCGAGGTAGAACACCTCGGGCACGATCTCGACGACGTCGTTGCCGTTGGGGACCTTCTCTTTGTTGACGAGGGAGAGGACGTTGCTCACGTCGACCCGGTCGATCATGTTATTGGCCGCCACGACGGTCGTGTTCTTCTCGCAGGAATAGATCTTGAAGCCGACCGGCGGGAGGAGGAGGGAGGTAATCGAGGAATCGACTTTCCGCGCGACCTCCTCGTCCTCGATCGTCGTCGCCTTCTTGATGGCCTCGACGACGGCGGCACGGTCTTTGACGAGCCCCTCCTTCACGGCCCCTTTCGAAAGGGAAGCCCGCTTAAGGTAAAGGACATAGGGCACCCCCTGAAGGGAGATGCCAACGAGGAAGCGGACTTCGCTTTCCCCGATTTCGACAAGAGAAATCGCGCGTTTGCTTTCCATGGTTCTTGACTCGAGGCTATCTTAGGCCACGCGCGTGAAGTTAGCAATAATATAGAATTTACTTAGTAGTTTTCTAGTATCCTTGTTTAGTAGTTTAATCGGCTTATCATCGGAGAATATGTCATTTTGTCTCGCATTGCCCCACCGCGGCCATTTTTTTCTTTCGATTGCCCTATTCCAGCGGATTTCCTCCCTTAACTCGCCGCTAGTGAGGCGGGCCGGATTCCCTTCCCGGATACGATCTCCCGACAAAGCCAGGCACGGAAGAAAAAAAGGATGCCTGCACCGAGAGGCATCCTTGGGGGGAAGGGGGCCCCGCCGGAGGGCGGGGCGGCATCGCTCGCCCTAGCGTTCGGACACGAAGTGAAGTAGAGGCTCTTCACCCGGCTCGTCGCTTACGAAGGGCGAGGACGTTTCGCTATTGAGGGAGGATTCCTCGCGGCTTTGGGCCGCCGCTTCGGCCTCGGCCAGCTGGATCGAGATCCCGACCGGGATGGCGCTCGCGGCGATGGCCGTCAGGACGAATAGGAAGGCCACGACGAAGTAACGGAACTGGTAGTAGCGTTTCCGGTGGCCGGTTTTCTCAAGCTTGTCCTTCATCTTGCGCTCCTTTCTTCTTTTCGATGGCCCTCAGCTTCGCCGAGAGGGAGCGCCTATTGGCTTCCTGCTCGGCGAGGCTTGGGAGGATGGGACGGGGGGTCAGGTCGAGGAAGAG
>CASEWT010000100.1 GCA_949291655.1 uncultured Bacillota bacterium
AAGGGCAAAGTCCCCGTCTGGCTAAGGAGCATCGGCTATGGGGCCTGCGGCTGCCTCTTTGCCGGAATCGCGGCTTGGGGCCTTCTTACGACTCTCGACGTCGCCTATGACTTCTCCGCCCCCGAATACAAGACTTGCTACGTCGTCGAGAAGGATATCGAGCGCTACCGGGCCGGCCGCGGACCGACTGTCTACGAACTCACCTTCCTCGACGGGGAGGAAACCTTCTCGATCGGCGTCCCTCACGACGTCTACAAGGCTGCCGAGGAAGGCGACCCCATCCTCGTGGCCTCCTTCGGCGGCTTCCTCGGGGAAGGCTACTATCTCTATCCTGGCTACCTTTAACGGTTCCCTTCCCTAAGGAAAAGCGCCCATCTCGAAGGGGCGCCGATCGCTTGGGAGGCGTTTATCTATGGCCGGCTCTTTCCGTTCGCCTCATGGACGACAATCTGGGGATAGGGGATAGCGATGGCGTTCTGATCGAAGATGAGCTTGATTTCGCGGTTGATATCGCGTTGGACTTGGTAACGCATCATTTCGTTGCATTCGGCGATGATGCGGATGACGACCGCGCTTTCGGCGAGAGATTGGACGCCAACGTAGCTGGGCCCGTTGACGATGGCCGGGCATTTGGCCTTGATTTCCCCAAGATGCTCGGCGAGGACCTTCTCGACTTCCTCGATGTCCTCAGCGTAGCCGATCGAAACGTCGCAGACGGCCGTCGAAAGCTTGGAAGTCATGTTGATCAAGGTGCGGATGTCGGAGTTGTTGACGACCTTGACGTCGCCCCCGGCATCTTCGATCTTGGTTGTCCGAATGCCCATTTCCTTGACCGTCCCCCGGAAGCCGTCGACGACGATGATGTCGCCGATCTCGAAGGTTTTCTCGAAGACGATGAAAATCCCGGCGAAGATATCCTCGATGAGAGGCTGGGCCCCAAGGCCGACGACGAGGGAGAGGATCCCGGCGCTGGCCAGTAGGACGGCGGTATCGACTCCGAGGGTCCCAAGGGCGGCGAAGATGAGGACGATGGCCCCAAGGTATTTGGCGAAGCTCGAGAGGAGGCTAGCCAGGGAGCGCCCCCGCTTCAGCACGCGAGCAAGGGCGGAGAGGGCGACTCGGGCGAGGTGGGTAAGGGAAACGACGAGGAAAGCCAGGGCCAGAAGCCGCAAGGCCATGTATCCGACGTAATTCACGTCGTCGGAAGGAAGGGGGAAGGCGAGGAAGGGGTTGAGGACGCGGTACCAAAGCGCCTCGCTCCAGAGATAATGGCCGATCAGGAGGAGAAGGCAGGCGCCGAGGGCGGTAGCGACGAGCAAGCCTTCGAGGGCGAGGGAGAGACGTTTGCTTTTCTTGGTCTTTTCCATTGGGGGGCTCCTTTCTAAAAAGCATCGCGATTATGATGTCAAGGTGACGAAGGAATAGGACAAATAGACCGTCGTTTCCCGGGAACGATCGACGATTCGAAGCGTGTAGGAGGTGCCTCTTGAAAGGCCCTCCGTCGCTAGATAGAGACGGGAGGAGCCATCACGGGGACCGATTTCCAGCTCGATGGGATCGCCATTCCCTTGCCCCGGTAGCAAGAAAGCCGCAAGGCTCTCCAAAGGAACGTCCCCGCGCTTGACCTCGAGCCCGAAGCTCGAGGCGGTGATTTCCAAGGTGTCGGGAAGCACCTCCATCGGGGTATAGTAAGAGAAGAAAAGGGAACCGACCTCGTAGCCTTCCTGGAAGAGGTCCAGGCGGTAGGCGGAATATAGAAGGGGGAGGGTAAGCGGAAGGGAATCACCGAAGAAGGAATCATAGATGTCGAGGGTCGGGTCGTTCAGGCAGCGGAGCTCGGCATCGACGACAGATCCGGCGGGGTTATCGATGAGAAAGGTCAACTCGTAGTTCCCAGCGAGGGGGTCGAAGGAAGAT
The DNA here is from genome assembly GCA_949291655.1 of uncultured Bacillota bacterium. Lineage (GTDB taxonomy): Bacteria > Bacillota_I > Bacilli_A > RFN20 > CAG-826 > UBA4951. Next base: position 1,918 of record CASEWT010000100.1, read on the forward strand.
TCGTCGACGGCGATTTCGTAGCGCGGCACATCGCCCGTGCGGAAAGAATAGGACAAATACGTGAACGAAGGGCGGCTAGCGTCGTAAATGCGCAAAAGGTAGTCCGTCGAAGGCGTCAAATCGTAAGAGGAAACATAAAGGAAGGGCCCATCGGGGGCGGGGGGTTCGAGGGGAAACTCTTCCTCGGGGCGGGCGCTTAAGGCAAGGGAAGCGGCAAGGCGGCTCGGATCGATCTCCCCGGGGCTTAGGCCTAGAAAGAAGGAAGAAAGGCTGATTTCCGGGAATCCGTCGAGGATTTCCAGACCTTCGTAGTCGCTGAAGGCGGCCTCGCCGACCAAATAGCCTTCTTGGTAAAGCTCGAGGCGGTAGGAAGAAAGGACGGTCGGTAGGCGGAAGGCAAAGGCTTCGTCTCTCGCTTCCGCGCTTTGGCTGATCGAGGGGTCGCTAAGGCAGATGAGCCGGGCCTCGATGAGGTAGCCTTCCGGATTGTCTATAAGGAAGGAAAGATCGTAGGCACCGGCCTCCTTGTCGTAAGCGCTGAGAT
>CASEWT010000101.1 GCA_949291655.1 uncultured Bacillota bacterium
ATAGTCAAAAAATAAAGTAGTTATTTAGTAGTTTTCAAGGTGTTTCACGATGGCAAGGAAGTTCGATGATAAGTACGATTTCTCCAAAATCGGCCCCGATCCTTCTTTCGTGAAGAAATTGGACGAAAAAGGACTCGAAGTGCTCGCCGCGGAAATCCGGAGGCGGATCATCGAGGCGACCTCGAAGCAAGGCGGCCACCTCGCGAGCAACCTCGGGACCGTCGAGTTGACGATCGCCCTCTACCGGGCCTTCGACTTCCCGAAGGACAAGCTCATCTTCGACGTCGGCCACCAGTCCTACGCCCACAAGATCCTCACCGGCCGCTCCCTCGAGGGGATGGGGCGAAAAGAGGGCCCGGCCCCCTTCATCGCCCGGGAGGAATCCCCCTATGACCTTTTCGAGGCCGGGCACGCCGGGACGGCCGTCTCGGCCCTTTGCAGCTTCTGCCTCGACCGCGACTTGAAAAAAGAGAAGCACGAGGTCGTCGCCCTCGTCGGGGACTCCTCGATCGTCAACGGCCTCTCTTTCGAGGCCCTCAACTACTTCCCGAGCCTCCATAGCAAGGGCATCATCGTCATCAACGACAACGACATGTCGATCTCGGCCCCGGTCGGAGGGATGGGCGATTTCTTCCGCTCGATCTCGACGTCCCGGGCCTACAACCGCCTGAAGCGCGGCTATAAGAAGGCCCTAAGCCTCACGAAGGCCGGCGACTGGCTCTACGAGCTCAGCTACGCCTTCAAGACGAAGGTCAAGGCGATGCTCGTCCCGACATCCCTTTTCGACAACATGGGCTACACCTACATCGGCCCGGTCGACGGCCATTCCTTCAGGGCTCTCGAAAAGGCCTTCAAGAAGGCCAAGGCGGCCAGTAAGCCGGCTGTTGTCCACGTCCTCACCCAGAAAGGGCGGGGCTACCTAAGAGCCGAGGAAGACCGGACCGGGTACTGGCACGGGGTCACTCCCTTCGACGTCGACGAGGGAACCCCCAAAAGCCTCCACCCCGGCTACCTTTCCTGGTCGCATTACTTCGGGGACCTCGTCGAAAAGGCGATGGGGGAGGACGAAAACCGCCTCCTCGTCTGCCCGGCGATGATCAAGGGGAGCCACCTCGAGGCGGCCTTCGCCCGCTACCCGGAACGTTCCTTCGACGTCGGGATCGCCGAGGAGCACGCCCTGACGATGGGCGGGACCTTGGCCTCTTTGGGCCGGAAGGTCATCGTTTCCGTTTATTCGAGCTTCCTCCAAAGGGCCTACGACGAGCTTCTCCACGATGCCGCGCGGATAGCCGCCCCGATCCTCCTTCTCATCGACCGGGCCGGCTTCGTCGGGAAGGACGGGCCGACCCACCAAGGGATCTACGACCCGGCCTACCTCCGCTCGATCCCCGGCGTCCGCCTTTCGATGCCTTCGACCGTCGAAATCGCCTCCTTTCTCTTTGAGGAGGGCCTTTCCTTCAAGAAAGGACCCTTCGCCATCCGCTATCCCCATTCCCTCTTCCCCTTGGAGGCCAAAGACCCCCGCCTCCCCGAAAAAGGAGAGGGCCTCTTCCTCCGGGAAGGAAACGGGAAAGCCCTCCTTATTGCCATCGGGCCCCTCGGGCGCTCCTTCATGGCCGAAGCGGGGGAAGGCTTCGACCTTTTTGACCCCGTCTATCTCTTCCCCGTAGGGGAAAAGACCCTTTCCCGCCTTCTTTCTTATGAGCGGATCGCCATCTACGACCCCTACGGGACGAAGGAGGGCTTTGCCTCTTCCCTCACGCTTGCCCTCGAGGAAAAAGGCTACCGGGGGCGCCTCTTCGTCCACGCGGCCGCTAGCGCCTACGTTCCCTCGATGAGCGTCGAGGATCAGCTATCCTTCTCGGGCCTTGGGAAGGAGTGTCTCCCCGTCGTCCTTGAGGAACTGCTTGCTTAACATAATCGGAAGAGGTGCTAAGATGGCTCCGTGACCCGGATCATCATGCACATCGACCTCAACGCCTTCTTTGCCCGGGCCGAGGAGATCCGCCACCCTTCTTATGAAGGGAAGCCGATCGTCGTCGGGGGGCAGGGGCCCCGGGGCGTCGTCTCGACGGCTAGCTATGCCGCCCGGAAGTTCGGCATCCATAGCGGGATGCCCCTCTTCCAAGCCCGGCGGGCTTGCCCGGACGCCCTTTTCTGCCCGGTAGACTTCCCTTATTACGAGATGCTCTCGCGTTCCTTCCGGGCCTATCTCGGGCGCTTTTCCTCCCTCGTCGAGGCGGCCTCGATCGACGAATGTTACGTCGACCTCACCCGCCAGCTCGGGAAAAGCAAGGATCCCCTTCCTTACCTCCTTTCCCTCCAGCGGGGGCTTTACGAGGAAATCGGGCTCAAGAGCTCGATCGGCCTCGCGGCGACGAAGTTTCTCGCCAAGATGGGAAGCGACTACCGGAAGCCGATGGGCATCACCA
>CASEWT010000102.1 GCA_949291655.1 uncultured Bacillota bacterium
CTCCCCCGCCCTCGTTACTTGTTCCCTTTCGGATTGGCGTCGGGGCCGGAACTGTAGATGGCGTCCCGGTAGTCGCCGAGCCGCTTGGCGCGGTTGGGATGGCGGAGCTTCCGGATGGCCTTGGCCTCGATCTGGCGGATCCGCTCGCGGGTGACGTTGAATTCCTTGCCCACTTCCTCGAGGGTCCGGGGCCTATTGTCGTCGAGCCCGTAGCGAAGGCGGAGCACCCGCTCCTCGCGATCGGTGAGGTCTTTCATGATTTCGTAAAGCTCGTCCTTGAGGAGCGACTTGGTCGCGTACTCCTCGGGGGATTGGGTTTCCTTGTCCTCGATGAAGTCGCCGAGATGGGAGTCGTCTTCCTCGCCGATCGGGGTCTCGAAGGAGACCGGCTCGAGGGCGATGCGCTGGATCTCGCGGATTTTCTCCGGGGTAAGGCTCCCGCCCATCTTCTCGGAAATCTCCTCGGCCGTCGGCTCGCGCCCGAGCTCCTGGACGAGGGCCCGCTGGGTCCGCGTCATCTTGTTGATCGTCTCGACCATGTGGACGGGAATGCGGATCGTCCGGGCTTGGTCGGCGATGGCCCGGGTAATGGCTTGCCGGATCCACCAAGTGGCGTAGGTCGAGAACTTGAAGCCTTTCGTGTAGTCGAACTTCTCGACGGCCTTGATGAGGCCCATGTTCCCCTCCTGGATGAGGTCGAGGAAATGCATGCCGCGCCCGACGTAGTGCTTGGCGATGGCGATGACGAGGCGGAGGTTGGCGGTGATCAGCTGGTCCTTGGCCGCCTTGTCGCCGGCGGCGATCCGCTTGGCGAGGTCGATCTCTTCCTTGGCGTTGAGGAGGTTGACCTTGCCGATTTCCTTGAGGTACATCTTGACGGAGTCGTTGACCTTGACCTCGCCGGCCGACATCTTCGAAAGGTCGCCGATGCTGGCCATCTCTTCCTTTTCGTCGAGGGCGGCTCCCGCCTCGAGGTCTTCCTCGTCGAGCGGGGGCTCCCCGTCTTCCCCGGCGTCGGCCCCGGCCAGTTCCTCGTCGCTTGGGGCGGCCTCGTCGAGGTCGTCGTCGGAGCCTTCGATCTTGATGCCGGAATTCTTGAGCTTCTCGATGAGCTCGTTGAATTCGTCGTCGGAAATGTCGACTTGGGCCAGACGGTCGGTCACTTCGGACATATCGATGTAGCCGTCGGCTTTTCCCTTGGCGATGAATTCCCGCTCGATGGCCTTCAGGGACTCCTGCTCGGCCTTCGCGACCTCTTCTTCGTCCTCGTCGGGGGCAAAGGAGAGGCTATCGGTTTCCTCTGCTTCGATGGTGGCCGCTTCCTTGGCGGCCTTCTTCGTCTTCTTTTCCATGGTTTTCTCCTCTTTTCGCGTTTCCGGGGCAAACGGCCCCCGGGGGCCGGCATTCTCCTTTCTCCTTCAGGTTCCTTTCTTCTTGAAGCCGAGGCGGGCCGCCCGCTTCTTGGCAAGCTCGTTGAGGGCCGCCCCCTTCTCCTCTGGGGACTTCCCGCTCAGCATGCCTTCTGCCCTTCGGCGTTCGCGGAGGGCCTGGCGCTCCTCCATGATGACCGCGGCGCACTGCCGCATCCGCTCCTCGCTATAGGGCGGAACGTCGCTTTCGCCGTAAACCGCGACGGCCTCGTTGGCGAGGGCGTCCTTCTGGCGGCTCGGCCCGGCGTCGATGTCCCCCAGCAAGAGGCTCAGCTCGACCTTTTCCTGCCGCGCGGCATCGTAGCTTACGACGTAGTTGGCGATCTCGTTCAGAATCTGGTCGTAGAAGGAATCGATGTTCTCGAGGTAGATCTTGATCGCGCCGCGGTCCTTCATCATGTAATAAAGGGCTTCGCGCTCCGCTTTGTTGAGGCGGGTCCGCCTTTTCGGTGGCGCCCCTTTCGACCCCCGGAAGGAAAGTAGGCTCTCCTCTTCCTTCCCCATCTCCACCCGCTTGGCCTTTCGGTAGCGCTCGACGGCCCGGCGGATCGTCTCGCTTTCAAAGCCTGTCGCCTTGGCGAGCTTGGCGATTGTGTCATCCTTTCCCATCCCCGGGGGAAGGGAAGAAATATAAGGGAGGAAGCGCTGGACGACCTTCCGCTTTTCCTCGGAAGTCTCCGCCTTCTTCTTCGAGGCATAGAAGGAAAGCTGGAACTCGAAGGTGGATACGAGATTTCCCATCTTGGCTTTCAGGGCCTCGGCCCCATCCTCTTGGAAGACATCGTCGGGGTCGCGCTCGTCGTCGCCGTAATCGACGACCCGGGTCGGCACCCCGGCCGCCGTAAGGAGGGCGGATGCCTTCATCATCCCTTCCTGCCCCGGCATGTCCCCGTCGAGGCAAAGGCGGTTTTCGACCCCGAGCCGGCGGAGAAGCTGGACCTGCTCGTTGGTAAGCGAGGTTC
>CASEWT010000103.1 GCA_949291655.1 uncultured Bacillota bacterium
CTTACGATCAGAGCAAAATTCGGAACTTCTCCGTCGTGGCCCACATCGACCACGGCAAAAGCACCTTCTGCGACCGGATCCTCGAGTTGACGGGAGCGGTGGATGCTAGGACTTTCCATAGCCAATACCTCGACGAGATGCCGCTCGAGCAGGAGCGGGGAATCACCATCAAGCTCAATGCCGTGAGCGTCTCCTACAAAAGCCGCGACGGGCAGGAATACCTTTTCAACTTGATCGATACCCCCGGGCACGTCGACTTTTCCTACGAGGTCAGCCGTTCCTTGGCCGCTTGCGAAGGGGCCATCCTCCTCGTCGACGCGACCCAGGGCGTCGAGGCCCAGACGATGTCGAACGCCTATCTGGCCATCGATAACGACCTCATGATCGTCCCGGTCATCAACAAATGCGACCTCCCAAGCGCCGCGCCGGAAGCGGCCAAGAAGGAAGTCGAGGAGCGGATCGGGATTTCGGTGGCCGATTGCGTCGAGTGCTCGGCCAAGACGGGGAAAGGGGTCGGCGACGCCCTCGAGAAGGTCGTCGAGCTCGTCCCTCCGCCGGAAGGCGACCCCGAGGCGCCCCTCCAGGCCCTCATCTTCGATTCCTACTACGACTCCTACCGCGGGGTCATCGTCCTCGTCCGCGTGAAGGAAGGCCGGGTCAAGGTCGGGCAGGAAATCCTCCTCATGGCCGCGAACAAGAAGTACGTGGTGACCGAGGTCGGCATCCGGACCCCGAAGGAAAGGCCCCTCGGGGAGCTTTCCGTCGGCGAGGTCGGCTATTTGGCCGCCAACGTGAAGGACATCAAGGACGTCTTCCCCGGCGAGACGATCACCGAGGCCGCCCGGCCCTGTCCCTCGCCCCTTCCCGGCTATCGAAGGATCAACCCGATGGTCTATTGCGGGCTTTATCCGGTCGATACTAGGAAGTACGAGGACCTCAAGGAAGCCTTGGCCAAGCTTTCCCTCAACGATTCCTCCCTCGTCTACGAGCCGGAAAGCTCGAAGGCTCTCGGCTTTGGCTTCCGCTGCGGCTTCCTCGGCCTTCTCCACATGGACGTCATCCAGGAGCGGCTCGAGCGCGAATACGGCCTTGACCTCATCCTGACCGCCCCCTCGGTCTCCTATCGGGCCAAGGTGCAGGGCGGGGCGACGGTCGAAGTGTCCAACCCGAGCGAGATGCCTTCTCCCCAGTCGCTTGTTTCCATCAGCGAGCCTTACGTCGACGCCTCGATCTTGACCCCGAAGGAGTACGTCGGGGCGGTGATGGACCTTTGCGCCTCCCGCCGCGGCATCTACAAGGACATCGTCTTCCACGAGGAAGACCGGGTCGAGGTCCTTTACGCGATGCCCCTTAGCGAGATCGTCTTCAATTTCTTCGATGCCCTCAAAGGCTCGACGAAGGGCTACGCCTCCCTCGACTATTCCTTCAGCGGCTATAGGGAAAGCGACTTGGCGAAGATGGACATCCTCCTCAATGGCGAGGTCATCGACGCCCTCTCTTCGATCGTCTTCCGCCCCGACGCCTACAAGCGGGGCCTGGCCTTGGTGAGCAAGCTGAAGAACATCATCCCCAAGCAGCTTTTCGAGATCCCGATCCAAGCCGCCATCAACGGGAAAGTGGTGGCCCGGGCCGACGTCAAGAGCGTCCGCAAGGACGTCCTTGCCAAGTGCTATGGAGGCGACATCTCCCGGAAGAAGAAACTCCTCGAAAAGCAGAAGGAAGGGAAGAAGCGGATGAAGGCCATCGGTAGCGTCGAGGTTCCCCAAGAGGCGTTCATGGCTGTTTTATCCCTTGATGAAAAAGACGGCTAGCCATCGCGACTATCCGTCTTTTTTAGTAGATTACTAGTTTTATTGTGGTATTTATTTGATATACTTTCCCCATGGATAGCAACAACGATGTGATCGCCCGCCGGTATACCGACGAGCACTACCTCACCAAAAGCGAGCTGCAAGCCGAGATGCGGACCAGCCTCGTCGAGCCCTACTGGAACGCCGTCCTCGCCTACCGGGAGCAATTCAAGCGCGCCCTTCCTTTCGAAGGCATCGGCCGGACGCCGCTCTACCTCGTGGAGACGACGACCATCCGCGAGCACGTCCAGGCCTTCTCCCGGCGCCTCGACGGCTTCCTTTCCAAGCTCGGGCGGCTTCTCCAAGGCAATGAGGGGCCATCCATCCGGAAAGCCCTCATGTACGAGTTGATGGATGCCTTGAACGTCGAGGGCAACTTCCAGATGAGCCAGTACTCGATCAAGGCGGTGCTCAACGGAACCTACGACGACGACCAGCCCTTCCACCAGCCCCTCGTCAATTACCATGTCCTCCTCGAGGAGCTCTTGGCTTCTCCCTCGCCTTCCTGCCCCTCGATCGAGGATT
>CASEWT010000104.1 GCA_949291655.1 uncultured Bacillota bacterium
CGCCTTTGGCAATCGCGCAGAACTTCCCGATGATGAGCCTATCCCCGATAAAGGGATAGAAATGGACGATGTGTTCCTCGAAGTCCTCGCCGTGGCTTTCAAAGTCATCGTAGTAGGTAAAGTCGCCGACCACGATGTTCGGGTTCTTGACCACGTTTTTGATGAAGCAAACGCTCGGCACGGCCGGGTTGGGATGTACCTTGTTCTTGTCCGGTCCTCTCATCTTCGCACCCGCCTTCGCCTTATGTTACTACAAAACCGAGGTTCACAAAGAAGGCATCAAGCGTCCTTTTGCAGGGCGAAGGGGAAATGCCCAATGGTCCTTTCCATTTCTTCCTTCTGGAAGAACCATTCGGATTAGTTATGCTCACCCTTCGTTATAGGCATGGGCGGAAAGCCCGAGCCGGCCCTAAAAGCGGTTTGGAGAATCAGCCATGGAATACATAACGCTCAACAGCGGAGTCCGGATGCCCATCATGGGCCTAGGGACTTCCAGCTCACGCCCGATAAGGCCGAGAAGTCGGTCGAGGTCGCCCTCGAAAGGCTCGGGCTCGCCTATGCCGATTTGATGATTCTCCACCAGCCGGCCCGCGATTACCTCTCCGGCTACCGCCAGCTGGAGAAAGCCTACAAGGAAGGGAAGCTCCGGGCAATCGGCCTATCGAACTTTTCCATCGAGTGCTGGTTCCCAAACTTATTGCAACCTATTGCAAGTAAATTGCATTTAGTCCGGGAAATCCCAGGGCATGAGAAAATCCTTTCCTTCCGAGCCAGGAAGAGAAAGGACTTTTCGATGATACCAAAGAAATTCAAGCACCTCGACTTCGACGACAGGAAAACCATCTCCAACTGCATCTCGCAGGGACTGACCGAGGCCGAGACGGCAAGGAGGATCGGGGTGAGCCCGTCGACCGTCGGGAGGGAGGTCGAGAGGCACGCCCACTACACCACGGCCTCCAGGCTCCCGTGCCCCCGCCTCAGGAGGTGGCCGCGCACCTGCGACGGCTGCCACAGGTACTACGGGAAGGGATGCGCCCTAGGCAAGATGAGGTACGACGCGGCGGGCGCGGAGGCCCAGGCGAGGCGCGAGCTCTCGGACTCGAGGAGGGGGATCGACATGGGGAAGGAGGAGTTCGCCGAGTAGGACGATGCCCCCAGGAAGGCGGTCGTGGAGGACGGGGAATCCGTCTACTCGGCCTCCCTCCGGGAAGGGATGCCCTCGAAGTCGACGATATGCAGGCACGTCGGGTCGGGGTCCGTCTCGGTCTCCGGGAAGGACCTGCCCTGGCCCCGCTCCTAAAGAAGAGGAAGAGGGCCGAGAAGGCCTACGACTACTCCGGAAGCAACGCTTCCAAGGCGGGCAGGCAGTACGGCGACTACCTCCGCTGCATCCGCGACAGCCCCGGGCTCTTCGCCTGGCAGTTCGACTTCCTCGGGGCCCCGCCGAGGTCGAGGTACGCCGTCTTCGCCATGAGAAACGTCAGGACGAGGGTGACCATAACGGCCAAGCTGAGGAAGGGCTCGTCAGCCGGCGTCGCGCCCTTCTTCGGGCTGCTCAGGGAAGCCCTCGGGCCCGAGGGCTTCGCCAGGGTGTTCCCCGCCCTCCTGACCGACAACGGCCCGTGCTTCTGGTGCCGGGAGCAGATCGAGTCGGACCCGGCCACCGGGGAGCCGCTCTCCGCCGTCTTCTACTGCCATCCCTCCTCCTCGACCGAGAAGGCCTCCGTCGAGGCCACGAACGGGGTGATAAGGGGAACCGTCCCCAAGGGGGAGTCGGTCGACTGCTGGGAGGCGGAGGAAATCGCGCGCATCGGGCTCAGGATGAACGCCAGGAGGAACCGGAACCTCGGGTCGATGACGCCGGAGGAGGTCTTCTCCGCGGTCTACGGGGAGGAGGCCTACCGGGCCATCGTCCGGGCCGTCGACGAATGGGGCCGGAAATTGCGATAAGTCCGGGAAATTGCAATAGCCCCCTCCGCCGCGGGGCCAAGAAAAGCCAGGTCCGACCTGGCTTTTCTTGCATTAACCCCGAAGCGGTATTGCGTTATGTATGGGAACCAGCGGGATTTTCAGCGTAAACTTGCATTTACTTTGGGAATCGGCACAAGATACAAATTTGAATACTTCTAAATCGTTTGGACCATCGCCAAAATAGATAACTTGATCCAGTTCGAAGCCTAAATAATCAATTAATTCTTTTAT
>CASEWT010000105.1 GCA_949291655.1 uncultured Bacillota bacterium
GCAAGGACTACTTCGAGGGGAAGCGCTCCTTGATGGCAAGGGCCACATCCTTCGGCACGAACTGGGAAAGCTCCTCGGCGCTTACGGCGCGGAGGCTTTCGACGGTCGGGTAGCGTTCCCGCAGGAGAGCCTCCCGCTTCTTCCCGAGGCCCTTGATCCCTCCGTAGATGGAAGAAAGCATCCTCTTTCCCCGGCGTTCCCGGTGGAAGGAGATGGCGAAGCGATGGACTTCGTCCTGCATCCGCATGAGGAGGAAGAAAAGGGGCGATTTCCGGTCCAAGGGATAGGTCTTCCCCTCCTTATCGACGATGCCTTCTGTCTCGTGGCGGTCGTTTTTGTAGAGCCCGTAATGGGGAAGTTCGACCCCGGCTTCCTTAAGGGCCTCCTCCGCCGCCCGGACCTGGGTGAGACCCCCGTCGAGGAGGAGGAGGTCGGGGAAGGGCCCGCCCTCTTCCTTGATGCGGGCGTAGCGCCGCTTCACCGCTTCCTTCATCGAGGCGACGTCGTCCCCGGAGACATCCTCCGAGAGCTTGAATTTCCGGTAGAGGCGCTTCGCCGGGGCACCGTTGACGAAGGCTACTTCGCTCGCGACGGCCTCTTCCCCTTGGAGATGGGAGTTATCGAAAAGCTCGATCCAAGAGGGGGGAGCGATCCCAAGAAGCTCCCCGAGGGCGGAAAGGAGGGCCTCGCTTTCCTCGCTCGCCCCCTTCGTCGCGAAATGGTGGTCGAGGGCGCTTTGGGCGTTGAGGGAGGCGATGGCGATCTGGTCGAGGAGCCGCCCTTCCTTCGGGCGGATGCTCTTCCCGTCCGGATAGATGGCCGCAAAGGCCTCGTCGAAGCCTTCGATCGCCGTCGAGACCTCGCTTGGAAGCGGCTCTTCCTCGTAAAGAGAAAGGATATGGTAGGTCGCTTCCTCGCTCGGCTCGCCCATGAGGGGGACGACGTAGCTCTTCTTCCCGAGGAGGCGGCCCTTCCGGTAGGTCAAACGGGCGATCGAAAGATAGCCTTCCCGGGTCTTGTAGGCATAGACGTCGCGGTCGGTCCGGTCGCTTTCGACCTCGACGGTTTGCCGGCTCACGGTGTTCTTCACCGCCTCGATCGTCTTCTTGTAACGCCCGGCTTCCTCGAATTCGAGGCGGGAGGCAGCCTTTTCCATCTTTTCCGTCAGTTCGGCGAGGACGTCTTGGACGTTCCCGTCGAGGAAGCTTTTGATCTTCGAATAGAGTTCCTCGTAGGAGGCGGGATCGACTTTATTGACGCAAGGGGCGAGGCAAAGCCCCATGTGGTAGTAAAGGCAGGGTCTTGAAGGGAGGGAGTCGCACTTCCTCGTCGGGTAAAGGGAGTTCAGGAGGTCGATAGTTAGGTAGGCCTCGCGGGAGGAAGGGAAGGGGCCGAAGTAGAACTTCCCCTTCTTCCCGGCCCGCCGCTCGATCGAGAGGCGGGCGTCTTTCTTGCTTAGGGCGATGTAGGGATAGTGGCTATCGTCGACGAGGAGGACGTTGTAGCGCGGAAGGTGCTGTTTGATGAGGTTCATCTCGAGGATGAAGGCTTCCTTGTCGCTTGAGACGCGGATGGTGTCGAAGGAAGCGACGCGGCTTACCATCGCCGCGACCTTCCCTTCCTGCTCGCGGAGGAAGTACTGGGATACCCGCTTCTTGAGCGACTTGGCCTTCCCGACGTAGATGATTTCCCCCCCTTCGTCCTTCATGAGGTAGCAGCCGGGGGCATCGGGCAGGAGGAGGATGAGCCGCCGGAGTTCCTCGCTTAGTTCCTTCTTCATTTGAGGTAATAGATGCTCGCCCCGCCCATCCCTTCCTTTTCCCCGGCCCCCTCGAAGCGCTTCACGAGGTCGGGATGGGCGCGGGCATAGTCCTCGACGAGGCGCCGGAGGGTCCCGCCCCCGAAGCCGTGGATGATCCTGACCCGGCCAAAGCCCTTGAGAACGGCCTTATCGACGTAGCTTTCGAGGGCGCTTTCCGCCTCGGAGGCCCGCATCCCGAGGAGGTTGAGTTCAAGAGGGAGGCTCTTGAGGGAAGTAACCTCGTCGAGGAG
>CASEWT010000106.1 GCA_949291655.1 uncultured Bacillota bacterium
CCTATCCACCGTATACGAGTCAGGAGAGCATCAGCCCCGTTGCCCCCTTGAACCCGATCAGATTGATGTACGCCGGGCCGACCTCCTCGACAAAATCGTCGAAGCTGGCGGTTTCCCGCGCCTTCGAATCTGCTACAATTTCCATAGGCCTCCTTGTTGTTTGTTGACGAAACAATTGCGAGGCCGTTTTTATTTCCTGCCTACTATTTTGAAATGCAGCCGAAGTAAGCGCTTTGCTCAAAAGGAGCAGCCATTCGTAGTAAAATCAAGTGAATGGAAAAAGTGCATCGGCTCTATAGCCCCCGGCTCAACAAATACCTCAAGGTCCGCGTATATCTTCCGTCCGGATATGACGGCAAGCGCCGTTACCCGGCCCTTTACATGCACGACGGGCAGAACCTCGTCCGTCCGGCCCGCTGGTCGCGTCGTAGCTGGGATGTTGTTTCGACCCTCGAAAAGATGCGCCTGCCCCTTATCGTCGTCGGCATCGACAGCGACCGGGAACGCTCTTCGACTCTTTGCCCTTTCCTTCCCGAAACGAAGGACGAGGAGATGGACCGTTGCCAGGATCCAAAGGGGAAGGAATACGGGGACTTCATCGTCGAGTACATAAAGCCGTTCGTCGATTTCGCCTACAAAACGCGCCCGGATTACGAGAATACGTATCTTGCCGGGTCTTCGCTCGGGGGCTTGGCCGCTGCCTATTTGTCGGCCCTTCACCCCGGGGTTTTCTCCTGCGTCGGGGTCTTCTCCTTGGCCTATTGGTTCGTCGAGCAGCAGTTCAATGCCTTCCTTGAAACGAATTTCGACGAAGAAGCCTCTTATTTCCTGGCCGTGGGCGGCAAGGAGGGGTTCGAGGGAAAAATCCTCGAGTCCTTTGAAAAATACCGTGCTCTCCTAAGCGAAAAGGGTGCGGAGTTCGTCGACAAGGTCTATCCGAGCCTTTGGCATAGCGAGGAATGCTGGGCGAAGGAGTTCAAGGATTTCGTTCGGCTCATCAAGGCCCGAAGAAAGGAGAAGCGCCATGCTTGACCCCGTTTTGTCTCTCATTGTTCGGAGGATCGAAGAGGCTTATGGCTTGCCCTTTGAGCTCTATGGAAAGCTCGAAAAAGCCAATCCCTCGGGTTCGGTCAAGGACCGCCCGGCTCTCAAGATGATCGAAGAAGCTGAGAAGGAAGGGCTTTTGAAGCCCGGCTCTCTCCTCGTCGAGGCAACCTCGGGGAACATGGGCATTTCCCTTGCCCTTATCGGCTCCCGAAAAGGCTACCGGGTCCGCATTTACATGCCCGATAGCGCCTCGAAGGAGCGCCGCCTCCTCATCGCCGCCTACGGAGCCGAGGTCGTCTTGACCCCGGGTCCGGAAGGAATGCGCGGCTCTAACGAGGCCGCCTCCAAAGCCGTTGACGAAGAGGGCGCGGTTTGGCTGCGGCAGTTTGAGAATCCAGCCAATAGCATCGCCCATTACGAGACGACCGGGCCGGAAATCGCCCGGGCGCTCGGAGGAAAGGTCGATGCCCTCTTTGCCGGGTGCGGGACCGGGGGAACCATTTCCGGAATCGCCCGCTACTTCAAGGAGCAGGGGGTTGGGGCAAGGATCTATGGAATCGAGCCTTCGGAAAGCCCACTCCTGAGCGAAGGGAGGTCCGGTCCTCACCGGATCGAGGGCATCGGGGCCAACTTCGTCCCGCCCGTTCTTGAGCGGGGCCTCATCGACGAAGTGGTGGACGTGAAGGAGAGCGAAGCCTTCCGCCTCGCCTCGGAACTGGCTTCCCGGGAGGGCCTCTTGGTCGGAATCTCCTCGGCTGCCGCCTTGGCCGGCTGCCTCCTTAGGAAAACGGAACTCAAGCCCGGAAGTCGGGCCGTGGTCGTCCTCCCTGACGGGGGCGACCGATACTTGAGCATCGAGGGACTGTATGGACAAAAACATTGAGCTTGCCTTCCAATTGAACAAGGAGGGCGAAAGCGAGGCTTTGGCCTCGGTCGGACGGGACGGGATCATCGACTTCTTCCGCTATGTGCGGGAAATCCTTTTCTTCGATTTCTATGCCCGCGGCGAGAAGGAAACGCGGCTCCCCTTCCTCGTCGGGGAAGCCAAGAAATGCTTCGTCGCCTTCGCGCGGGAAGAAGGCTGCCCTTGCCTCTTCGACTGCTTCTTTGAGGGGCTTCCGGAAGTCAAACGGCTCCTCGAAAGCGATGCCGATGCCATTTTCGAGGGCGACCCCGCCTGCACTTCGCCGGCCGAGGCCATCTTGACGTATCCTGGCTTCTTGGCCATTTCGGCCTATCGGGTGGCCCATCTTCTTCGAAAGCTCGGACTCCGCTTCGTGTCCCGGGTCCTTAGCGAGTATGCCCATTCCCGGACCGGGATCGACATCAACCCCGGGGCCGAAATCGGCGAGCGCTTCTTCATCGACCACGGGACGGGCATCGTCATCGGGGAAACGACGGTCATCGGCAGGAACGTCAAGATTTACCAAGGGGTTACCCTTGGGGCCCTCTCTCTTCGCGAAGGGCGGAAGCTGGCCGGGAAAAAGCGCCACCCGACCGTCGAGGACAACGTGACCATCTACTCCGGGGCTTCCGTCTTCGGGGGCGACACGGTCATCGGGGAAGGTTCGACCGTCGGTTCCAATGCCTACATCGTTTCTTCGATCCCGCCCCATTCGATTGCCGTCGTCAAACCCTTCGACCTCGAGATCCGTGCCAAGGAAAAGAAGTGATTTGATAGCGCTTTCATATAGAGGCAACCAACAACTGGTTGCCTCTTTTTATTTAATGGGTGTTAACTAATTTCGGATGGGGATTGTAAATGGATGCCGAACTCGTTGAGAAAGCCTTCCTTGATTTAGCTGCCGAGCCGCGGATAGCCC
>CASEWT010000107.1:0-984 GCA_949291655.1 uncultured Bacillota bacterium
AGAGCGATTACCGCGTACCGCCAGTGTTTCATCGTTGCCGTCTCCTTCTGCATTTCATTCCCTTCCCTCTTATGATACCACGAAAATCGGTATTTTGCCAGCCGTTCGAAAGAATTTTCGAAATTTCCCGGGCAAACCCGGCGGAAAACTTGCCGAATCGATCAGTTTCAAGTATATTAAGAAATATATTTTTCATGAGCGATCATCACATTACGAAGGAGCCGGACCATGGCCAGAGGAACCGTTGTTCAGAAAATTATCGAAGCGCATTACGTGAGCGGAGAACGCAAGATCGGCAGCCCGGTGGCGATCCGGATCGACCAGACGCTGACGCAGGACGCCACCGGCACGATGGCCTATCTCGAACTCGAGGCGATGAAGGTCCCGGCGGTGAAGACCGAACTCTCCGTCTCCTACGTCGACCACAACATGATGCAGAACGGCCCGGAAAACCGGAACGATCACCTCTATCTGCAGAGCGTCGCCAACGCCAAGGGGGTCCGCTTCTCCCCGCCCGGCAACGGCATCTGCCACCAGCTCCACCTCGAACGGTTCGGCGTGCCGGGCAAGACGCTGATCGGTTCGGACTCCCACACCCCCACCGGCGGCGGCATCGGCATGATGGCCATCGGCGCCGGCGGTCTCGACGTCGCGCTCGCCATGGCGGGCAAACCCTTCCGCATCCCCTACCCGAAAGTGATCGGTGTCAGGCTCTCCAACCGCCTCGCCCCGTGGTGTGCGGCCAAGGATGTGATTCTGACCATGCTTTCGATTCTGACCACCAAGGGGAACGTCGGCTCCATCGTGGAGTATTTCGGCCCCGGTGTGGCGACCCTTTCGGTACCGCAGCGGGCCACCATCACCAACATGGGCGCCGAACTCGGCGTCACCACCAGTGTCTTCCCCTCCGACGAATCGACGAAGCGCTTCCTCGAAGCGCAGGGGCGCGGCGACGCCTTCTCTCCGCTGGCGGCCGACGAAGAC
>CASEWT010000107.1:1021-3201 GCA_949291655.1 uncultured Bacillota bacterium
ATATGATCAGCTGATTGAAATCGATCTGGCGAAAGTGGTTCCGCTGGCGGCCTGTCCCTCCAGCCCGGACAACGTCAAGCCGATTTCCGAACTCGCCGGAATCAAAGTCGGGCAGGTAATCATCGGCTCCTGCACCAATTCGAGCTACCGTGACCTCGCGATGGTGGCGCAGGTGCTCAAGGGCCGTCGGGTCAGCCCGAACCTCACTCTCGCCATCGCTCCCGGCAGCCGTCAGGTGCTGGAGATGCTCTCGCGCAACGGCATGCTCGCCGACATCATCGGCGCCAAGAAGAGCTACAAGATGACCTCCTGGGCCTTCGTGGGCGTCGGCGTCAGCTACCAGGGCGGCTCCACCGGCTATATCACCGTCGATGACGTCGTCGAGCTCTACCCCAACGACCCGAACGTCCTCGCCTACGCGAACGAGATCTACGAGACCGCGGCGTTGTTCAACTTCCAGACGGACGACTACTGGACCACCTACGTCGATAGCGACGAGACCCTCAGCGTCCGCGAAGACGGGGCCTACCTCGGCTACAAGGACGCCTCGGACGGCAACATCTACGGCTATAGCGGGCTCGACTTCGACCAGGAGACCGGCACCGTCGGCGAGGCGCCGGCGAACGTGAGCCTCATCATGGAGGAGGCCAGCATCTGGGACGCGGGCATCAGCACCGACCTCGTCGACACCACGGGCCAGGTCGTCGGGACGATCCCCGCCCCCTTCACTGTCGCCGACCAGACCGCCGAGCTCCACGCGGGCATCGACTACTCCCTGGCCGAGACCGACATCGACGTTGGGGACGGCACTCTTGCACACGTCGCCCTCCCGACCGCCTATGGCGAGAGCGAGGACTGGATCCGCGACATGATCGCCCTCCACCCCCTCACCGGCCCGGACATGGCCTATAACCTCACCTATAACCTCGTCGGTTCCAACGGGCTGACCTGGAAGGACTTCATCAACAGCATCACCATCGAGATCGTCGATGGCTCCATCTACATCGACATCATGATGTACGGCATGGGCGGCATCTACATCCCTGACCTCGCCTCCTACGCGGTGAACGCCGAGCTCCACTGGATCACCATGATCGACGGCGTCGGCGAGACCGTGGTCCCCGACGTGGGCGCCATCGTCCCACCCGTTGCCGGGGGCGGCGAGACCGGCGGCGCGGAGACGAGCGAGCCGAGCGCCAACTAAGGCGGAATCGCCTGCAAGAGGCCCTTCCTTCGGGGAGGGCCTTTTCTCATGGCAAAGGAAAACTCTGCAATACGGGCAGATTGAATTTGAAAAGGGAAACCCTGCAAATCCCTGATAAGGGATACGAAAAGCCGCCCTCCCGAAGGAAGGCGGCCGGACTTGCTACTTCTTGAGCTTCGCGCGTTCCTGCTGGATGGCGCGGAGCCCGAGCTTGAGCTTGGTCCTCTCGCTCGGCTTCAAGGAGCGGAGCCTTTCCTCCTGCTCGTCAAGGTCCTTGAGCTTCCTCTCGATGGTGACCGAGGGATTCCCGAGGTTGGCGAGCACGATCTGCTCGTGCTTGAGGGCGAGGACGAGGTTGTCGCTCTTGGGAGCAGGCTTCCTCGCGATCGCGACCTTCTTCTCAGGCGCAGGCTTCGCCTCGGGTTTCGGAACAGGCTTGGCCTGGGGTTTCGCCTCGGGCTTTCTTGGGCCCGGGCTTCTGGTAGCCGGCCTTGTAGTCCCCCTTGTTCCCCTTCTCGAGGATGAATGTGGCGCCCTTGATGGTGACGGACTTCCTCTCGCCAGGGCCGAAGGAGATGTCCTTCACCGCGGCGAGGACCACGTCCTCCGTGAGGTCGAAGGGCCCGTGGACGGCGGGGAGATAGGGCACCCCGGTCCCGCGGACCATCCCGCCCTCGTGGGCGACGCTCTTGGCGATCGCCGCCTCAAGGGTCGGCCCGAACTCGAAGAACGGCTTGGGGAGCGATTCCTGGGGAGGAAGTTCCTTCCTGGCAGGGAGAGGCTTCTCCCGTCCCTCCATCGCGGTGAAGACGGGGATTTCCTCGTCTCCGCGGGGACGGCCGCCTTTCCGCTCGGGATAGCTCTTCTCGAAGCTCTCCTTGGGAGCAGGCTTCCTCGCGATCGCGACCTTCTTCTCAGGCGCAGGCTTCGCCTCGGGTTTCGGAACAGGCTTGGCCTGGGGTTTCGCCTCGGGCTT